>DAOUMF010000168.1:0-23367 GCA_034411955.1 Dehalococcoidia bacterium
TCCCCAACCAGGGCAACGCCACCGCCTTCGTCTGCCACGACCGCATCCTCCTGGTCGACACCACCCCCGCCTGGTTCTCCCGCGGCCCCATCGACGACCTGCGCTCCAATCACTCCCAGGCACCCATCGAGACGATCGTCTACACTCACGGCCACATCGACCACACCACCGGCGCCGAGAACTGGCTTGCCGACGCCGCCGCCCGCGGTTACCCCCGCCCCCGCATCGTCGCCCACCAGGACCTCCCCCGCCGCTTCGACCGCTACCGCCTCCTTGGCGAGCAGAACAACTTCATCAACCAGGTCCAGTTCAACCTCCCGCCCCAGTTCTCCAGGCCCTTCACCACCGCGCCCTGGACCTATCCTGACGAGGTGTACAACCAGGGGCTCACCACCACCGTCGACGGCGAGCGCTTCGAGCTCCACCACGCCCGCGGTGAGACGGACGACGAGACGTGGGTCTGGTGCCCCGCCCGCCGTGTCCTCTGCTCCGGCGACACCTTCGTCTGGTCATCCCCCAACGCCGGCAACCCCTACAAGGTCCAGCGCTACGCCCTCGACTGGGCCCAGGCCCTCGAGGCGATGGCCGCCCTCCGCCCCCTCCACCTCCTCCCCGGCCACGGCCCCGCCCTCGCCGGCGAGGAGCGCATCCAGGACGCCCTCACCTCCACCGCCGCCTTCCTCCGCTCCGTCCACGACCAGGTCGTCGCCAGGATGAACGAGGGCAAGTGGCTGGAGGACATCCTCCGTGAGATCGAGTACCCGCCCACCGATAAGCCCTGGCTCCGGCCCATCTACGACCACCCGGAGTTCGTCGCCCGCAACGTCTATCGACTCTACGGCGGCTGGTACGACGGCGACCCCGCCGACATCCTCCCCGCCCACTCGCACGACATCGCCCGCGAGCTCGTGGGTGTCTGCGGCGCCGAGCCCCTCCTCGCCCGTGCCCGCGCCCTCCGCGACGCCGGCGACCCCGACGGGCGTGGCCTCCAGATGGCCTGCCACATCGCCGACTTCGTACGCAAGGGCGACCCCGACAACCGCGAGGCCTGGCTCCTCTGGCGCGACCTGTTCCAGGCCCGCATAGCCCAGGAGCCGTCGTTGATGGCGAGAGGGGCGTTTCATGTGGCGGTACGGGAGGCCGAAGAGAGACTGGGGGCCCTCGGGGAGTAGCGTGCTCCCTCATGCCTGCCCGCCTCTGGCGCGGCCCGCGGCGCCTTCCACTCCGCCGTCCGCGACGCCGAGGCTCGCCTCGCGGAGCTGGGCGGCTAGATGTAGGGGCGACCTTTAGGTCGCCACCCGCCCCCCCGCCCCTGCCTCGCCAAACTCATATCCGGCCACTCACTGCGGCGCCTCTGGCCTCGCCGTTGACATCCGCGATAGAATAGCACAGGCATCAGCCCGCCGCAGTATGGGGGACCCCGAATGTCCGGACCCGTAATCCCTAGCCTCGCAATCCTTAAGGTCAATTGGGACGCAGGCAAGGATTACATAGAGAATTTCGTCCCCTTCATTGCTGAATGCCTCCGGACCGCTCCCCACACCGAAGTCTCACTTCCTGAGCTTCAAACTGCGGTCGCAGAGAAATTCGGTCTGAGGATACCGCAGGGTGCTCTGAACACCGTCCTACGCCGTGCTGCCAGACGAGGGTTTGCTGAACGCACGGAAGGGATTTACCGTCGTAACGAGGGTGCACTCGCCAACCTCGATTTATCACGGACAAGAAGCGATGTCCTGCGCAAGTACGAGGCTCTAATCCGTAAGCTCGTTGGGTTCTGCCGCAAGCGGTTCAAGGTTGAGTGGACGCCGGAAGAAGCGGACGCAGCCCTGCTTGCGAATCTGGAAACCGGGTCGTCGGCTGTTCTCGCTGCGGTGGTAGACGGTCGAGTGATTTCTCGACCCGAAGACACCGTCCCACATGCGAATTTCTTCGTCAGTTCCTTCGTCGTCGAGACCTACGAGGGCGACCCGGAAGGATTCGAGTTCTTGGAAACCGTCGTCAAAGGAAGCATGCTCGCCAGCGCGCTGCTTTTCCCTGACCTTGGCGGGATCAGCAGACGTTTCGATCGTCTGGAGGTCTACTTTGATACGACATGGGTTATTCGCGCTTTGGGTCTCGCCGGTGCAGGTAGACAGGAGCCCTGCCGGGAACTGATAGGTCTTCTCTATGAGCAAAATGCGAGTCTCAGGATATTTGAACACACGCTCAATGAGATTCGCAGGGTCCTCGATGCTGCGCTCCACGCCTTCCGCAGCCCGCACGACCTCAGGCGCGCTTTTGGCGAGACCATTCAGCACTTCATCGACTCGGGCTACACAGCCAGTGATATCGAACTTGCCATCGCCCGCATAGAGCAATCCCTCCGAGCCCTTCACATACGAGTGAAGTGCAAACCTCCCCACACCGAGGCCTTGGGTTTAGACGAGGTCAAGTTCGCGTCGGTCTTGCAGGACGAGGTGCACTATCAGCATGAAGAGGCCCTTTTCCATGACATCGACTCGTTGACGGCCATACATCGTATTCGCCAAGGCCAGCTTCAGCCCCGCATTGAATCCTCCCAGGCAATCTTCGTAACCACAAACTTACCCTTGGCGCGTGGTGCAAGACGCTTTCTTAGGGAGGAATTCGAAGGGTACCGCGACACCACCGTGCCGCTTTGCCTGCTGGATCACGCCTTCACTACAATCGTCTGGCTGAAGAAGCCCCTAAGGGCCCCCGACCTTCCCCGTAAGTGTATTATTGCTGACTGCTATGCGGCTATGAACCCGCCGGACAACCTCTGGAAACAATATCTCGAAGAGATCGATCGGCTCGAGACGCGCGGCGATATCTCCACACATGACTACAATCTGCTGCGCTTCTCATTGGCGGCTCGCCATGCTCTCATGGACACCACACTCGGGGATGTCGAGCCATTCGCCGAAGGAACAGTTGCTCAAGTGCTCGAGCGGGCGCAGGCGGCGGCAAGGGCGGACACGGAAGCAGCCCTCGCAGCAGAGCGGCAGGCGAAGCTGCGAGCGGAGCACGACGCGGAGGCTCGGTTGACTGCTGAGCGTGCTGATGCGGAGGCGGCCCTCGCCGCCGAGAAGCTAGCTACGGCACAAGCGGAGGCTCGTTTCATCGCTCATCGCGAGGCTCAAATCGGCCGCATTCGAATTGTCAGTGCCTGCGCAGCTCGCTGGGTCGGTCTAATCACGCTAGCCCTTGGAGTCGCGCTTCTTGCCGCTGGCGTCTTCTTGACGCTTCCGGACCCCTTTCCTGATCTTGTCGGCGGCCGGTGGAACGTTCTCGTGCCAGCTCTCCTTGCCGCGTTTGGTGTGCTCTCGTTCGCAAGTCTGGCCTTCGGTGCCAACCTCCGTTCTCTTGCACGCCGGTTGGAGGGTGCCGTCGCACGGTTTCTTGAGCGCATTCTCTTCCGGTTCATGCAGCCGTAGCTCCCGCCCCCCCACATGCATCCCCTTCCCGCGCGCGGACGTACACATACATAGCAGCCAGTGCACCACCCCTTGGGAAGGAGCCACCAATGGCCAGCATGTTCATCAAGCACCGCGTCGCGGACTTCGGCACCTGGAAGCCCGCCTTTGACGAGCACGAGCCCACCCGCAGGGAGTTCGGCGCCACCGCCCACAGCCTCCACCGCGACGCCGACGACCCCAACGTCGTCGTCATCGCCTTCCGCGTCGGCAGCATCGCTCGCGCCAGGGAGTTCGTAGCCTCTGACGAGCTCCGCGCCGCCATGGAGCGCGCCGGTGTCGTGGAGGAGCCCGAGTTCTGGTTCGCGGAGGACGTCGAGGACAAGAGCTACTGACAACGGCCCGCGCGGGGCCTAGAATGGCCCCGTGCGACTGCGTGACCTCCACCCCTGGCGCGTCTCCCCCGCCGAGGCCATCGCCATCCAGGCCCGCCTCGCACCCCAGGTCGTCGCTGAGGGCGGGCCGCAGGACATCGGCTGCGTCGCCGGCGCCGACATCGCCCTCGGCGATGTGAATGGCCGCGGCGCCGTCGTCCTTCTCTCCTACCCCGACCTCCGCATCGTCGAGCACCACGCCGTCGACGAGCCCGTCGCCTTCCCCTACATCCCCGGCCTCCTCGCCTTCCGCGAGGTGCCCGTCCTCGCCCGCGCCTTCGAGAAGCTGGAGCGAGTGCCGGACCTCCTCCTCGTCGACGGCCAGGGCCTCGCCCACCAGCGGCGATTCGGCATCGCCTGCCACCTCGGCCTCCTCCTCGACGTCCCGACGATAGGCGTCGCCAAGAGCCGCCTCGT
The DNA here is from genome assembly GCA_034411955.1 of Dehalococcoidia bacterium. Lineage (GTDB taxonomy): Bacteria > Chloroflexota > Dehalococcoidia > SM23-28-2 > RBG-16-64-32 > DAOUMF01. Next base: position 4,265 of record DAOUMF010000168.1, read on the forward strand.
CGGCCGACACGACGAGCCCCCATCGGAAGCGGGAGGCCGCGCCGAGCTCCGCGACGGCCCCGACCTCGTCGGCCTCGTCCTCCGCACGCGCGACGGCATCTCCCCCGTCTACGTCTCCGTCGGCCACCGCATCGGCCTCCAGGAGGCCGCCGAGTGGGTCCTCCGCCTCTGCCGCGGCTACCGCCTGCCGGAGCCCACGCGCCTCGCCGACCAGCTCTCCAAGGGCCGCGAGCCTCAGCCGGCGCCCCCGCAGCCCTCCGGCGAACAGCCGTCCCTCTTCTAGCTCGCGTCGGGCCCCTGCCGTCTCGTTGACTTTTCCTGGAGGCGGTGCTACCTTCGAGCCGACCGAAAGAGATACCGACGCTGCAGGCTTCCCCTTTGCAGGCAATGCGGCTTTCCCGCCGCGAAAGGAGTCAGAGATGGAGCTGGGTGGCTACGCAGACCACATTGCCCGCGTCGACCTTACCTCTGGCGCGGTCACCTACGAAGGCATCAACGAGGAGGACGCTCGCAAGTACATCGGCGGCCGCGGCCTCGGTGTTAAGTACGTCTTCGACAACGGTCCTACCGTCGACCCTCTGAGCCCCGACAACCTCCTGTGCTTCATGGTCGGCCCCTTGACCGGCACCGACGTCAACATGAGCGGCCGCATGGCCATCGTCACCAAGTCGCCCCTCACCGGCACGGTGACCGACTCGCACCACGGCGGCTGGTCCGGGGCCCGCTTCCGCTGGGCAGGGTTCGACGGCGTGCTGTTCAAGGGCCGCTCGGAGAAGCCTGTCTACGCCTACGTCGAGAAGGGCAAGGTGGAGCTGCGGGACGCCTCCGACCTCTGGGGCAAGGGCGTGCACGATACCGTAAAGGCCCTTCAGGAGCGCCACGGCGACGACGTCAGCGTCGTGGCCATCGGCCAGGCGGGAGAGAAGCTCGTTCGCTACGCCTCCTTCATCAACGAGAACGACCGCGCATCGGGCCGCGGCGGCACCGGCGCCGTCGCCGGCAGCAAGAACCTCAAGGCCGTTGTCATCAAGGCCAAGAAGGCCCTTCCCAAGCCGAAGGACAAGGACGCCTTCAAGGACGCTCACTCGGCGGCCCTCGCCGCCATCATGGACGAGACCAAGGCCACGTCGCCCCGCAAGGGCGGCCTCTCCGTCCTGGGCACCAACAGCCTCATGAACCTCGCCAACGTCTTGGGAGCCCTGCCCACGCGCAACGCCCAGGGCACCAACTTCCCCACCGCCGGCGAGATCGCCGGAGAGAAGGTCAAGGAGACCATCCTTGTCGCCGACCCCACCTGCCACGCTTGCCCTGTGGCCTGCAAGAAGGAGGTCGAGACCCACGGCAAGTACGCCGTCCACATGGAGAGCTTCGAGTACGAGTCCTCGTGGTCCCTGGGCGCCAACTGCGGCAACGACAACCGTGACTCCATCGCCTTCATCATCGACCTCTGCAACGATTACGGGATGGACACTATCGAGCACGGCCATGCCCTCTCCGTGGCCATGGAGGCCAGCGAGAAGGAGCTCATCACCGACCGCATCCCTTGGGGCGACACCGACAAGATGGTCGATATCACCCACCAGGTCGGCCAGCGCCAGGGCTTGGGCGACATCCTCGCCGAGGGCCCGGCCAGGGCCGCCGAGAAGTTCGGCGACCCGAACATCGCCATGACCGTCAAGGGCCAGGGGATCGCTGCCTACGACCCTCGCGGCATGAAGGGCATGGGCATCGGCTACGCTACAAGCAACCGCGGCGCCTGCCACCTCCGCGGCTACACCCCCGCCAGCGAGGTCATGGGCATCCCCGAGAGGACCAACCCGCTGGCCTGGGAGGGCAAGGGTAGACTGGCCAAGCTCCTCCAGGACGTCCACGCCGTCTCCGACTCTTTCGATATCTGCAAGTTCTCCGCTTTCGCGGAAGGCGTGGAGGACTACAGGGCCCAGTACGCGGCCGTCGTTGGCGTCCCCATGACGGCGGATGACTTGCTCAAGACCGGCGAGCGCATCTACAACCTGGAGCGCCACTACAACAACCTGGCTGGCTTCCGCGAGGGCTCCGACACGCTGCCCAAGCGCTTCCTGGAGGAGCCTTCTACCGGCGGTGCCTCCGCGGGCCAGGTCTGCGAGCTCGACCTCATGCTCCGCGAGTACTACGAAGCCCGGGGCTGGGAGAACGGCGTCGTCCCCGAGAGCAAGCTCAAGGAGCTCGAAATCGTCTAGGGGTGTCGCATGGGGCTCGTACGGCTGTATGCCACGCTGCGGCCGCGGGCCGGTGGTGAGGGCGTCGTGGAAGTCCCCTGGTCGCCCGGCGACACCATCGCCGACGTGATCCGGGAGCTGCTCCGTCACAAACCGGGACTCCGGGGCCACATCCTGGACGAGGAGGGCCGCCTCCTCCCCCACGTCAACGTCTTCCTCAACGGGCGAGACATACGCCATCTCAAAGGCCTGGAGACCCGCGTGGACGGCGAAGCGGAGCTCTTCATCTTCCCGCCTGTCGCCGGCGGGCAGACGCCCGCCCGTCTGGGCGGGTGACGACAGCGCCGGACGGGACCCGCGCGTGGGGTATAATCGAATCCGGAGGTACGAATCACAGATGCAAGAGACGAGACAGGCCCTGGAAGAGCTCCAGCAGCGCATTCAGCACGTCCTCCAACGTCTTTGACATCCCCAAGCTAGAACTAGAGGCTGAACGACTGGAGCGGCAGTCCGCACGGCCTGGCTTCTGGGACGATCCCATCGAGGCGCAGAAGGTGATGCGCCGCCTCGCCGACGCGCGGGAGCAGGTGGAGGCCTGGCGGGGTGTGGAGACCAAGGCCCGCGAGACCCTGGAGCTGCTCAACCTGGCGGAGGCGGAGAGCGACGAAGCCCTCGCCGCCGCCGTCGCCGCCGATATCGATGAGATGGCCGCCCAGCTCGACGGCATGGAGCTGGCCCTCGCCCTCTCCGGCCAGTACGACCGTCGGGACGCCATCCTCGCTATCCACGCCGGCGCCGGTGGCACCGACTCCCAGGACTGGACGGAGATGCTGCTCCGCATGTACCTGCGCTGGGCCGAGAAGCGTGGCTACAGCGACACCATCCTCGATATGACCAGGGGCGAGGAGGCCGGTGTCAAGAGCGTCATCGTGGAGGTCACCGGCCGCAACGCCTACGGCTACCTCCGGGCCGAGCGCGGGGTACACCGACTCGTTCGCCTCTCCCCCTTCGACGCCGCCCACGCCCGCCACACCTCCTTCGCCCTCGTCGAGGTACTGCCCGAGGTCGAGAGCGCCGCCGAGGTGAACCTCGACTCCGAAGACCTCCGCATCGACGTGTTCCGTGCCTCCACCAAGGGCGGCCAGAACGTCCAGAAGAACGCCACCGCCGTCCGCATCACCCATCTCCCCACCGGCATGACCGTCTCCTGCCAGAATGAGCGCTCTCAGCGCCGCAACAAGGAGAGCGCTCTCAAGGTCCTGGAGGCTCGCCTCCTGGAGCGCCAGTTGGTGCAGCAGGCGGAGGAGCGCGTCCGACTGAAGGGGGAGCACGTCTCCGCAGCCTGGGGCAACCAGATCCGCTCCTACGTCCTCCATCCGTACAAGATGGTGAAGGACCACCGCACGAGCTACGAGACCAGCGATGCCGAGGGCGTCCTCGACGGCGAGATCGAGCCGCTCCTTCGCGCCTACCAGAAGGCGACGTTGGGTGAATAGACTGCTTAAGCTTTCCCTCCTGGCGCTTCTGATCCTGGGCGCGCTTTCCCTTTCGCCGCGGGCACTCTCCGCGCAGGGCCCCACCGTCACCGATGAGGGCGTCGAGAACCACTTCCCCGATGACATCGAGTTCCACGTGTCCGCCCACAGCGACCAGCCCATCGAGAAGCTGCGTCTGCACTATACGGTCATGCCGGACGGCACCACCGCCAGCGGCGTCCCGGAGTTCGACCCGGCCATGTCCGTCTCCACCGCCTTCACCCTCGCCGGCAACGAGCCCCCGCAGATCTACCTCCCCCCCGGCACCCGGATCGAGTACCACTGGGAGGTCGAGGACGCCGCCGGCAATACGGCCACCACGCCCGTGACCAGCATCGTCTACGAGGATGTGCGCTTCGAATGGTCGACCCTGGGAGCGGACGCCGTCATCATTCACTATTACTCCGGCAGCGAGGACGACGCTCAGGCGATGCTCGATGTCGCCGAAGACGCCATCGCCAGCATGTCCGACCTCCTCGACGCCACCATCGACTTCCCCGTCAACGTCCGCGTCTACGCCTCCTCCGACGACATGCGGCCCGCCCTCCAGCGCCGCAGCGAATCGTACGAGTCGCAGATAGTCACGGCGGGCGTACGCGTCTCCTCTGACACTGTGCTCGTGCTCGGCAACGTCTCCTTCATCACCCTCCGCCACGAGCTCGCTCACGTCGTCACCGGAGTCGCCGGCGCGGGCCCCTTCGGCGACCTGCCCGCCTGGCTCGACGAGGGCACCGCCGTCTACGCTCAGGGCGACCCCGAGGCCTTCGGCGATGCTGTCCAGCGCGCCATCGACCGCGGCAACGTCTTCTCCGTCCCCTCCATCACCTCCTACCCCGGCGATCCCGACAAGGTGAACCTCTTCTACGGCCAGTCCTGGAGCCTTGTCTCCTACCTCATCGATACCTACGGACAGGAGAAGTTCGCCCGCCTCTTCGCCGAGATCAAGGACGGCAACACGACCGACGCCGCCCTCGAGGCCGTTTACGGCTTCGACCAGGGCGGCCTCGACGATGAGTGGCGCGCCAGCGTCGGCCTGCCCCCGCGCGACGACACCGCCCGGGACGGCGAGGAGCCGGTCCCCACCTTCCCGCCCTCAGACGGCGGCGCCGACGGCGCTCAGGAGGCGGACGGTGGCGGCACCTCCACCGGCGTCCTCATCGGCCTCGCCCTCGCCGTCCTCGGCGTCGCGGCCGCCCTTGCCCTCGCCACCGTCCTCCTCGCCCGCCGCTTCCGCCCCTAGGCCCGCCGCTCGTGCTGCCTGCCCGCCATTTCCCGGCGACGCGCCGATCCTCGGCTCTCACTGCTGATCGGTCCCAAGAATACGAAGGAAGGCGTAGCCAGCCAGGCCGGCGATAACAGAAGCAGTAAGGATCCCCACCTTGGCCTCTGAAACAAGTTCGGCATCCTCAAACGCCAGCCCGGTGATGAATAACGAAACCGTGAATCCCATCCCGCCCAGCAGGCCGATCCCCACCACGTGCGCCCATCTCATACCAGCCGGGAGAGAGGTAATTCCGAGCCGAACGGCAAGCCAGGAGAAGCCGACGATGCCCACAGGGTCCCCGATCACCAGCCCTAGAATGATGCCCAGCGTGATCGGACTGGACATGGAATCCCTCAGGATGTCGGCAGACAGATCGAGCCCGGCATTGGCGAGCGCGAACAAGGGGATGACTACAAAGCTTGTCAGAGGATGGACGAGCCGTTCCAACCGTTCCAGCGGCGCCTCTGTCCCCTCGGTTAGCTCTTCCACCTGTCCTAACACGATCTCCGCCGTTTCCTCATCGCCCTTGGCGTTTGCCTCACGGAATCTCATCAGAAGCGTCCCCATCGACTCTGCAAATGTTCCCTTGGTGAAGTAGGGGCTCGCTGGAGCCAGAAGGCCCAGGACAACGCCAGCGATGGTTGCGTGGACGCCTGTCTTCAGCACTGCCACCCAGAACAGACCGCCGATAACGAAATAGGCGTTCGCGCCTTGTACTCCCATGCGCCGCATAGCGACGATGACCCCCAGCAGGAGAAGCGCGATGCCCAGAGCCTCAAACGATAGGCTCTCTGCGTAGAAGATCGCGACCACGACAATGGCGCCGATGTCATCTGCGATGGCCAGCGTGAGAAGGAATATCCTCACTTCCGTAGAGATACGCCTTCCCAGTAGAGCGAGCACGCCCAAGGCAAAGGCTATGTCAGTGGCCATCGGGATGCCCCATCCCCTTGCGCCATCTCCACCCGCATTGAGGGAAAGAAACAGCAAAGCAGGAACCACCATGCCGCCCAGTGCCGCCACTGCCGGTAGGGCTGCTCGGCGCAGATCGCCAAGCTCGCCGTGGACGAGCTCGCGCTTGATCTCGAGCCCCACCACGAAGAAGAAGAAGGTCATCAGCGCCTTGTTGACCCAGAGCCGGAGGTCCTCCGAGATCGAGAACAGCCCCACATCCACGGTCAAGGTCGTCTCCCAGAGATCGGAGTACGACCCCTCCCACGGCGAATTCGCCCACACCAGCGCGGCAACTGCTGCGGCGAGCAGGATGGCCCCGCTCGCTGCTTCAGTGCGGACGAAGGCATGTGTCGGCAGAAGCACATGTCGCGCGATGTACGAGTGCTCCGCCTGCACTTTCAGGGCCCCTCGAATACGAGGTGGGATACTCATGTCGCCTCACCCTCTCAAGCGCTGAGTATACCGGCAGAACTCGCACAGGCAAGACGCCGCCGCCTGTCCTGCCTGCCCGCGTCTGGGGGAGCTTGCCCTGAGCTTGTCGAAGGGCTGCCATCAGCCTGCCCGTATGGGCCCTCGCCGCCCTGGTCCTCGCCCGCCGTTTCCGCTCCCACACGGCTGCAACTGGCCGACGTGCTACACTGCGAACGATATACTGGACGGCGACCCACAACGTTTGGAGCGCATCTGGAGGTGATGCATGGAGACGGCGGCCAAGATCCTCATCGCTGGGGGCGTACTCAACCTTGCCTATGGATTCCTGACGGGACTCTTCATGGCCAGCGTGCGAAGGACGAGTCCGGAGGCGCCCCGGTATCTCGTCTCGGCACATTTGACCCCGCTCATGGAGGGGCCCATGCTTCTGGGCCTGGCCATTGCGGTGGGCCTTTCGGACCTGCCTACTAGCGCCGAAACCCTCGCGGCGTCACTTCTGGTGGCCGCATCGGCGCTCCTGGCAGCCGCCGACACGCTGTGCTGGCTCCAGGGCATCAAGGACGCCTTCGCCGAGCGGCCGCCTGGCCTCTTCTTGGGTGTGACACAGAGCACCCTGGCGAGCGTCGGGCTCGCCATCCTGACTGTCGGAGTGTTTCGAGGCCTCTAGGGTCAGGCCTTGAACGCCCCCGCTTACCCTAGCGATCTGTCATTCCGATCCGCCCAAGCCTGCCTGCCGGTAGGCAGGGCGGAGAGGAATCTGGGGTCGGGGCGGTCGTCCCTCTTGCCCTCTCGATGCTGCTCCTCGCCCGTCGCTTCCGCTAGGGCAGGATCAGCCCGCTGCCGCCTCGACGCGGCTCGCCCTTCTCCGGCTCCGGCGGCGCCCACGGCGTGCTCGGCCCCCTCACGTCCGAGGGCTGGGCGGCCGGAGACTGCGCCGCCTTCACCACCTGCTCCACCAGCGCCTTCTCCGGCACCGCTCCCGACACCGCGATCCGATCCTCGATGACGGTCAGCGGGACGGCCCTGACCTCGTAGCGCTGGGCCAGGGTAGGGAACTCGTCCGCCTGGATCACCTCCGCCTTCACGCGGGGGTTAACGATGCTCATCTGGAATGCGGCACGCGCCGGCCCCGGACTGTATCGGCACGTGGGCGCGACGAACACCTTGACCCGGATGTCCTCTTTGACCTTCCGCAGCGCCTTGACCGACTCCTGGGACAGGAGGACCGCCTTGCAGGAGACGTCCGCTATTGTGTCCAGGAAAGTGGGGAACTCCGTGCCGCCCGGCATCCCGTAGAGCTTCATCATGGCGGTATCCCTGCCCCGCAGGACGATGCCGGGGATCCGCTCCACCCCGAACCTCGCCGCCTCCTCGCGCTCGCCCTCAAAGTCGTGCACCCGCAGGCTGATGAGGTCGCTCAGGGCGGCCAGCTCACGGAGCATCTCCCAGGTGGGCTTGCAGGTGACGCAGGGCTCGCGCCCCGGCACGATGATGTCCAGCTCCTTCTGGGTGAAGTAGTCGATCTTCACCGGGCCCAGGAGCTCCTGAGCGAACTTCATCCGGATCGCTTCCTGGTCCTTGAGGGGGATCATCGTTCCTGACTGTCTGAGCGCCGCGCCCGCAGCCACGCGAGCACAAGGCGCTGGACGGCGGTGGCCCCCGCCGCCACGGCGAGGATCCAGAGGACTACCGTAACCTGGTCGATTATAAGTCCGAGGCCTAGCAGGAGCACTCGCTCCGCTCGCCCGAACAGCCCCTCCCGCATGGGGATGTCCACGACCTCGGCGCGGGCGCGTGTATAGCTGACCAGGAAGGAGGCTACCACGGCGGCGAAGATGAGCAGCTCCTCCTCGCGGCCGCCGCGGTCGCTGAAGTAGTAGAGGAGGCCGAACAGCACCGCCGCCTCGGAGACGCGGTCCATCACGGCGTCGAACACGGAGCCGAAGCGGGTGACCTTGCCGGTGGCGCGCGCCAGGGCGCCGTCCAGCAGGTCCAGGGAGCTGGCCGCCAGCATGACGATGCCGGCGGGCAGGAAGTCGCCTCGCGCGGCCAGGGCGGCGGCGGCGCCGTTGCCCAGCACCCCGGCCGCCGTCAGGTGGTTGGGCGTCACCCCCAGCCTGGCTAGAGGGTTGACGATGGGATCAGTGATGCGTCTAGGGACGGACTTGGGGAGGAGCGAAGTCATCTAGGTCTCCGAGCCCGCCCTGTCGTCATCCATCACCCGCTCATAGTAGGCCAGGATCTCGCCGGATATGCGATCCCAACTGTAGCGCTGGGCAGTCTTGCTGCCCTGCTTGCCCATCTCCTCCCGCGGGGCGTCGTCTGAGAGGAGGCGGCGGAGGGCGGCGGCCAGAGCAGCGCCGTCCCTGGGCGGCACCAGCAGCCCCTCTCGTCCATCGGTGAGCACGTCGGCAAACCCGCCGATGTCGGAGCCGACGATGGCGGCACCCGCCGCCATCGCCTCTAGGAGGACGATGCCCAGGCTTTCGGCCCCGGTGTTCGGAGCGCAGTAGATGTCCGCCGTCTTGTAGTATCTGGGCAAATCCTCGTCGGGGATGTAGCCCGTGAAGACAACATCGGCCAGACCCTTGCGCTGGATGTAGCGTTCGCAGGCCGGGCGCATCCCGCCGTCCCTTCCCACGACGATGAGTCGTATGTCCGGCATCTCCGTCTTAAGCTGGGCGTAGGCCTCCAGGAGGTAGGGCAGCCCTTTGCGCTTCTCCAGCCTGCCCAGGAAGAGGATGTTCCGCCGGTGGTCGATGAACTTGGGGATAGGTGGCACCTCAGCGGCGAAAAATGGGTAGTTGACGCCGCTGGGAATGATGCGGTAGCGGCCGGCGAAGTAGTCGCCGATGAGACGAAGGGCGGAGCGGGAGTGAGCGATGCGGCCGTGGATGCGCGACCACCAGGGCTTGATCAGGTGTCGGGAGTACGCGTAGAGGCGACTGCCTCCCTCACGGGCGGCATGGAAGGTGGCGACGTTGGTGGTTCGGGAATGGCGCAGGAACTGGAACGGCAGCAGCGGCATGAACGGCTCGTGCACATGCACCACGTCGAAGTGCTCACGGGCGAGAAACGACTTGACGCGGGGGCCGAGGTTGAACGAGAGGCAAACGTTGGACACAGAGCCACTAGCAGGCAGGCCGATGACATGCTCGCCTATCACCGTCAGGTAGTCACAGCGGTGGGACCAGCGCCGCGAGGAGGGCGCGACGATGCGGACCTCGTGCCCAGCGCGGATGAACTGCTCCGCCAGAGGCCTGACGTGGCTGTTAACACCGCCGGGCACGGCCCAGTCGTAGGGGCTGACGAGAGCGATCTTCATCGCACCGAGAAGATGCGCTTGACGAAGCTGCCGGCGGTGGCCCCCCAGCCCAGCGTCCGCGGCGTTACCGTCAGGCCTCGCCAGGCCTGGCGCAGCACCTGCCAGGGCCCGATCTCCAGTAGCGTCGGGTGACGCCCGTTGACGCCGCGACAGGTGCGCTCCATAATGCTGCGCCGCAGGTCCTCTCCACTGCGGCCTGGAAACTCCGTGTAGGCGCTTCCTATTACCTTCAGGAAGTGGGCGTCGCTGCCCCCCACCTCGGCCAGGTGGTAGCGGCGCCGGTTCAGGGTTGCCGCCCGCTCAAGCCGCCCGCGAGCTCCCGGCGCCTGGTTGGCCGTCTCCAGCCCATCCAAGAATACGCCTTCCTGCCTGGAGCCGGTGATGCGCTCCAGAGCCTTCTCGCTCAGGGAGCGAGTGAGCCAGCTCAGCGGGTGGGCGGCGATGGCCAGCCCTCCCTGGCGGTGCACGGCCTCCAGGACCTCTTCTACGGGCCGGAGGGAGGGCAGCGGCTCCTCCACGAACAGGGCGACCACGTGGCCTTCGATGGCCGTCACCTCCATGCCGGGAATGACCTCGAAGCGGTAGTTCCCTTGCGCCCAGGCTTCACGCGTTCGCACGGCGCCCCGCAGGTCATCGTGGTCCGTGACGGCGATGACGTCCAGGTCGGTCTTCGCTTCCACGTAGTCCAGGATCTCCCGCGGAGAGGCCATGCCGTCGCCGACCGAAGTGTGGACGTGGAGGTCGGCCTTGCCGGGGCGCTCGCCGTCGCTCACGTTTTCTCCCCCGCGGCCACGGGCGGGCGCTCAGAGGGGGCCGCCTTCCCGTCCCAGATGGACTCCAGCACTACCCACTGGTCGGGGTGGTCCCGCAGGCGGCGCTCCAGGCGGGCCAGGAAGCGCAGCGTGTTGGTGCGGATATCCTTCTCCATATCGCCGGTCCGCTCCAACTCCAGGGGCTCCTCCAGGTAGGCATCGATGCCGCCCTTCTCAGTGCGAAGACAGAAGGTGGGGATGACCGTAGCGCCGGTGCGCATGGCCACCTCGATGGGCCCAGTGGGGATCATCGCCTCCTCTCCGAAGAAGGGGAGAGAGGCCTTGGGGCCTTCGATATCGCGGTCCCCCATGAGGGCGACGACGCCGCCCTGGCGCAGGGTCTGGATGGCCCGCCTTACGCCTCCGAAGCCCACCGGCGCGACCGAGTGACCCTTACAGGCGCGCAGCGAGTCCACCAGACGGGAAAGCCTGGCCGGCTGAAGGGGCTCAGTGAGGGCGAACACCTTCACCCCACGGGGCAACATCCCCTGGGCGCCCAACTCTGGATTTCCCAGGTGGCCGCTTATCACGATCACCCCCTTTCCCGCCGCCACCGCGGGAAGGATGTGCTCGTCGAAGCCGTGATAGCGGAGACGCCGCCGGAAGAAGTCGTCCACGTCCATGTATGGCATCCGCACGAGGTCGATGTAGCACTTGGCGACGTTGACGAACACCCTGCGGGCGGCCGACCGCACCGCCCCGTCCGGCGCTTTCCTCCCCATGACGTGGCAGAGGTTTCTGATGACGTCGCGTCGACGATCAGAAGATAGCCAGTACACCAGCCGCCCTACAACTTCGGCAACGGCGTAGCCGACCCGCAGCGGCAGGCGTCCGAGGGTGTGAATCGCTATCAGGAAGAGGATGTACTTCCACATACGGCTCAGGGCCCCGACGGGGCTTCCTTATTCGGAGGACGAGGCGCCGTTACTGCCCTGGATGAACTCCTCGGTCAGGATGCGCGCCTGCTCGTCCGTGAACTGCTTGGGCGGTGACTTCATGAAGTAGGCGCTGGGCCCGGTCAAGGCGCCCGAGATGCCCCGGTCCAGGGCCAGCTTACAGCAACGGATGGCGTCGATGACGACGCCGGCGGAGTTGGGGCTGTCCCAGACCTCCAGCTTCGCTTCCACGTTTAGGGGCACCTCGCCGAAGCTCGTGCCCTCCATCCGGATGTAGCACCACTTGCGGTCCTGGAGCCACGGCACGTAGTCGCTGGGACCGATGTGGATGTTGCCTTCGGGTATTTCGTGGTCCAGTTGGGAGGTCACGGCGTTGGTCTTGGAGATCTTCTTGGACATGAGGCGCTCTCGCTCCAGCATGTTCAAGAAGTCGGTGTTGCCGCCGAAGTTGAGTTGGAAGGTCCGCTCCAGCCGGACCCCACGCTCCACGAACAGGCGGGTGAGGATCCGGTGCAGGATGGTTGCCCCCACCTGCGACTTGATGTCGTCGCCGATGATGTGGAGGCCCCGCTCCTCAAACCGGCGCTGCCAGTATTGCTCACGGGCGATGAACACGGGGATGCAGTTGATCATGGCGCAGCCGGCCTGGAGTACCTGCTCCACGTACCACTTTGTGGCCTCCTCGCTCCCCACCGGCAGGTAGTTGATGACCACGTGCGTCTCCGTGTCGCGGAGTATCTTGACGATGTCCGATGTCGGGCCCCTGGCCTTATGGATCACCTCGGACAGATACTTGCCGATACCGTCGTGGGTCATGCCCCGGGAAACGGGTACCCCTTGGTGGGGCACATCCGCGAACTTGTAGGTGTTATTGGGCGGCGTGTAGATCGCTTCTGACAGATCCTTGCCTGTCTTGTTGGCGTCCACATCGAACGCGGCCACGAACTCGATATCACTTATGTGGTAGTCGCCCAGCTTGGCGTGCATCAGGCCGGGTACGCTGGCGTTGCTGTCCACTCCCCGGTAGAAGTGCACCCCCTGTACCAGGGACGAAGCGCAGTTACCGACGCCGACTATTGCAACGTTGATCTTGCCCACGGACGGTCTCCTTCTCGTGCTCTGCTGCGATCTGCGGGTGCCTGGCATATCAACCCTCCGAGCGCTTGGTCTGGCAACGCCCAGGCTATTCTACAGCAAGAAGGGGATAGCCTCACCCCCAAGAAGAAAGCCAGGCCAACTAACGCTGGCCTGGCGTCGTCTCGCACGTTGCCCGTTCGGGCGATTGGGATGCCTCTCCTCCAACGGACAGAAGCTGGGCCTCGCCCCGGTGGGCGGGTATAAGCTTCAGCGATCCGAAGTGCGCGGGAGTCGGCCGGGGTCTACCCCTTGCCAATCCGGTACATCTTGGTGCCGCACACGGGACAGGCCCCTTGCGTGGCCGGCCGCCCGTTCTTGAGGGTGACCTGCTGCGGGTTGCGCATCTCCCGCTTGGTTCGGCACTTCAGACAATAGGCCTGCATATCAAACCCCCTTGCTGGGCCTGCTATATCTGCCGCTCTGATGGCCAAGCATACGCGTTTTCAGAATCTTGTCAAGGGGACACTCGTCCAAATAGGAGCCAAATACGAACTTTCCGGTCCCCCTTAGGAGGCCGCATGGACAGGCGCGAACACCTTGTGAGGCCTCCACTGACGGCTAGTGGCATCGTAGCGGAGGATGGCCACGAACGCTCCGTCCCCCCCGTAGGCCCGGCAGCGCTCGCCGTGCTGAGCATCGGCAAGATCCTGGAACGGCGATGAGGCGGCCTCCAGGGGACAGCCGCGGCGCAAGTCCTTCTCCGCTTCTGCATCCAGATACACGGCGGGGATATGGCCCAGGCCGCAGTCCAGAGGAAGCAGGAGATTCTGCCAGGTGCCGTCGGCGAAGGCTGTCTCTAGCCGCTCTGGGGAGACGGCATCCTCCGCGCTGAACGGGCCTACGGCGGTGCGCTGCAGGGCCTGAAGGTGGGCGCCGCAACCCAGGAGGCGTCCCAGGTCATCGGCCAGGGTCCGGATGTAGGTTCCCTTGCCGCACCGCACCTCTATTTCGACCAGCGGCGGTCCAAAGGAGATGAGGTCTATGTGGTCGATCCTGGCCTTGCGAGGGGGCAGTCTGACGGGCTTGCCGGCTCGCGCCAGGCGGTAGGCCGGCGTGCCGCCGACCTTGATGGCGCTGTGGCTAGGCGGTACTTGCTGCTCCTGCCGTTCCAGCACCCCCAAGGCGGCTCGCAGGCTCTCTTCGCTAACCGCTTCCACGTGCCCCTCGAACACCGGCGTGCCGGCAGCATCGTAGGTATCGGTGGCGACTCCCAGGCGGACGGTTCCGCGATAGGTCTTGGGCAGCTCCATCAGGTACTCGCTGATCCGCACCGCCTGGCCCAGGCAGATCAACAGGACCCCGGTGGCTATCGGGTCCAGCGTGCCGGCGTGTCCTACCTTCTTCACCCCGGACAGCCTGCGTACAAGAGCGACGATCTGGAAGGACGTGCTGCCCGTCGGCTTACACACGTTGAGGATGCCTTGGGGGGCCATCAGTCTTCGCGTGTCCGTGGCAGATGTTTCATAAGGTTCAGCACATGGGCCGCTTCCGCCATCGTCTCGTCGGGGGCGAAGTGGATGTCCGGTGTCCTGCGGATGGTGAGGCGGCTGGTGAGTTGCCGCCGGATAAAGGGCGCGGCGTGGGACAGAGCAGCCATGGTGGCCGCCTTGGCATCGGTGTCCCCCATGACGCTTACGTAGACGGTGGCGGTGGCCAGGTCAGGCGAAGTGCGGACCCGGGTCACAGTTACGATCTCCGCCAGCCTCGGGTCGCGCAGCTCGCGCAGGATGAGTTCGCTTATCTCGCGTCGCAGGAGGACATTCAGTCGCTGGAGGCGTCGACTCACGGCTGTTCCCCCTATATCAGGGCTGCGGGCTTGGTGCAGCCCCGTCGGGGCTAGGCCTCCGTCTCGGTGTGGAAGGCCTCGATGACGTCTCCCTCCTGGAAATCGCCGAAGCCTTCCACGCCGACGCCGCATTCCAGTCCGGTCTGCACCTCACGCACGTCCTCCTGGAAGCGACGGAGGCTGGACACGCGTGATGTCCTCACCACGTCCTCGCCCCGCTTGACCCGCACCTGCGAGTTGCGTCGGATGAGGCCGTCGGTGATCATGCAGCCGGCCACGCGACCGCCGCGCACCCGGAATATCGCCCGCACCTCGGCGTGGCCGTCCGTGACCTCCCGGCTGATCGCCTCCATGATTCCCGTGAGGGCGCGTTCAACGTCCTCGATGAGCTGGTAGATGATGTTGTAGTGGCGGATGTCTACCCCCTCACTCTCCGCCACCCGGACGGCGCCGGGCTCTGTCCGCACGTTGAAGCCGATGATGATGCCGTCGGAGGCGCGGGCCAGCATGACATCCGATTCACTGATCTTCCCGCTGCCGCTGTGGATCATCCTCACGCGGGCCCGCTCCGAACTCAAGCCCTCCAGTGCTTGCTGCACCGCCTCCTCGCTGCCCTGGACATCGGCCTTGAGGACAACGTTGAGCTCCTTCGCCTTGCCGGCGGCGATGTCGCCGGAGAAGGACTCCAGTGTAGCCGCGCGCTGCGATACGGTGGCGTGCTCCCGCTCCCGGGCTTCCGTCTCCTCGCGGGCAGTCCGTTCGTCAGCGACGACCTCCAGGACGTCGCCGCCATGGGGGACGTCGGACAGGCCCATGATCTTCGCCGGCATGGAGGGCCCCGCCTCCTGGAGCCGCTGTCCTCTCTCGTCAAACATCGCCTTCACGCGGCCCCAGGTGTCGCCGGCGATGACGACGTTGCCCACCTTCAGGGTGCCCGTCTGGATGACGGTCGTGGCCATGGGGCCACGGGAAGGGTCGAGTTCCGCCTCTATGATGGTGCCCTGGGCGGGACGGTCCGGATCCGCCTTGAGTTCGGATATCTCGGCCACGAGGAGGATGTGCTCCAGCAGATCCTGCAGCCCCTCCCTGGTCTTGGCGGATACAGGTACGGCGATGACATCGCCGCCCCACTCCTCGATGACCAGCTCCCGCTCCGCCAGTTGCTGCTTGACGCGGTCAGGGTTGGCGTCCGGGAGGTCTATCTTGTTGATGGCGACGATGATGGGCACCGCAGCAGCCTTGGCGTGATCGATGGCCTCTAGGGTCTGGGGCATTACGCCGTCGTCAGCAGCTATAACCAGGACCGCGATGTCGGTGACGGTGGCTCCCCGTGCGCGCATAGCGGTGAACGCCTCGTGCCCCGGCGTGTCGATGAAGGTGCTCTTCTGGCCCTTCACCTCCACCTGGTACGCGCCAATGTGCTGGGTGATGCCGCCGGCCTCCCTGTCCGTGACGTTCGTCTCGCGGATGGCGTCCAGGATGCTGGTCTTGCCGTGGTCGACGTGGCCCATGACCGTGACCGTGGGCGGTCTGGGCCGCAAGTTGGCGGCCTCCTCCTCAAGCTCCCTGCGCTCCACAGCCAGCGCTTCCTCTTCCCGACGGTGAGGCTCAAGCCCTAGCTGGCGGGCCACTGCTGCCGCCGCCTCATAGTCCACGCTCTGGTTGATGGCCGCCATAATGCCGTTCTTCATCAACTCCTTGATCACCTCTATGGGCGAGGTGTCCAAGAGTTCAGCCAAGTCGCGCACCACGACGGTGGCCGGGATCTCCACCGTCTTGGAGGCTGCGCTTGCGTCCGGGGAGTTGGTCGTCTGCTGTGAGTTCATTACACCTCGACGGCTAGGCGTTCCGCTCCGTACCGCAGGAGGGCTTCACGATCGTCTGCTGAGAGCTTGGTCCTGAGGGCGTTCTCCAGTCGGCCCTTCTTGATGGCGCGTTCCCAGCACTCGGGAGTGTGACACAGGTAAGCGCCGCGTGCTGGCCGCTTGCCGGTGGGATCGACTTCCACCGCGTCGGTGGATGTGCGCACCAGGCGGACCAACTCCCGTTTGGCGTGGGCTGAACCGCAGCCGACGCAGGTACGCTGGGGCGCGTGCTTGGGCCGTCGTCTCGCTCTTGCTGTATTCATCGCTCAGACGTCAATATCTTCGAACTCGTCTTCTTCCTCCACAATGGGACGTCGCGTTCGCTTCGTCTTCTTCGCCTTGGCTTCCGGCTCATCCGTCTTGCGTTCGGCCTTCTTGGTCCTCTTTCGCTTCTTGGTTTCGCCGCTGCTTCTGGCGAGGACGTCTTCAGCAAAGCGGATCAGGGGCTCAGGGCCTGCCGCTTCAGCCTCTGGCTGGGGCTGCGCCTCTGCTGTCGTCTCGGCCTGCACTTCCGCTGCGGGAGCCTCAGCGGCCGCCTGCTCCTCGTCGATCACATCCATCCACGGCTGGGCCTCAGGCTCCGGCGTCGGTGGAGGCGGGGCAGGCGTCGAGGGGGTGGCTTTCGGTCTTCTCGCCGCCGGGGCCGCTGCCAGCACCTCCTGCATGGCCGACTCCGGCTTGATGTCGATGCGCCAGCCCGTCAGCTTTGCCGCCAGGCGCGCGTTCTGGCCCTCCCTGCCAATGGCGAGGGAAAGCTGACGGTCAGGGACGATGACGGAGGCGGTGTTGGCCTCCTCCGAGATGTGGACGGTGAGCACCTGGGCCGGGCTGAGGGCGTTGGCGACGAAGCGGCTTGGCTCCGCATCCCACTGAACCACATCGATGCGCTCGCCGTTGAGCTCGTTAACGATGTTCTGGATGCGAATGCCGCGCAGTCCCACGCAGGAGCCGACGGGGTCCACTCCCTCCTGGCGGGCGCTCACCCCCACCTTGCTGCGGTAGCCGGCCTCGCGGGCGATGGACTTTATCTCCACCGTGCCCCGGTATATTTCCGGCACCTCCAGCTCGAACAGGCGCCGCAGGAGGTTCTTATGAGTGCGGGAGAGGATGAGCTGAGGCCCTTTCAGGGATCGATGCACCTCCAGCAGGTAGAACCTCAGCCGCTGGCCGGGCCGATAGTGCTCCGTCCGCACCTGCTCGCCAGGCGGTAGGATAGCTTCCGTCTTGCCAAGGTCGACCACGATGTGCTTGACGTCGATGCGCTGGACGATGCCAGACACTACGTCCCCCTCGCGGTTGGAGAACTCCTCGAACACCATCTCGCGCTCGGCCTCCCGCAGCCGCTGGAGGACGACCTGCTTGGCGGTCTGGGCGGCGATGCGGCCGGCGTGGGAGGGGTGCACCTCCGTACGGATCACATCTTCTATCGTGGCGTCCGGCTTGGTCTTCTTGGCGTCCTGCAGGGAGATTTCGGTCTTGGGGTCCTCCACCTGGGCTACCACGCTCTGCTCGCGGTAGACCCGGTGATCGCCGGTCTCGCGGTCGATGTGAACCACGATGTTGCCCTGGAGGTCGCTGTCCTTCTTGTAGGCGGAGACGAGGGCGGCCTCCATCGCCTCAAGGATGACCTCCTGAGGTAGGTTCTTCTCCGCAGCGAGCTGCGTAATCGCTATCATGAACTCGCTCTTCACGGCCTCGTCGCCTCCCTCGTCCGCTGCTCGTGGGGCCAAAAAAAAGTGGGTCCCCACCCACTCTCACAAAAGAGCGTTATTCAGGCACAACTATAGCACTCCGGGAGGGCCATCGCAAGCAGGACAGTCGCGTTGGCGTTAGCGGCCGATGGCTGCTTTGATCTCCGCCACGGCGCTGTCCAGCGGCACCAACGTGCTCTCTGCTGCCGTGCGGCGCTTCAGCTCCAGCGAGGCCTTCTCAAGGGTGCGGGGGCTGACCGTGACTCGCAGGGGCATGCCCAGCAGGTCGGCGTCGTTGAACTTCACCCCGGGCGTCTCGTTGCGGTCATCGTAGAGGACGGTGACGCCATCCGAGGGGAGGCGCCGGTACAGCTCGTCGGCGGCTTCGCGCACCTGCTGCCGCTCCGGCTGGAGGGCGACCAGGTGCACCTGGAAGGGGGCGATCTCTGCGGGCCAGATGATGCCCTGTTCGTCGTGGTTGGCCTCCACCACTGCGGCGAGCAGGCGTTCGGTGCCGATGCCGTAACTGCCCATGACGGTGGGGCGTTGCTTGCCGTGGGCGTCCAAATAGGTGGCGCCCAGCTTTTCGGCGTAGAAGGTGCCCAGCTTGAAGATCTGCCCCATCTCTACGCCGCGGCGCAGGTGCATGGGCGTGCGGCATTGGGATTCCCCATCTGTGGGGGCGGCGCAGAGAGACCCTTCCCTGGCCAGGGCGATGTCGGCGAGGATGTCCGCCTTCCAGTCGCGGCCGTAGTTGACGTTGAGCAGGTGGGTGTCCGGCTTGTTGGCGCCGGCCACCAGGTTGGCCTCCTGCGGCAGGAGGTCGTCCGCCACGATGCGCACGTCCTTGAGTGCGACGGCGCCGGCGGAGCCGGGGACGAATCCGGCGGCGATGACCTCGTCCTCGCTCATGTAGTGGAGGTCGACGACGCCCAGGGCGCGGCGCAGCTTGGTCTCGTTGACGTCCATGTCGCCGCGGATGGCGACGAAGATGGGTTCGCCGGCAGCGGAGTAGAAGACGGCTTTGCAGGTCTTGGAGGTCGGGATGTCCAGGTGATCAGCGAGGGCCTGGATGGTGTAGAGGCCGGGGGTGGGGATCTCTTGGATGGGCTGCTCCTCGTCCGCCCTTGACGGATGGGCGGACTCCTTGATGAAGGCGGCGACCTCGGCGTTGGCGGCGTAGCCGCACTTTGGGCAGAGGAGGCAGG
>DAOUMF010000169.1:0-11289 GCA_034411955.1 Dehalococcoidia bacterium
GCGGTACAAGGGCATCGTCTGCGACAAGTGCGGCGTGGAGGTGACCCGCAGCAAGGTACGCCGCGAGCGCATGGGCCACATCGAGCTGGCGTCGCCGGTGGCCCACATCTGGTTCGTGAAGGGGACTCCCAGCCGCATCGGCCTCCTGCTGGACATCTCACCCCGAAGTCTTGAGCGGGGCCTCTACTTCGCCCAGTTCATAGTTACCTCCGTCAACGAGGCGGCCCGTCAGAAGGCTCTGGAGGAGCTGCGTCAGGAGATGGACCGGGTCGGTGCCGAAAAGGAAGCGGAGTCCGCGGAGCGCATCGCCGCTATCGAGGCCACGGCGGCCGAAGAGATAGGGAGGCTGGAAGACCAGCGGGAGCAGAAGCTGACCGCCATCGATGCCGAGTTCAACAAGAAGGCGGATTCCCTGCGCCAGAAGATTGAAGCCCTGGAGCAGGACATCGCGAGGATGGGAGACAAGCCCTCCACCAAGAAGCTGGCGCTGGATGCCGACTTCATCATAGCGGAGCGGCATCAGACCGTGCCCAAGAACGCCTCCAAACGCCTCCAGTCCCAACTCCAGAAGCGCCTCAAGGCCCTGGAGAAGGAAAGGAACCGGAAGCGGATCGAGGTGGAACGGGCCCAGAACGCCAATATCAGCCAGCGCCGGGAAGCGGCGACGGCTGAGCTGGAGCCCCTGCGCAGAGCGGTGATGGAAGAGCGCGAGTCCGCCCAGGCCGAGCTTCAGGAACTCCTGGAAGACGTGGAAGACATCAAGGACCCTGTCCGTGACGACCAGTGCACCTTACTCACGGAACAGAAGCTGAGGGAGCTATCTGAGCGCTACCCGAAGCTGCTCACCGCGGGTATGGGCGCCGAGGCGGTGCTGGACATCCTCCGCCGCGTGGACCTGGATGCGCTGGCCCTAAAGCTGCGGGGAGAGATCCAGAGCTTCAGCGGTCAGCGTCGCAAGAAGGCCACCAAGCGTCTGCGGGTTGTAGAGGCCTTCCGCAAGAGCGGCAACAAGCCGGAATGGATGATCTTCAACATCCTCCCAGTGCTCCCGCCGGACCTGCGGCCCATGGTGCAACTGGATGGTGGACGCTTCGCCACCAGCGATCTCAACGACCTCTACCGCCGCGTCATCAACCGAAACAACCGCCTGAAGCGGCTGCTGGAGCTGGGAGCCCCCGAGATCATCATCCGAAATGAGAAGCGCATGCTCCAAGAGGCGGTGGACTCCCTCATCGATAACGGTCGCCGCGGCCGCGCCGTGTCCACCGCCGGCAATCACAAGCTGAAGTCCCTTTCAGACATGCTCAAGGGCAAACAGGGCCGGTTCCGCCAGAACCTGCTGGGCAAGCGGGTGGACTACTCCGGCCGCTCCGTCATCGTAGTGGGACCGGAGCTGGGTCTGCACCAGTGCGGCCTCCCCAAGCGGATGGCCCTGGAGCTGTTCAAACCCTTCGTCATGCACGCCCTGGTGGTCCGCGAGCTAGCCCACAACATCAAGTCCGCCAAGCGCATCGTGGAACGGGCCCGACCGGAGGTGTGGGACATCCTGGACGACATCATCAGGGAGCGCCCCGTGCTCCTCAACCGCGCGCCCACCCTGCACCGTCTGGGGATCCAGGCCTTCGAGCCGATCCTCATCGACGGCAGCGCCATCCAGATCCACCCCCTGGTTTGCACCGCCTTCAACGCCGACTTCGACGGAGACCAGATGGCGGTGCACATACCCCTCTCCCGCGCCGCCGTGGCCGAGGCCCGCCAGGTAATGCTCTCCACCCAGAACCTCCTCCTCCCCTCCAACGGGGAGCCGGTTGTGGCACCGACTCTGGACATCGTCCTCGGCTGCTACTACCTCACCGCCATCAGGGAGGGCGCCAAGGGCGAGTTCAAACCCAGCAGCAACGGCACCCCTGCCCAAGGAATCTACGGCAGCTTCGACGAAGCCCAGATGGCCTACGACATGGGCCACCTTGACCTCCGCGCCCGCATCCGTGTGCGTGATGCTCAGACCGATGGCCAAGTCGTTGAGACCAGCGTCGGGCGCATTATCTTCAACGAAGTCCTCCCGCATGATCTGGGCTTCCGTAACAAGCTGATGGACAAGAAGGCCATCAAGGACTTAGTCTCTGAGGCCTCCCGCAAACTGGACAACGACCGCACCGCCGAGATGGTCGACCGCATGAAGAACGTGGGCTTCCAGTACGCCACCAAGTCTGGCATCAGCATCGCCATGAACGACCTCAAGGTGCCGGCGAAGAAAGCCGAGCTCTTGGCGGCCGCCGACCTCAGCATCACCGAGATCGAGGATCAGTACAACCTGGGTCTCATAACTGAGGAGGAGCGCTACAGCCAGGCGGTATCTATCTGGCGGGACACTACCGACAGGATGCAGGAGGTCATTCGCGACAGTCTGGACAACTACGGCGGCGTCTACCTCATGGCGGTCAGTGGTGCTAAGGGTAACATCAGCCAGATCGCCCAGATGGCAGGGATGCGCGGCCTCATGAGCGATCCCGCGGGCCGCATTATAGACCTGCCCATCCGCTCCTCCTTCCGGGAGGGGCTCACCGTGCTGGAGTACTTCATCTCCACCCACGGCGCCCGCAAGGGTCTAGCCGACACCGCTCTGCGTACCGCCGATAGCGGCTATCTCACCCGGCGTCTCATCGACGTCTCCCAGGACGTCATCGTCCTCGCGCACGACTGCGGCACCACCGCCGGCATCTGGATCGGCGAGCCCACGGAGAAGGGCCTGTTCGAATCCCTTCAGGAGCGCATCATCGGCCGCTGGGCCGCCGCCGACATCGCCCATCCCGAGACCGGCGAAGTCATCGTAGAGCGGGGCCAGGAGATCACCGAAGAGGCCGCTGATCGCATCGTCGAGGCGGAGATCGACCGCGTCTACGTGCGCTCCCCCCTCACCTGCCAGTGCCATCGCGGCATCTGCTCCCTCTGCTACGGCCGCGATCTGGCCCGCAGCACGCTGGTGCAGGAAGGGGAGGCGGTGGGAATCATCGCCGCCCAGAGCATCGGCGAACCAGGCACCCAGCTCACCATGCGCACCTTCCATACCGGCGGCGTGGCCGGTATCGACATCACCTCCGGCCTCCCCCGTGTGGAGGAGCTGTTCGAGGCCCGTGTGCCCAAGGGGTCCGCCCTCACCTCCGAGATCGACGGCCTGGTGGAGATCACCCGCGAGGGAGACACCCGCCGCATCAAGATGGTGAGCGCCGAGCTCTACCGCGACGACTACGCGCTGCCCGAAGGCGCCAAGCTGGTCGTCAAGAACGGCGAGAGTGTCGAGCAGGGGGCCGTCCTGGCTCGAATGCCACAACCGAAGGCCAAGAAGGGAGAGGAGCAGACGCTGGTGGCTCCGGGCGATGTCCTCGCCCGCACCGGCGGCACCGTCTCCGTTTCCGGAAGGGGTAAGGCAAAGGCCGTCTCCATCACCTTCGAGGAGCGGGACGAGCGGGAATACTCAGTGCCAGCCACCGCCCGCCTGCGCGTTCAGGAGGGCGATCAGATCCACGCCGGCCAGGCCCTCACGGATGGCCCTCTCAACCCCCAGGACATCCTCCGTATCCAGGGGCCGGAGGCTGTCCAGATATACCTGGTGGAGGAGGTCCAGAAGGTCTATCGCTCCCAGGGCGTCACCATCAACGATAAGCACATCGAGGTCATCGTGCGGCAGATGCTGCGCCGCGTCCGCGTTGACTCCCCAGGCGATAGCGAACTCCTGCCCGGCGAGCTGGTGGACCGCTTTCGGTTCGGGGCCGTCAACGCCAAGGTGCTGGCGGAAGGCGGCGAGCCCGCCACCGCCCAGCCCGTGCTCCTCGGCGTTACCAAGGCCTCCCTCAACACGGAGAGCTTCCTGGCCGCCGCCTCCTTCCAGGAGACCGCCCGCGTCCTCACCGAGGCCGCCGTCAACGGCGCCGTCGACCACCTCCTGGGCCTCAAAGAGAACGGCATCATTGGCAAGCTCATCCCTGCCCGCGCCCCCGTAGTTGTGGAGCAACCCCCCACGCTGATCGAACTCCGCCTGCCCCCCGAGCTGCCCGGCGATGGCCAGCGTCCCTCTCCCACCGAACTGGCACAAGAGATGCGGAGCCTGACCAAGGGCACCGAAGAGCAAGAGGTACCGGAAGTGGAGGAAGAGAAGCGAGAGGAGTTCGAGGAGGCCGAGGTCGCCAACGAGGGAGAACCGGACATCGAGCCGGAAGACGAGGAGTAGCCGGACTCGAGAGACGTGGGCAGAGACAGGGGCCTTGGGAAGAAGATCTCAGGGCCCCTGATAGCGAGGGGCAGGTGAGAATCGATGGCCGTCCCCAAGACAGCGGCCGAGTCTATGCCGAACCCCCTGCATGCCGCCAGAGCCCAGCTTGAAGCGACGGCCGACAGGTTGAACCTGGACGGGGGCCTTCGCAAGGTGCTGGCCACCTGCAAGCGGGAGTTGGTCACCCATTTCCCCGTCCAGATGGACGACGGCTCCGTCAGGGTGTTCACCGGCTACCGGATCCAGCACAACGTAGCCCGCGGCCCCGCCAAAGGGGGTATCCGCTACCACCCCGCCGTCGGCCTCGACGAGGTACGGGCGCTGGCCATGTGGATGACCTGGAAGAGCGCAGTGGTCAACATTCCCTATGGGGGAGCCAAGGGCGGCGTCATCGTCGACCCCAAGGCCCTCTCCATCACGGAATTGGAGAACCTCACCCGACGCTACGCCACGGAGATCAGCATTCTCATCGGGCCCGGCGAGGACATTCCGGCCCCAGACATGGGCACCAACGAGCAGACCATGGCTTGGATCATGGACACCATCAGCATGCATCGGGGATACACGGAGGCGGGAGTGGTCACCGGCAAGCCGGTGAGCGTGGGCGGAACCGTGGGTCGCAGGGATGCCACCGGTCGCGGCCTCATGTACATCGTGCGGGAGGTGGCCCGTGACCAGGGCCTATCCCTGGACGGCGCTACGGTGGCGGTGCAGGGCTTCGGCAACGTGGGCGGCGTGGCTGCCAGCCTTCTCGCCAAGGAGAGCGCGCGGATCGTCGCCATCTCCGACTCTAGCGGCTGCCTGTACAACGGTCGGGGCCTGGACGTGGACTCCTTGAGCCAGCAAAAAGGGGAGGGCGCCAGGCTTGCGGACCTGGCCGGCGGCGACCACCTCGGCGGCGAGGAGATCCTCGCCCTGCCGGTGGACTTCCTCGTACCTGCCGCCCTGGAAGGGCAGCTCACAGCCCGAACCGCATCCGGCGTCAGCGCGCGCTGCATCGTGGAGGGGGCCAACGGGCCCACCACGCCAGAAGCTGACGCCGTCCTCGCCAGCAAGGGCATTTTGGTGGTGCCGGACATCGTCGCCAACACCGGAGGGGTCATCGTATCCTACTTCGAGTGGGTGCAGGACCTCCAGTTCTTCTTCTGGGAGGAGGACGAGGTCCGCGAGCGGTTGGACCGCGTAATCATCCGTGCCTACCGGGAAGTCTGTGCCCTTGCCGAGAAGGAGAAGATCTCGCTGAGAGAGGCCGCGATGCTCCTAGCTGTCTCCCGCGTGGTTGAAGCGACGCGCGCTCGCGGGATATACCCCTAGGACGAGCAGTGCGACGCTTATCCCGGCCTTCGTGCTGCTGCCGTGGTGGGGCCTGAGATCCGCGACCGGCAGACCGCGAACCTACTCCTCGCCTCCGGAGAATAGCCCCCAGACCGTCAGGCCGAGGCTGACGGCGGTGAGAGCGGCCAGGGCCACGCACCAGATGCAGATCGCCTCCAGGACGAACAGCTCCACGTAGGTCAGGTAGGTCACGAACGCCGTCGCCGCCAGTGCCGCGGAGAGGGCCACCGCCTGGGCCCACTCCAGTCCGCCGGGCATCCAGTTGACGCGCTTCAGGCGTGTCAGCGCCAGAAGGGCCATCGCCACGAAATAGAGCAGGCCCAGCAACGCCACCGGCACGCCGACGATGTCCGAGTACTTGCTGGTCTGCACCAGCTCGCACTCGCCGATGCCGCCGCAGACGGTGGGGCGGTCCGCCCAGTGGGAGTACGTCAGGTACGCCGCCACCGCGCTGCCGGGCAGACCCAGCAGGACCAGGCCCACCCAGGACGCCGTCCCGGACAGGCCTTTCTCGCTTCGATCGCTCACTGGCCGGAGTCCAGCGCCTCCCGGATGGCGGGCAATAGCTCGGCGGTGGCCACTACTCGGCCGTTGACGAAGATCGTCGGCACCGAGTCGATGCCCATCTGCCGCGCCGCGTCCGTATCCTCCCTCACCTTCGAGGCGTACTTGCCCGAGTCCAGGCAGGAGTCGAACGCCCCCGTGTCCAGCTCCAGCGCCTCCGCGAACCGCTTAAGGTTGTCCGACACGAACGTCCCGCTGTTCTCGCCCCCATAGTTGGCATACAGCGTGTCGTAAAAATCCCAGAACCGTCCCTGATCGTTGGCGCATTCCGCCGCCTGCGCCGCCAGATCCGATTCCGCACCGAGGATGGCGATGGGCCGCGACTGGATCTTCACCTGGCCGGCGGTGACGAACTCCTCCTCGATTGACGGCAGGACGCTCACGGCGACCTCACGGCAGTACGGTCACTGAAAGTCCGCGTATTCGATGACGGTGACTGGCGCGCCGGGGCTGCCCAGTACATGGCCCTCCTGTGCTATCTCCGTCGGTCTCGGGTTGGGCAGGATGACACGGCCGTCTCCTCCATCTCCTCCATCCCCGCCATCCCCTTGGCTGAGAACGGCTACCACAATCAGAACCGCCACCACGACTGCGGCCGCCCCGACTGCGATCACATAGGGCCAGAAGCCAGCCTGCCCCCGACGTCCCCGCCTGGGCACTTTCTCCCTCCTAGAATCTGGCGCCATGCGTACTCCCTGTCCAAGCTGGGACGATAGCACTGCCCCAACGGCCGGTCAAGGTGAAGACTACTGCCAGCGGAACAGCCGCACAGAAACGACGAACCCGCTGACGACCCAGGCTGCCAGCGCCGCCCAGCTCACCCACAGGTCGCCCAGGTCGCCGCCGTGGTTCACCACCTCGCGCAGGGCGTCGTTCAGGTGGGTCAAGGGGATGACGTTGACCAGGGGTGCAAGGGCCGGCGGCGGATCCAGGGGAAAATAGGAGCGACCCAGGAAGATCATTGGGAAAGCCACAGCGTTGATGACAGCATTGACTGAGGTGACGGTCCTGAGCAGGCTGGCGATCAAGTACCCGATGGAGAGCATAGCCATCACCCCCAGGACCACCGTCACCGCCAGCCACAGGTAGCTGCCGTTGATCTCCACGTCGAATATCAAGCGCCCCATAGTGAGGATGATGATTACCTGCGTGAAGGAGATGAGGGCGAAGGACGCGGCCTGGGTAACAATAAGGCCGCCCGGCTTCAGAGGGGTCACACCCAGGCGTCGCAGGATGCCCTGCTCCCGCCAGGTGACCAGGAGAAAACCGACCCCCAGGTTCACCCACATTATAGCCATCCCCACCATACCCGGCGTCAGGAAGTCCATATAGCTCACGTCCCGGGTGGACACCGCCTGCCTGTCCACCTTCACGGCGTTGCTCTGCCCCGCAACCTGCTCGCTGTAGCTGTCCACCACCGCATCGACGGTGCTGGTGACGTAGCCAATGCGGATGAGGTTGGTGTTGTCGTAGTAGACCTGAAGGGAAGCGCTGCCCTCGTTTAGCTTGTTTTCGAACCCTTGCGGTACGATGACCACCGCTCCCCTCTCGCCGTCCTCCAGCGCGGCCAGCTCCTTCTCCCGCGAGCCCTCTCGCAGCTCAGCGTTCTCGCTGCCGGCGAAGGCACGCACCAGAGACTGCGAGGCCTCCGTCCCATCCTCATCCACCACCGCCAGGTCGAAAGCCTCGGTGTCCGGAGTGAATAGCCAGCCGAAGACGGCCATCGATATCACGGCCATGAGGATGCTGCTCAGCCAGAACCCCGTGTTGCGCCGGAGCATCGTCGCCTGGGTCACGACGAGCTGGATGAAGGCCCTAATGTTCATGGCTAGTCCCGCAACCTCCGCCCGGTGAGGGAGATGAACACATCCTCCAGCGTGGCAGTGCGCACCTGGAGGCCCTGCACCTGCTGACCATTGTTATCGGTAAGGCCCATGAGACCGACCAGGGTGGCGGAAACGTCGTTGGTGAACAGGAAATATGCCCCGTCCTCGCTGCGCACGTCACGCACGGCGGGCAGGGCCAGTAGCCGCTCCCGCTCCACCGCCCCGTCGAAGCTGCACTCCACGGTGTTGTCGAAGGCTAGGCCGCGAACTAGCTGCCGTGGCGTGTCCAGGGCCATGATCCGGCCCTTGTCCATGATCGCTACGCGGTCGCACAACGCCTCCGCCTCCTCCATATAGTGCGTGGTGACGATCACCGTCTTCCCCTGGCCCCGCATGTCACGGATGAGATCCCAGAAGCTATGCCTGGCCTGAGGGTCGAGCCCCGTCGTCGGCTCGTCCAGGAACACCGCCTCCGGATCGTTCACCAGCGCCGTGGCCACCGACAGCCGCTGCTTCTGCCCTCCCGATAGGGCCCGTACCAGCGACCGCCGCTTGTCCATCAGGGAGAACCGCTCCATCAGCCCCTCCAGCGGGACCCTCCGCCGGAACAGCGCCCGGAACGTCTTCAGCGTTTCCTCCACCGTCAGCTCCGGCCACAGCGCCTGCGACTGGAGCTGCACGCCGATGCGCTCCTGCACGGCGCGCCGCTGTCGCACCGCGTCCAGGCCGAGAAGGGCGATGCGCCCGGCGTTCGGCGTGCGCAGCCCCTCGATCATCTCCAGGGTGGTGGTCTTGCCGGCGCCGTTGGGCCCTAGGATGCCGAACGTCTCGCCGCGCCGGACATGGAAAGAGATAGCGTCCACCGCCAACAGGCCGCCGTAGCGCTTGGTCAGCCCCTCGACGCTGAGGACGGCCTCGGGACGGCCGGCCGTCGACGCCCCCGCCGGTGAGGCGACCGCCTCATTCGCGCCAGACACACTCCTCCGCCTTTGGCTTCACTATTCCTGCTTACCAGCGGCTGAGCAGGGAGACTGTGACCGCGGTCACAGTTGGAGCGATTTTCGCGCGGACGGCCGCGTGCGGCCGTGTCTGGCGGGCCTCCTCTTCGCGCCCCCGCGCTACGGTCCAGGCCAACTCCCTAACGTCGTACGGGGGCATCCGCGGCCTCCTCCTTCCTGCCGCGACGACGCTGCGACGGGCGCGCGCCGAGGGGCGGCCGCAGCGCCGCCTGCTTCCCTGCCATCTTGCGTCGGACCTCGTCGGTGTCGAACAGCGCTTCCTCGGAGACTAGCGCCCGCATCAGCTCGATCAGCCGCTCTGGCTTGAACGTCTCGTAGTCAATCAGGGCATAGTGACGCAATCCGTCAAAGGCACATATCAGGAGGGCCGCCAGGGAAGCCGGGTCTACCTCCGCCCGAAGCTGTCCCAGCTCCTTGGCCTGGCTGAGGAGCTCAGCCACCACCCTCCGCCAGAAGGTCAGCTCCGTGCGTAAGCCCTTCCGCAGTATGTCATCGCGGACCTGCTCCGGAGAGATCTCCATGTTCACCCGGGCCGTCGTCTCGAAGGCAGGGTCGTTGAACACGGAGAGCATCGTCTGGCCGATGATCTCCAGGGTGTCCAAAGGGCCTCCCATCTGGGAGCGCGCCTGCTCCACCAGTTCCCGGCCCATCTCCTGACTGCGATCGTTGATCCCCTTCAGGATCGCCTCCTTACTCTCGAAGTATCGATAGATGGCGCCGGGGCTGAGGCCGGACTCCTGGCAGATGTCCTGCATCGTCGTCTGGTGGTAGCCCTTGCGGGCGAAGCAGGCCCAGGCGGCGTCCAGGATCTGCTGGCGGCGGGCTTCCACGTGTGCTTCCGTGACCTTCGGCATCACCATACTCCTATTAGAGAGCGGCGCTTCGTTTTGAAAAACGAACGTTCGCTCTTTTTATACACTCGCGCCCCTCTCTTGTCAACCCCGTCCCCCCGCCTTCCTCCACCGCCGCCACCCCGCCCCGTAACCTTTGCTCTGACCGCGCGTTGACACATGTGAGGCTGTTCTGCTAGCTTCAACTCAACTGAATACGCATATCGACGCCTAATCCCCGCCCGTGGCGGGGAGCGGGGGACCCAGCCGCAGAAGCGGGCCCTGGGGTGAATCTCGCGCAAGGCGAGTAGGCCAACTCCTTCGGCCGAACCCGTCAGCTAACCTCGCAGGCGTAGAAGGAGAGGCTGGATTCAAACCTTGAATCGAGGGGCGAGAGGCCAGACCTCCCGCCCCTCTCGTCATCTAAAGCTATGGCTACGCGGGAAAGCGTCCGGATCATGACCCGAGGTGAGGGGGACGGCACGGCGCCGGAGACACGCGGACTCGGCTGGCGCTTGGAGTACACCCTCCTGGTCAGCGTTGCCCTGCTGATGACGGCTTTCGCCGTGGCCTTCTTCTATTTCGGTGCCGACACCAGCAACCTCAAGGCCTGGGGATACGCTGGGGTATTTTTCATCACGCTCGTGGGCAGCGCCTCCATCCTCCTGCCCTCCCCCGCCGTGGCCAGCGTGTTCGGCGGCGGCGCCTTGCTCGGCGACTTCCTGGGGGTACCCGCCTTCATCTGGGTCGGCCTCGTCGCCGGCATGGGTGAGGCCCTGGGCGAGTTCACCGGCTACGCCGCCGGCTACGGCGGCCGCATCGTCTTCGAGAACCGATCGGAGTACCAGCGGGTCCGCGGCTGGATGGAGCGCCGCGGCACGGCCACCATGTTCGTGCTCTCCATCGTCCCCAACCCGCTGTTTGACGTCGCAGGCGTGGCGGCGGGGGCGGTGAAGATGCCCATCCGTCGCTTCTTCCTGGCGGTCCTGGCCGGAAAGGTCATCAAGGACACCTACCTGGCCGCCGTGGGCGGCCTTGGCGCCGACATCATTGTCCGCCTCCTCTGATAGAACTGCTAGCTTTGACAGCCTATTAAGCCCGCTGTATACTCCAGTCTGGCCGCGTCTCCCCTGGGGACGGCACGGGCCACGGTGGGGTGGGGAGCAATCATCGTATGATCGAACGGCTGACCCTCGTTGTCCGGGTCCTGGGCGCCATCTTCTTCGGCTTCCTGGGGCTACGCACCGGTCAAGCCCTGGCCGAGGGCGATAGCGGGCTCGTGCGCATCCTCTTCTGGGTGGTAACACCCCTGGGCTTCACCCTGTTCGGCGCGCTGGCCGCCCCCTTCATCATCACCACCCCCTCCCGCGGCTGCAGGAGTGGTCCAAGACCATACCCCCACTGCAACTTATCCAGGGCACCTACGGCCTGCTGGCAGGGTTCCT
>DAOUMF010000170.1:0-14679 GCA_034411955.1 Dehalococcoidia bacterium
GTCCACGGCCAGGCCAACGTGAGGGACAGCGCCTACTTCATCCCCATGTACCACCCGGCCGCCGCCCTGCACGCCGCTAACATGCGCCACACCATCGAAGAAGACTTCCGAAAGATACCTGCGGTCCTGGAACAGGCTCGCCAGGCACCCCCGCAGCAGGCTGCTCCGGAGCCCGAGCCGGAGCAGATGCGGCTCTTCTAACAGATGGCTGACAAGCTCCGCGTTGTCCCCCTGGGCGGCCTGGGGGAGATTGGCAAGAACATGATGGTCTTCGAACTGGGCGAAGACCTCATCATCGTCGATGCCGGCCTCATGTTTCCCGAGGAGGAGATGCTGGGAGTGGACCTGGTTATTCCCGACATCTCCTACGTGACCAGCCGCATTGACAAACTGCGCGGCATCGTCATCACCCACGGACACGAGGATCACACCGGCGCCCTTCCCTACATCCTCCCGCATCTCCGCCCGCCCAAGGGCAAGGGCCCGCCCATGTACTGCACCCGCCTCACTCACGGCCTGGTCTCCGTCAAGCTCCAGGAGCACGGGCTCCACAAAGACGCCGACCTTCGCCTGATCCAGACGGGGGAATCCGTCCGCCTGGGGAAGTTCCAGGTGGAGTTCGTGCGCGTCACCCATAGCATTCCGGACTCCGCCGGCCTGGCCATCCGAACCCCCATCGGCAACATCTTCCACACCGGCGACTTTAAGCTGGACCACACCCCAGTAATGGGCGAGCCAACGGATCTCCAGCGAATCTCCGAATTCGGGCGTGAAGGAGTCCTCCTTCTCCTCTCCGACTCGACGTATGCGGAGACGCCTGGCTACACGTCATCCGAGTACATAGTGGGCGATGCCCTGGAGCAGATCATGGCGCACTCCCAGGGGCGCGTCATCGTCGCCACCTTCGCCTCTCTCATCTCCCGCGTCCAGCAGATCGTCGACGCCTCCTACGCTACCGGCCGGCGTGTCTTCATTACCGGCCGCAGCATGATGGACAACGTCAGAATGGCTCTCAAGCAGAAGTACCTGGAGGCCTCGGAGGATATCCTGGCCCCCCTGGAGCGCATGCGCGGCCTGCCTGCGGAGCAAGTCACCATCATCACCACGGGCGCCCAGGGCGAGCCCACCTCCGCCCTGGTGCGGATGGCCAACCGCGACCATCACTACATCGAGATCCAAGACGGCGACACCGTGATCCTCTCCTCTTCGCCCATCCCCGGCAACGAGCTCCTCATCAACCGCACCATCGACAACCTGTACCGTCTGGGAGCGCGCGTCCTCTACAGCCGCATCGCCAACGTCCACGTCCGTGGCCACGCCGCCCAGGAGGAGCTCAAAGTCATGTTGAGCCTGGTGCGGCCCCGCCACTTCGTGCCCGTCCACGGCGAGTACCGCCACCTGGTGATGCACGCCGACCTCGCCCGCGCCATGGGACTGGAGGAGGAGAACGCCTTCGTGCTGGAGGACGGCGATATCCTGGAGATCGACAGCCACGGCGCGAAAGTCGTCGGCCGCACCCCGGCCGACTACGTGTACGTGGACGGCCTGGCCGTGGGCGTCGACAGGGTGGTCCTGCGCGACCGCCGCCACCTGGCCACCGACGGCGTCATCGTCGCCATCGTCACTATCGACAGGCACACAGGTAAACCTATCGGCCGCCCCGACGTTGTATCTAGGGGGTTTATCGAGGCGGAGATGTCGGACAGCCTTATGGAAAGAGCAGGAGAGGTCATCCTAGCGTCCCTCGCCGGTGCAGAGCACGTGGCCGAGAGGAGCGACTTCAACGCCCGCGTCCGCGATGCCCTCTCACGCTTCCTGTACGACGAAACTCGCCGCCATCCGATGGTTCTCCCTCTCTGCGTCGAGGTGTAGCCGAAGCTGGATGCCTGTAAAGACCCGTTCCCGTCCCAGGACACGACCTGTCAGCTATGGGCCTCGCCGGC
This sequence comes from Dehalococcoidia bacterium, assembly GCA_034411955.1. GTDB lineage: Bacteria > Chloroflexota > Dehalococcoidia > SM23-28-2 > RBG-16-64-32 > DAOUMF01. The sequence goes on from DAOUMF010000170.1 coordinate 1,944, forward strand.
CGGCGGCGCGGCGCCGCTCGCCGTCGCGGTCAGGGCTTAGGCTACCTGTCGGCCGCGGGCAGCCCCTCGCCCCCTGGCTGGCCTTCATCGCTGTGGCCGGGCTGGCCATCTCCATGCCCTGGCTCGCTCCCCTCATCGTGGACGCCTTCGAGGAAGTCCTCTCCCTATTCGGCCTCGGCTTGGCCCTCATCGTCGCCGCCCTCCTTATCGATATCAGATTCGCCCTCCAGCGCAGCCTCTCCCTGGATCGCACCTTCCTGCGCGTCTGGGGTGGCCTGCACCTCATGCTGGCGTTTTTCTTGGGCCTCCTCGGCTTCATCCGGCCCGGGTGGGGAGTGGGCGACGTCTCTCTGGCGGATGTTACCGCCGGAGGCGATGTGGGCCGTCTGTTGGCGGGCAGCCCTCTCGGCATCCTCGCCTGGGTGGCGCTATCGCTGGCCGGGCTGGGCCTTCTCTACCCGCCGGGCGCCCGGGCGACGGGACGGGCCGGGATGGCCCTCCTGCGCGGCCTGGCTTCCCTGGAGATCCCCCAGCGCATCGGCGACGGGCTGCGCTCCTTCTTCACGGCCCTCCTCCCCGAGACCGAGGAGGAGGACGAAGAGGGCCAGCAGACGGCGGCCTACGTCCCAACCTTGGATGAGGAGTGGTCCGGCCCGCCGCAGGAGATGTCGGGGGCCGCAGGCGCACCCTCGGCTGCCGCCGAGGCCGAGCAGGAGACGGAAACCGAAGGAGAGCTGGCGCCTGCGCCCGCACCGCCGGGTGAGGACGAGGACTCCATCCTTGTCACCAGCCACCCGGAGGAGACGCCGTCCTCCTATCAGCGCCGCCTGCCCATGGGCCGCCCCGCCGGCCGCGGCTGGGAGTTGCCGCCCGTCGATCTCCTCGTGGAGACGGTTGAGCAAGACTTGCGGCCCGTGGACAACGAGGCGCGGGCCCAGCTCATCGTGGACACGTTGGCCTCCTTCGGCGTTAACGCCCGCGTCGTCAACATCAACCAGGGGCCCACGGTCACCCAGTTCGGGGTGGAGCCTGGCTGGGAGACCAAGACCCGCACCATCATCGCCCGCGACGAAAAGGGGAAGCCCATCTACGATAAGGACGGCAAGCCCCAGTACCGTACGGAAGTGGTGTCCAGGACCAGGGTGCGGGTGAACCGCATAACCGCCCTGGCCAACGACTTGACCCTGGCCCTGGCGGCGCCCACGATCCGCATCGAAGCGCCGGTGCCCGGCCGCCCCGTCATCGGTATCGAGGTGCCCAACCACAGCACCTCCCTGGTCGCTTTGCGCGGCGTCATCGAGAGTACCGCCTTCCAGCGAGTGGCCGCCCGCTCCCACCTGGCCCTGGCCTTGGGCAAAGGCGTCTCCGGGGAACCCGTCGCCGCTGACCTGACCAAGATGCCGCACCTCCTCATCGCCGGCGCCACCGGCAGCGGTAAGAGCGTCTGCATCAACTCCATCATCGGCTGTCTGCTCATGCACAACACGCCCGAGGATGTCCGCATCGTTCTCATCGACCCCAAGCGGGTGGAGCTGGCCAACTTCGCCCGCATCCCCCACCTGGTGTTCTCCAAGATCATCACCGACGTCGAGGATGTGCTGGGCACTCTCAAGGCGGTCATCCACGAGATGGAGAGCCGTTACCGCCGTTTCGCCTCCATCGGCGTGCGCAACATCGAGGCCTTCAACAAGAGCCCCCGCGCCACCCACAAGCTCCCCTACTGGGTGGTGCTTATCGACGAGCTGGCCGACCTGATGATGGCGGCGCCCATTGACGTGGAGCGCCAGACGTGCCGCCTCGCCCAGTTGGCCCGCGCCACCGGCATTCATCTGGTCATCGCCACCCAGCGGCCGTCCGTAGACGTGGTCACGGGCCTCATCAAGGCGAACTTCCCAACCCGTATCGCCTTCGCCGTCTCCTCCCAGGTCGACTCCCGCACCATCCTCGACGGCGGCGGTGCCGAGAAGCTCCTGGGCCGCGGCGACATGCTGTTCATGCCCACCGACGCCTCCAAGCCCAAGCGCCTCCAGGGCTCCTTCGTGTCCGATGCCGAGCTGGACCGCGTTGTCGCTTGGTGGCCCAACGCCCGTTTCCGTCACCTCAAGCCTGATGCCGAGGACCACCTCATCGTTGAGGCCAGGGAGGCTGCGGGGGAGGAGGTGGAGCGGGACGAGGGCGAAGACCCTCTGTATGAGGCCGCAAAAGAGTTGGCCCTTCAGCACACCCGTGTCTCCACATCCCTCCTTCAGCGCCGGCTCCACATCGGCTACCCGCGCGCCGCCCGCCTCATCGACCTGCTGGAGGAGGAAGGCATCGTCGGACCCGCTGAGGGCGGCCAGTCGCGCCAGGTTATCGTCGCCCTCGACGACACGGAGCGGACGGAGTAGCCCGCTTCACTCTGAACTCAACCTGAACTCAGATTCCTCACTCATAGTTCCACCCACGGCTTGACAGCCTACCCCCCGGTGCTATACTTATATGAAGCCAAGACGACTGGAGGTGATAGCCGCTGATCAGAGTCCATGCTCGATTCGCGGTGCTCCAGGTGGAGGCCGCAAGCTCCCCGTAGCGGAAGCGCGGGGAGGTGCGAGAACCGCTTTCCGGTCCATCAGAGGGAAGGCCGAAGCGCACAAGGCTGGCCTGTCGAGCGGGTAATCCGCCGAAGGATAGGACCGGGTGCGGGACGAAAGCGAGAAAGAGAACGGGCCCCGGCTCAGTGCCGGGGCTCTTTCTTAGTTGGGCCGCAGAGGGTAGCTGCATGGCTTCTCCGCCAAAGGCGGATACACCTCCGGCACGAGCCCTGCCGTGCAGACCTAAAGCCTGCCTGTCGGTAGAAAGGGTCTGCAGCTACGAGGCCTTCTCCGACAGCACGATCATCCGTCGGCTGTCCAGCCCGTACTCACGCCCGTCGAAGCCGCCCCACGTTTGGCGCACCATCAGGCGGGCCCGGGACAGCATGTCCGCCAGCTCCTTTAGTGTATACATCCGCAGGTCGATCTCCCGCTCGCGGCGGATCCCGTCCGGTTGGATGCTGAGGACGCGGTTGTGCTGGCGCCCGGTCAGCAGGTCGAAGCTCCGGTCTTCCATGCTCAGGGTACCGTCGGCGCCTTCCTGCCAGCCGTGCGCCTCCAAGTGACGGACGAGCCACTCACGGTTGATGGTGGCCAGAAGGAAGCGGCCGCCGGGCTTGAGGGCACGAGCTACGCCCGCCAGCACCTTGAAGTCCTCGTCATCGCGTTCGAAGTAGCCAAAGGACGTGAACACGTTGATCGCGGCGTCGAACTCCCCCTCCCAGGGGATGTCCCGCATGTCGGCCCGATGCCAGCGCACGCCCACACCGGCCTCCTTCGCCGCCTGTCGGGCCAGGCGCAGGTGAAGAGCCGACAGGTCGAGGCCGGTCATCTCGTAGCCGCGGCGGGCCAGTTCGATGGCATGCCGGCCTTCGCCGCAGCAGAGATCGAGGACACTGGTCCCCGCGGCCAGGCCCAGGGCCTGCACGACGAAGTCGACCTCGTGCTCCGCGCGCTGGAAGCGCTCCGGGGCCCAGGCGCGTTGGTAGAACCCCTCGCGGAAGAAATCCACGTACCACTTGCTGCGGCGCTTCGTCATGTCACACCCCCGAAACGGTTCGAGCCCACCGCCTCTGCCAGCGGTGGGCCCGATGTGCCTTCGAAACTCGCGATGCAGGCTAAGTACGGCCCTCCCGCCTCCGGCGGGCTACGATAAGGATGAGGCCACACACTACCCGCGTCATGGTGAACCGAATTCTAGGCCGCGCCAGCCACGATGTCAAGGCGACTCCCTGCTATCGTCGCCGCCGCGGCCGCATGTAAGCCCCCCGGCGCATCTCGGAGATGATGTTGAGCCCCTCCTCGTCCCCCACCAGCTCTCGCCGCAGTTCCACGATCCGGTCCCGCAGGAGAGCCGCCTTCTCGAACTCGAGGTTCCGGGCCGCCTCCTTCATCTGCTTCTCCAGGTCTTTGATCAGCCGGGCGATCTCGTCCTTGGGGATGGCGCCGGTGATGTAGACCGGCTTCTCCTCCGCCACCTGTTTCACCCTGTCCGTTATGTCACGTATCGTCTTGCGGATCCCCTCCGGCTCGATGCCGTGGTCCCGGTTGAACTCCTCCTGGATGCCCCGCCTGCGCTCCGTCTCCTCGATCGCCAGCCGCATGGACTGCGTCACCGTATCTGCGTACATGATCACCTTGCCGCTGACGTGGCGGGCCGCCCGACCCATCGTCTGGATCAGCGACCACTCGGAGCGGAGATAGCCCTCCTTGTCGGCGTCCAGGATCGCCACCAGGCTCACCTCCGGCAGGTCCAGCCCCTCCCGCAGCAGGTTGATGCCCACGACCACGTCGTACACCCCCAGGCGCAGATCGCGCAGGATCTCCACCCGCTCCAGCGTCTGTATCTCCGAGTGCAGGTAGTGGGTCTTCACCCCCATCTCGGCCAGATAGTCGGCCAGGTCCTCTGCCATCTTCTTGGTCAGCGTCGTCACCAGCGCTCGCTCTCCCCGGTCTACACGCGCCCTGATCTCGTCGATGAGGTCGTCCACCTGGCCTTTCGTCGGCCGCACCTCCACCTCAGGGTCGAGCAGGCCGGTTGGCCGGATGATCTGCTCCACCACCTGCTCGCTGTGCTCGTGCTCCCAGGGCCCCGGCGTGGCCGACACGTAGATCACCTGATTGATGTGCGATAGGAACTCCTCGAAGCTCAGCGGCCGGTTGTCCAGCGCTGAGGGCAGGCGGAACCCGTAGTCCGACAGGGTCTGCTTGCGGGAGATGTCGCCGTGGTACATCCCGCGGATCTGGGGCACCGCCATGTGCGACTCGTCGATGAACAGAAGGAAGTCGTCCGGGAAGTAGTCGAGGAGCGTCCAGGGCTGGGAGCCGCAGGCGTGGGCGTGGCCGTCGTGAGGGCGGTGGCGCCGGGCCAGATGGCAGGCGTAGTTCTCGATGCCGGCGCAATACCCTTGCTCCCGCAGGCACTCGATGTCGTAGCGGGTGCGCTCCAGCAGGCGCTGGGCCTCCAGGTGCTTCCCTCGCTGGAGGAACCACTGGTGGCGCTCGGCCAGCTCCGCCTCGATGTCGGCGATGGCCACCTCGAGCTTGTCCTCGCTGGTCACGAAGTGCTTCGCGGGGTAGATGTCGATGGAGTCCCGCTCGGCGAGCACCTCGCCGGTCAGGGGGTCGAGCTGGAGGATGCGCTCCACCTCGTCGCCCCAGAAGTCGATGCGCACCGCCAGCTCCTCGTAGGCGGGCACGACGGTGAGGCTGTCGCCGCGGAGGCGGAAGCGGCCGCGTAGCAGGTTCTGGTCGTTCCGCTCGTACTGCATGTCGACGAGCTTGCGCAGGGAGCGGTGGCGGTTGGAGACCTCACCTTTCTTGAAGCTGAGGACGAAGCTGTAGTACTCGGACGGCTCGCCGAGGCCGTAGATGCAGGAGACGGAGGCCACGATGACCACGTCGCGGCGCTCGAAGAGGGCGCGGGTGGCTGCGTGGCGCAGCTTGTCGATCTCCTCGTTGATGTCGGCGTCCTTGGCGATGTAGGTATCGGTGCGGGGGAGGTAGGCTTCGGGCTGATAGTAGTCGTAGTAGGAGACGAAGTACTCGGCGGCGTTTTCGGGTAAGAAGTCGCGGAACTCGGAGTAGAGCTGGGCGGCGAGGGTCTTGTTGGGCGAGATGACGAGGGCGGGGCGGGCGTAGCGGGCGATGACGTTGGCCATGGTGAAGGTCTTGCCGCTGCCGGTGACCCCCAGCAGGGTCTGGTGCTTGTTGCCCGCCTGGAGGCCCTCGACGAGCTTGTCCACGGCCTGGGGCTGGTCGCCGGTCATGTGGTAGTCGGCGACGAGGCGGAAGGGTTGGGTGGTGGGGGTCATAACGAAGGTATTGTAGCCCAAAGGAGAATCGACGGTCAGAAGAAAACGCGCCCGGGCTCATTCCTTATGGTGTACACAAAGTGCTCGAACGTCCCCTGCCGGATACGCAAGTTCATTGCTTGTACAGGGTCAAACTGCCCAGGAAGGAAGTCTATCCGGTTTCTCATTTGGGGAGCAAAGCACGACAGGTAGCGGTCAACCATGGCCTGCGCGCATTCACCTCCATCGAACAGCAGCGGATCGAAGATATGGACTTTGTTCAGGTCTATGTTGGGGCCAACTGCCGTTTTCAGGAAGTACTGCATGTATATGTCGGTCTCGGGGAGGCTGTAGCCGATGATTACTATGTTCTTGGCTTCTCTCAGGCGCTCCAGAGCGACCTTCCACATCCCTCGAGGCTCAGACGTGGTTAGCTTGTTGAATATCGGCGGAAGAATGTAGGGGTGATCCAAGGCCGCCGTCACGGGCAACCTCACCTCAGGGGTGCGACGGCTGGGAAAATTGAGCGACCCGTGAAGCTTGAGCAACTCCAAGTCCGCGGCGCCTTCGTTCTCGGAAGCCGCCACAGCTTCCAAAACGGTTCCGGGGCGCTCTCCGTTGTCAGACCAGAATCTCGCACCCTTGATCCGAAAAGACCTGTCGCTGGCCTGCTCGAAATAGTAATTGATGTGGATTCCAGGGAACGGAAAGTCCCTGGAACTCGAATATCTCGTGTTAATGAGCAACTGGAAGAGAGCGCGCTCAAGGATGAGATCGTAGTTGAAAGATATGATCGTCGGCAACTGGTTAACGCTTCCCGCCCAAGTGAAAACGTTGTACCAGAACTCACGATATACGTCGGGGCCAGATATCTGGATGGTATTGAGGCGGCCGTCGTGCTTGACCGTGCAAGAAAGCTCGATAGTCCTTGCCATTGCTCTGACAATTGAGGCCAGTTTGTCTTGGTCGGACCGCCGGCCACCGATTACGTTGAAGGAAAGAATGGAAAGGATGTCCTCAATGTTACGATCGTCGAATGTCGCCCTTCCATGGTATCCGTCGAGCTCCCTACGGACCTCCATCGCCTTCTTAAAGACCTTATGGTCCTCGGCGGACAATAGCTCATCGCCGTTCCTACCGCGGATGGCGTATTCCCACATCCTCTCCACGAAACCATCCAGCAGCGGTATTCCTGCATCATGCGAGGCGCCTGCCCCGAGGATGAGTACGTTATCGGCCATGTCATTCCCCTACGGCCCTGCTACGCGTGACGGCAGCTCAGATTGTAGCCCATTTGCCAGGCTTCGACGATAGCTCGGCGACACGGCAGCGGCGGTGGCCGAGGCTGGGGCCTGGACCTACGGGGGCAAGCGTAGCGGGTCGCTCGCCCCTACAGGCGGACGTAGAGGGAGGGCGAATCGCCAGCGCTATGGGTGCGCCCTAGCCGCGCCGTATCCTCAGTAGGAATATGCCGACAGCCCCGATGGCCAGCACCCCGATGGCGATCCATAACGGCAGCGTGTTCACGATGGCGAACGCTGACTTCCCGCCCTCTCCTCCGAGAGCGGTGGTCACCGAGTCGAGCTGACTGGAAATGGGCGGGCTGACCATTCCCAGTACGGCGATCGCCGCGACCGCGAGGACCGCCAGGATCAGGGCGTACTCGGTCAGAGACTGGCCGCGTTCGTGGCCGGAGCGGGCGAAGAGTCGCATCAGGGCCGCTCCAGCGTTACGAAATATCGCCATCGTTTTCAGCTCGCACAGGTTTCTCATTGAAGACAGACGCGGTGAGGCGCTCAACGTTACAGGTCCAGTCCCTCCGCGCACGCTGGAATAGGGCGACCGCCCTTCGACAGGCTCAGGACGAGCGGAGTGAGATTCGCGTTTGCCTACTCCGGCGTCTTCACACGCGCGAAGTAGCCGAGGGCGACCCTAACCTTATCCTCGACGGGAGCGTCCCCAGGCAGCTCGCTCTTGGCGACCGCCTCCAGCGCCTCCGATTGCGTGTAGCCAAGCCCTATGAGCGCGGCCACCACATCCGACTCTTCCCCGGGGAGGGCGACGGGGGCCTCGGGGGCCAGCTTGCCGCGCACCTCCAGCACGATGCGGCTGGCCAGCTTCTGGCCGACGCCGGGCGCGCGCGCCAGCGCCGCCGCGTTGCCGGAGGCGATGGCGTACGACAGCTCGTCGACGGTCATCACCGAGAGCAGCGCCAGGCCCGCCTTGGGGCCGACCCCGCTGACGCCGGTGAGCGTCTGGAACAATCGCCGCTCCTCGGCTGAGGCGAAGCCGTACAGCGTCATGTCGTCCTCGCGCACGGCGAGGTGGGTGTGCAGGCTGATCTCGGCCCCGACCTTGGCGCGGGCGACGGTGCCGGCGGGACCGTACACCAGGTAGCCCACGCCGCCTACGTCCACGATGAGACAGTCGGGGCCGCGCTCCGCCACGACGCCTTTGAGGCGGGCGATGGGGCTCACGAACGGCCTCCGGGCTCCAGCCCTCTCGATCCGAAGGTCAGGCTTAAGCCTGACCCGCCGATGGAAGCCTGGCGGGCGATGGGGCTCACTGCGGCACCCCGGCGATGTGGGCCTGTCGCTTCAGGCAGTGGCAGAGGGCCACGGCCAGGGCGTCGGCGGCGTCGGCCGGCTGCGGCGGCTCGTCCAGCCCGAGCAGCGCCCGCACCATCTCCTGCACCTGCTCCTTGCTCCCCTGGCCGTAGCTAGTGACGCACTGCTTCACCTCCAGGGGCTTGTACAGGGAGACCGGCCGCTCCGCCTGGGCGGCCGCCAGCAGCGCCATCGCCCGCGCCTCCCCGACGGCCACCGCGGAGCGCACGTGCCCGGCGTAGAAGTCCTCGATGGCCACCTCGTGCGGCCGGAATCGGCGGATGACCTCCAGCAGGCCGCGGTGTATCGCCAGCAGACGCTCGCCGCGCGACAGGCGTTCGTGGGTGCGGATCGCGCCGAAGCCCAGCGAGGTGTGGTCACGGCCCTCCAGACGCACAAGGCCGTAGCCCGTACAGGCGATGCCGGGGTCTACGCCGAGGACTACGAGGGCGTCTGTGTCCGCCTGCCCTGAGCGAAGCCTGTCCTGAGCCTTGCCGAAGGGTCGAAGGGTCATGCGCCCACCGCTATGCGCTACCGGGCGGCGGCGTACTCCATGAGGACGGAATCGGGGAAGTCGGCGTTGGAGAACACCTTCTGGACGTCGTCCAGGTCCTCGAGGCTGTCCAGCAGCCTGAGCACCTGAGCGGCCGACTTCTCGTCCAGGGTGACGGTGTTCTTGGGCAGCATGGACAGCTCGGCGGCGGCCACGGAAAGGCCGGCCTCCTCTAGCGCCCGCCGCACCTTGTCCAGCTCCGTCGGCGCCGTATACACCTCCACGCCGCTGTCCTCCGGACGCACATCCTGGGCGCCGGCGTCGATGGCGGCCAGCGCTATCTCCTCCGGGTCTCCGTCCCCCACCTCCAGGGCGATGTAGCCCACGCTATCGAACTGCCAGGCTACGCTCCCCGCTTCGCTCAGGCTGCCGCCGCCGCGGCTGAGGGTGGTGCGGACCCCCGACACGGCGCGGTTGCGGTTGTCGGTGACGACCTGCATGAGAATGGCCACGCCGCCGGGACCGTACCCTTCGAAAATGGTCTCGACGAGGGCCGCCGCGTCACCCCCGCCGGCGCCCCGCTCGGTGGCGCGCTTGATGGTGTCGGCGGGCATGTTATTCTCCCGCGCCTTGTCGATGGCCAGGCGCAGGCGGGGATTCATATTGGCGTCGCCGCCTCCCTCGCGGGCGGCGATGGTGATCTCCCGCGAGAGCTTGGTGAAAAGCTGGCCGCGCTTGGCGTCAGAGGCGCCCTTCTGACGCTTGATGGTCGACCAGTGCGAATGTCCGCCCATACGCTCGGCCGTATTTTAGCACAACCCGGCGCAGGGACGGGACAGGGGGGAGACAATGGCCGTTGACACCGTCGCTGGCGACGCGTAGAATCCTGCCGCGATCCAAGAGCCGCGAGGGATTCGCCTGAACCACGCAAAGGGCGTGGGAAAGGAGGTTCGCCATGGTACAGCAGGCGACGATCCAGGACACCAACCGGGAGTTCATGGAAGCGGTCAAGCGGGGCGATCCGGCGTCACTTGCCGCCCTGTACACGGAGGACGCAAAGGTGCTTGCGCCCAACGTTGAAGCGATCCGCGGGAGGCAGGGGATTGAAGCGCTTTTCAAGACCCTCGTGGAGATGGGCGTACGGGAAGCGACCCTTGAGACCGTAGATGTGGAGTACTTGGGCGACGTGGCGTACGAAGTAGGCGCCTACACCCTGAAGATCGAGCCAGAGGGCGGCCAGGCGGCAACGGACAGGGGAAAGTACGTCGTGGTCTGGAAGCGTCAGGCAGACGGCCGCTGGAAGTTGCACGTCGACATCTGGAACACTAACACCCCGCTGCCAGCACCGTAGCCAGCCCGGCATGCACCGCCCATGGTGAGCCTGTCGAACCATGAGCGGCCGCCCTCGCCCTTCAGCGGGCTGAGGATGAGTCGTTCGGGATGCCTATGACCTCCTAGACCGGCTCGCGCAGCACCCCCGGCGTCTCCACGCCCGGCGGGGCCACCGTCTCGTTGTCGATCAGCCGCGTCGAGCCGACCCGCGCCGCCAGCAGCACCAGCGCCAGCCGGTCGATCACTTCTAGCTCCTCCAGCGTCTCGCAGTCCGCCACCGACACGTAGTCGATCCGGACCTGCGGCTTCTGTCGGATGTAGTCCTCCAACGATTCTCGGAGCATGTCCGCATCGTGGACGCCCCAGCGCCGGACCATCATGCGGGCCAGCTCCAGCGCCCGCGGCACCACCAGCGCCGCCCGCCGCTCCTCTTGCGAAAGGTGGGCGTTGCGGCTGCTCATCGCCAGGCCGTCCGGCTCCCGCACCGTGGGCATGGCCACGATCTCCACCGGCAGACCCTGCTCCCGCACCATCTGCCGCACCACCCGAAGCTGCTGGGCGTCCTTCTCGCCGAAGTAGGCGCTCTGCGGCTCCACGATGCGGAACAGCCGCGCCACCACCGTCGTCACCCCGCGGAAGAAGTGCGGCCGGGAGGCGCCCTCCAGCCTTGAGGTGAGCGGCCCGTGCACTTCCACCCACTCGTCGAAGCCCGGCGGGTACATCTCCAGCGCTGTGGGGGCGAACACGATATCGACCCCCTCCCCTTCCAGCAGACGGAGGTCGCGGTCCAGATCGCGGGGGTACTCGGCCAAGTCCTCCTGCGGGCCGATCTGGGTGGGGTTCACGAAGACGATGGTCTCCAGGTGGTCGTTGTCGGCGCGGGCGCGCCGCACCAGCGACAGGTGGCCCTCGTGCAGCGCCCCCATCGTGGGAACGAGGCCGACGCGGCCGCCCAGGGCGGCCCGCGCCTCCTCCATCTCAGAGACTGTCTCGATAACCCTCATGCCCTCACTCACCGGCTCCAGGCAAACCTGAAGGTCTGCACCTACACTCCTACCGTGCGCCTGACCCGCCCAAGCATATCGCCCCGATGTGATCGGGGCGATACACTCCAAAGGGGGGTGCGTTGACTATCCGAGCTGGGTGAGCTCGGAGAGTACTGACTCATCTATGAAGAAGCTCTCCCGCTCCGTGGGGAAGGCGCCGTCCCGCACCTCGGCGACGTACTGGCCGACCGCCTCCTGGATGGCCTCCCCCAGTCGAGCGTAGCGCTTGGCGTGCTTGGGTACGAAATCCATGAACAGGCCCAGCATGTCGTGGAACACCTGCACCTGGCCGTCGCAGTGGGGCCCGGCGCCGATGCCGATGGTGGGGATGCCCACCTTCTCCGTGATCACCCGTGCCAACTGTGCGGGAATGGTCTCCAGGACGATGGCGTAGGCCCCCGCCTCCTCCAGCGTGACGGCGTCGTTGATCAGCTTGACGGCGGCGGCCGGGGTCTTGCCCTGCACCTTGTAGCCACCGAACTGGTTCACCGACTGCGGAGTCAGGCCCAGGTGGCCCATGACGGGAATCCCCGACGACACCAGCAGGCGGACTGTCTCGGCCACGCGCTGGCCGCCCTCCAGCTTAACCGACTGGGCGCCGCCCTCCTTAAGCATCCGTCCGGCGTTGCGCAGGGCGTCCTGGGGGCCGGCCTGGTAGCTCATGAACGGCATATCGGCAACGACGTGCGCCTTTCGCGTGCCCCGCACCACGGCCTTGACGTGGTGCAGCATCTCCTCCATCGACACCGGGATGGTGGAGTCGTAGCCCATCACGACCATCCCCAGGCTATCGCCCACGAGGATGATTGGCACGGCGGCCTCCTCGACGAGGCGGGCGCTGGGGTAGTCGTAGGCGGTGAGCATGGCGATGCGCTCGCCGCGATCCTTCATCGCTTTCAGGTCGGTTATCGATACGCGTCGCTCCATCATGTTGACCTCCCTCTACCCGTTTCGGTTGACACCGGCGCATTGGCCGCGACGACCGCTTTCTCCAATTCCTGTGCGCTCATTGGTCGAACCCCGATATTGCGCATCTCCTCCGTGCCGCGCTCATAGAGACCAGATACAGCATCCTCAACCAGGACGATGCGAAAATCGCGCTCACTGGCCTCGTAGATTGAAGTGCGTGGACAGTTGGGGAAATTACAGCCTGCAAAAGCAAGGGAGGAGACGCCGAGCCCCTCGAGGTGTGCTTCCAGGGGCGTGCTGAAGAAAGCTCCCCAGCGCGGCTTGTAGATAATTACCTCTTGCGGCCCGACCGCCTGAATACCGCCGGAAAGAAGCACGTCGGCATCTAGCCGAGTGTCGGTCTGAGGTAGCAGCTCCCTTGCCAGCTCGCTGCCGGGGGAGCCCGGACGCAGGATGGCGGCGCCACCCTCGACTACACTTCGCCGGC
>DAOUMF010000171.1:0-14003 GCA_034411955.1 Dehalococcoidia bacterium
GCTCAGGGCCGGACACTATCTCGACAAGACGGCGCAGGGTCTTGCTCGTCAGCAGCGAACGCTCGATAGCCTCGCGGCCGCCCGGGCTCCTGAAGAGCTGGCGGATCTGCGCCGCCTGCTCCCCTGAGGAGCCGACGATGCGTTCGATCTCGGCATCCACCTCGGCGGGCTCCACCTTTACCTGCTCAGCCTCGGCCAGGGCTGTGAGCACCAGGGAGCGGCGCACCCGCTCCTCGGCGGTTTTGCGCAGCGCCTCCCTGATCTCCTCGACGGGCCTCTTTCCGCCTGAGGCGGACTCCAGGTAGCGGTCCACGTCCTGGCCGGATGCCCGCGCCTCGTCCCGCAGCAGGCGATCGATCTCGCGTTCCACCAACACCGGCGGGTACTCCACCTCCTCGGCCTGCTCTACCAGCGCCGTCACGGCCTCCTCTTGGTGCTGCTCCTCGACCTCCGCCCCTCGACGCTCGCGGATCTGGGCCTCCAGGTGCTGGCGCAGCGCCTGGAGGCTGGGAAAGCCTTCCCCTACCTCGCGCGCGAACTCATCGTTCAGCTTGGGCAGGTGCTCCTCCTTGATCTCCTTTACGACGACGGTGAACGTCCCGGTCTTGCCGGAGAGGGGCTGCGAGCCAGGCGGCGTGGTCACCTGCACCTGTTTGGGCACGCCCTTCTCGGCTCCGATGACGCCTTCGGCGAAGCCCGGCAGCAGGACAGTAGCGCCGTCGCGCAGGGTGAACTCGAAATCGTCGTCCGCGAACACCTCCCGTCCGTCCACCTCGCCCCGCACATCTGCCCGCACCACGTCGCCGTTCCTCACCGGGCGGTCCACCGGCTCGTGCAGGGCGTAGCGGTGGCGCAGCTCCTCCACCGCCGCGTCCACTTCGTCCGGGGCGGCGGCGACGGTGGGGGGCTCCACGCGCAGGCTGGCGTAGTCGCCCAGCAGCACCGTGGGCCGGACGGGCACCGTGGCCTTGAAGATAAGCGGCTCCTCCTGAACGATGTCCAGCCGCGGCTGGTCAATCGCCTCGATCTGGCTCTCATCCAGGGCCTGGTTGTAGGCTTCGGGGATGAGCATGTCCAGCGCCTCGTGCACCAACCGCTCCCGGCCCAGGTGGCGCTCCAGCATCTGGCGAGGGGCCTTGCCCTTGCGAAAGCCTGGGATCTCCGTCCGCTGCGCCAGGCGGCGATAGGCTCGTTGCAGGGAGCGGTCCATCTGGTCAGGTTCGATCTCGATCTGGAGGACGACCTGACTATCGGGGATGCGTTCGGCGGAAACCCTCACGCTTTGGATTATAGCATCCGCCTTCCGCGAGCCGGAAGGAACCACAGCCCGCGCTCCAGCTCCCACATGTCCCGCAGCGGGATGCCGTCGTTCCCCGTCAAGGGCACCTGCGGCTTTGCCTGTCGCACCCCGTCCATCGCGTCCAGATGGAGGCGTACCAGCCGGTAGCCGCGTCGCACGTAGAAGGAAAGCGCCCGCGGGTTGTCGCTGGTGGTGACAAGATGCGCCGCCCTCACGCCCCGTCGCCGCAGCTCCTCCTCCGCCGCGTCCATCAGCCGCGAGCCGATCCCCCGGCCTCGCTTCAGCGCGTTGATGGAGACGATCTCCGCCCTCTGGCCGTCCACGGCCCAGGTAACGAGCCCAACGGCCCGCCCGTCGTGGGCACGCCAGACCAGGCCCTCCACTTCCGGCGGCATGTACTCCCGCGTCGGCGTGATGATGGGCAGGCCCCAGTGCTCTTCCCACAGCCGGGCGATGAGCTCCGTGGGCGCGGCCTCGATGTCGCCTTCCACGCGCCCTACCGCCGCCTCGGGCTCAGCACGTCGTTGAGAGCGTCGCCCAGGAGGTTGAACGAGAAGAGCAGCGCAGCCAGCACCACCGCCGGCACGAACATTAGGTTCGGGTGCGCCCGCAAGTTGCCCAGCCCCGAGGCGTCGAAGATCATACGGCCGAAGCTGGGATGGTCTATCCCCACTCCGATCCCCAGCCAGGTGAGGGCCACCTCCGTCCAGGCGATGGTCCCCAGGGAGAACGTCACCGCCACCACCACCAGGTTGGTCACGTTGGGCAGGAGGTGGCGGAACAGCACTCGCGGCATCCGCGCCCCGGCGGCCCTGGCCGCCAGCACATAGTCGGACTCCCGCAGCGAAAGCACCTGGGAGCGGACGATGCGGGCTATCCCCACCCAGCCGAACAGGGCCAGCGCGCCGAACACCAGGAAGTAGTCTGGTAGCCCTGCCTCGACCAGGCCGCCGAGCAGCGGCCAGTCCTGGAAATTGTCGAAGAACCCCTCCACACGGGGCCGCACGGTGGCGGTTATCAGCAGCAACAGCAGGATATCGGGCAGGCCGAAGAAGGCGTCCGCCACCCTCATTATCAGGTTGTCCACCCGTCCGCCGGCGTAGCCGGCGAGCAACCCCAGGCCTACCCCCAGGGCCAGTCCGCCCGTCAGGATTGCCGCTGCCGATATGATGACGGTGGTCTGAGCGGCCCACATCACGCGGGAGAGCAGGTCCTGGCCGAAGCGGTCGGTTCCCAAAGGGTGCTCCAGGCTGGGCGCGGCGAATGTGTTGGCAAAATCGGTGTCGTCGAAGCCGTATGGCGCGACAACGGGAGCCAGAATGCCCGCCAGGTAGATCGCCGCGATCACCGCCAGCGCCAGCAGGGCCAGACGCTTGCGGGCAAGCCGGCGCAGGGTCTGGAAGGAGGGCTGCGGGGTGACCTCCTCCGCCTCCAGCGCCCCCGCTGCTGCCTCGTACCGGGCCATCAGCGCTCCGCCCCCGCCCCCAGGCGGATACGGGGGTCGATGAATCCATACGTTATGTCGACTATCAGGTTCGCCGCGATGAACGCGGTCGCGGTGAGGAGCACGATCGCCATGATGGCGTTGGAGTCCCGCGCGGAGACGGCGGCGAAGGCGTACTCGCCGATGCCGGGGATGCCCAGCAGCGTCTCCAGGAAGATCGAGCCGCTGAGCAGCCCTACCAGGGCGAAGCCCATCATCGTCGCCAGTGGCAACAGGGCGTTGCGGGCGATGTGGCGACTGACCACTGTGAACTCCTCAAGCCCCTTTGCCCGCGCCGTGCGCACGAAGTCCTGGTCCAGCACCTCCAGCACCTGGGCTCGCGTGTAGCGCGCTACCCCCGCGAAGCCGGGCAGCGTGAGCACGATGAGGGGCAGGATGATCCGCTTGTTCAGCAACCCGATCTCGATGCCGAAGAACTCACGTACTTCCCAGCCGCTGGAGGGCAGCCAGTCCAGCTTCAAGGCGAACAGCCACTGCAATACCGGGATGCTCACCAAGACGGGCACCGACGTGAATAGAAGCAACACCCCTATGGTGAATGGGTCCATCCACGTCCCCTGCCGCAGCGCCGCCCAGATCCCGGCCGGTATTCCCACGCCGAAGATGATCACCAGTGCCAGCACGTTGTACTGAAAGGTGACCCACAGGCGGGGAAAGATGACGTCCTTGACCTGGAACCCGCGCGGCTCGAACGTCTCCCCGAAGTCGCCCTGCACGGCGCCCTTCACATAGCGCCAGTACTGGACGAAGAAGTTATCGCTGTACCCCAGCTCCTCGGCGATCCGTTCTCCCTGCTGCGGATCAGGGTACTGGTCTTGGATCATCCGAACGGGGTCGCCGGGGCCGAACCGGCCCAGGGCGAACGTGGCCAGGGACACAGCCAGCAGGATCAGCGGCGCCCACAGCAGCCTCCGGATGATGTAAGCCGCCAGCCCCTGCATGAAGGCCTCTGGTCTAGCGAGCTATGCTGACGTAGCGCAGATTGGGGATGACGAACGGGGCGATGAAGTAGTCGTGGACGTAGGGCTTTACGAGAGCGTTGCTCTTCCCGTGGAAGAGAGGGATCCAGGGGACGTCCTGGACGACGATCTCCTCCGCCTGCTGGTACAGCTGCAGACGCTTGGCCTGGTCCTGCTCCGTGCGGGCCTCCTCCAGCAGGGCGTCCACCTCCGGGTTGGAGTACATCGTCTCGTTATTGGGGCTCTCGGAGTGCAACTTGATGTCCAGGAAGTTCTGCGGGTCCACGTAGTCCGCCACCCAGCCCAGGCTGAACGCCTGGAAGTTCCCCTCGTCTAGGTCCTGCAGGAACTGCCCGAACTGTAGCTGGGGGAGGTCCACGCTCACGCCCAGATTCTCCTCCCACATGGCGGCGACCGCCGTGATAGTGGGCGCAACGTTGGCCCCCCGCCCGGAGGAGAGAAGCGATATGTCGCCCAGGCTGTCGGCGCCGCCGGCCTCCTCCAGCAGCTCCCGCGCCCGCACCGGGTCAAAGGGGAGGCCTTCCAGCTCCTCGTTGAAGCCGGGCATCCCCGGCGGCAGGACGCCGTTGGCCGGCACCACTAGGTCCTTGAGCACCACCTCCGCCAGCACCTCCTTGTCTATGGCCATGGCGAACGCCTGCCGCACCTTGAGGTCGTCGAAGGGCGGCTCCTGTGTGTTGAGGCCGATGTAGAACGTGTCCAGGCTGGGGCCCTCGCTGAACTCCGCGTGCAGCGGCTCGTCGGGGTCGCGGATGCGCTCGATGTCGTTGATGCCCACGCCCGTCAGGTCTATCTCATCGTTCTCGTACATCACGAGGGCGGAGCCGCCAGCCAGCAGGTAGGTCACCTTGGCGAGCGACGGCTTGGGCTCCAGATGGGTGTCATCGTTGGGCGTCAGCACAATGCGCTGGCCCAGCTCCCAATCCTCCAGCTTGAAGGGGCCCGTGCCGTTGGGGCTGCGTGTCCACTCCGCTCCCCTGAAGCAATTGGAGTCGCCCACCTCCCTCCGGTCGACCACGAAGGCCGTGGGATAGGTGAGCTTGGCCAGGAAGTAGCTCTTGGCGGCGTCGATCGTGATCTCCAGCGTGTAGTCGTCCACCACCCTGATGCCGGTGACCTCTTCCGCCTCCCCGGCGGCGAACTCCTTCGCCCCCACGATGTCGCTCAGATAGACCGTGCCCACCGTGGACAGCGTGCTCGGGTTCAGCGAGCGCTCCATGGAGAACTTGAGGTCCTCCGCCGTCACCTGCCGCGAACCATCGTGGAACTTGACTCCCCTGCGGATGTTAAAGGTGTAGACTGTCCCGTCCGCACTGATGCCGCCGTTCTCCTTGGTGGGGATCTCCTCCGCGATGTCGGCGATGAGGTTCAGGTCGCGGTCGAAGGATACCAGGCCGGAGAAGATCTCTACGATGTACTCGGCCGAGCCGGCGTCTGAGGCACAGGCGGGGTCCAGGGTTAAGGGGTCGGGGCCGAACAGCCGCAGCTCACCCTGCACCCGCTGCGGCAGAGGGGACGACTCGGCCTGGGGAGTCTCGTCGCCCCCGGCGCCGCCATTGTCGCCACCTCCGAGCACCGCCAGCGACAGACCGCCGAGGACGAGCACGAGAATGACGGCTATGCCGCCCAGGACGAGGATCAGCCTGCGGGTTTCCATACGTGGCCTGCCTTGTGATCGGGATGCGCCTGCCGGTCGCCTATCTGCTCAACTGACCACTCATCATACCAACTGCCCCACCCAGCTTCAACGGCGGCTGTCCGCAGGCTAAGACGTGGCCCCCTCCGTGTCCGTTACCGCTATGTGCAGTTCCCGAAGCTGCTCCCCTGTCACCTCTCCCGGGGCGCCCGTCAGCGGGTCCGCGGCGCTCTTGGTCTTGGGGAAGGCCATCACCTCGCGGATGTCGTCCTGCTGGGCCAGGAGCGCTACCGTGCGGTCGATCCCGGTGGCGAAGCCGCCGTGAGGCGGCGCCCCGTACTCGAACGCCTCCAGCATGTGCCCGAACCGCCGCTGAGCCTCCTCCGGGCCGATCCCGAGGATGCGAAACACCTGCTCCTGCATCTCGCGACGGTGTATACGAATGCTGCCCCCGCCTAACTCCCAGCCGTTGCACACCAGGTCGTAGGAACGGCTGTGCACCGCCCCCGGATCGCTCTCCAGCAGGTGCGCCTCTTCAGGCCGCGGCTGGGTGAACGGGTGCGTCACCGAGTACCAGCGCTCGTCCTCGTCGTTCCATTCGAACAGGGGGAAATCGTGGATGAGGACGAAGTGCAAGACATTCGGGTCCGCCAGCTCCAGCCGCTGGCCGATCTCGCGTCGCAACCCGTCCAGCGCTTTGTTGGCCACCGAGGGCTTGTCGGCCACCATCAGGAACATGTCGCCGCGGTTGGCCCCCGCCAGCCGCGCCATCTCCTGCGCCTGCTGCGGCGTGAAGTACTTGGCCAGCGGCGAGCGGATGTCGTCCTGGGTGAGGCTGTCCAGTCCGCCCTCGCCCAGAAGCGCCAGGGAGACCAGGCCCTTGGCCTCGTAGCCCTGCACGAAGGTTGTGAGCTCATCGGTCTGCTTGCGACTGAAGGCGGCCCCGCCGGGCACGCAGATCGCCCGCACCACCCCGCCCTGGGCCACCGTCTGCCGGAAGATGGTGAACTCGCTGTCCCGCAGCACCTCCGTGAGGTCCACCAGCTCCAGCCCGAAGCGCAGGTCCGGCTTGTCCGTACCGTAGCGCTGCATCGCCTCGTCGTGGGGCAGGCGCGGGCACGGCTTTACCACCTTCAGGTCGGGGCGCACCGCCGCCGCCAGGTCGGAATGCAGATCCTCGAGGATCCGCATCACGTCCTCCTCCTCGGCGAAGCTCAGCTCAAGGTCGAGTTGGGTGAACTCGGGCTGGCGGTCCGCCCGCAGGTCCTCGTCGCGGAAGCAGCGCGCGATCTGGAAGTAGCGCTCGAAGCCGGCCACCATCAGGAGCTGCTTGAGCTGCTGCGGGGATTGCGGCAGGGCGTAGAAACGGCTCGGCTGAAGGCGACTGGGCACCAGGAAGTCGCGGGCGCCCTCCGGCGTGGGCGCCGTCAGTATCGGCGTCTCGATCTCCACGAACCCCCGCTCAGTGAGCCAGTCGCGGATGAACTTAGTGATCCGCTGACGCAGCATCATCGCTCGATGCATGCCCTCCCGTCGCAGGTCGAGGTAGCGGTACTTGAGGCGCAGCAGCTCGTCAACGTCCGACTCCTCCACGATGTAGAAGGGGGGCGTCTTAGCCTCGTTGAGGATAGCGGCCGCCTGCGCCCTCACTTCTATCTCGCCCGTGGTGAGATTGGGGTTGTCGGTGCCCTTGGGCCGACGTGCTACCGTACCTTCGACCTGGAGGACGTACTCGCCCCGAGCCG
This sequence comes from Dehalococcoidia bacterium, assembly GCA_034411955.1. Lineage (GTDB taxonomy): Bacteria > Chloroflexota > Dehalococcoidia > SM23-28-2 > RBG-16-64-32 > DAOUMF01. Next base: position 7,166 of record DAOUMF010000171.1, read on the forward strand.
TGTCGCCCACGGCGTAGGCCTCGGCCGCGTCCTTGGGGTTGAACACGACCTGGGTCAGCCCGTCGTGATCGCGCAGGTCGATGAAGATGAGGCCGCCGTGATCGCGCCGGCGGTGCACCCAGCCGGCCAGCGTCACGGAGTCCCCCTCATGGGAGGCGCGCAGTTCGCCGCAGGAGTGGGTCTTGAGCATGGTTGGGACTACTATAGCGCAGGTCGGAGGTTGGGGCATCAAGTTTTGATTACGTCGAACGCACGTGCTAGCATTGAGCTACCATGGCCGATCTGGAGTCTGAGTTCGCGACGCCAGAAGAGATTCTTCGGTACCTTGAGCGTGATCGTTCCCCGCCAACGCGCAATTTCGCAAGGGGACGCCTGTTTCAAGAGGCAGGTGCCATGTTTGCGCTCCGCGGAGATTCAGATAACACCCGCAAGTGCTGCGCGGAGTCGATTCTCTTCTATGCCCATGCGCAGGAACCTGCCGCTGAAGGTCCCGGCGCAAGGTATCTCGGGCCCTTGGCCGTGTTTGAAGGACGCGCTTTTGCAGACCCTGACATCATTCCCGACACCATGTTGGGGTACTTCGAGGAACGCGTGGGACGCACCAAGAACCCCTACTTGAAAGCCAGGTACGCAGATCTTCTGTGGCAACGCGGGCGCGGACATGCTTACGCACGCGAAAGCATTGGTGCGCACCTTCAGCTTGTCATTAGAGAGGCAGATCAAGGACGGTATCACACCGCGGCCGAAAGCTCACGAAGGGCTCTTCACCTTGCATTCGCGTTGGGCGATACGGCGTTAAAGGCGTCCACCGTTCATACCGTTACGATCGCAGCCGAAGATTGGGTGAAAAAGGGGAGCGATGACCGCTTCTTTGCCACTCACATTATTGACAAGATACTGAGTGTGGGCCGGTTCAAAGATCAGTCCATACTGAAACGCTGGGTGAGACTCCTAGAGGAAGCACTGGGGATAGCGACGGAACGTCACACGCGTCGGGGACTACTATCGCAACTGGCTAGGGTTCTTGACAGGCTGGGCAGGCATGCGGAAGCGCGTGAGCGGCGTGTGGACATTGGAGCAGAGTGGGAAGCGGAAGCGCGGGAGCGAGAACCGAGGAGCGCTCTGGAAGCAGCGGTCTTCCGTCAGCACGCGTTGAAGACGTACACGGACGCAGGTGCGTCTGAAAAAGTGGAAGAGCTAAAGCAAGTGGTTCGGCAAGGCTACCACCGAGCTGAAGGGGAATTTGGCACGATCTCGACTAGAACGGAGATTGACTTCACGGAATGGGATGAACGCGTATCGAAGTGGTTTGAGTTGCCTGCCACAGAATCTCTGGCGCATTTGGCGGCCAATTTCTGGCTTATGCCGACATGGGAGGAAGCCGAGCGGATTGCACGTGACTTGATGGACACAGCACCGCTTTCTCAATTGATTCCCATGATCACTCTCGATGATGGCCGGCCAATCTCGCAACCCCGCACAGAGCAAGAACAGTGGCTGGACAATGTGAGGCGTCAATACCAGTGGCAACTAGTCTTCAAGAGGATTTACCTGACACGGGCTCTGGGCTTGCTCAAACAACGCGGTCAGTTAGACGCTGATTCATTGGTGCTGTCGATGCGGCATTCCCCAGTGTTCGACGACGAGAGAATGCCGATCGTTGGGCGCGGTTTCGAGCGCTACGCCGCGGGCGATTTCGTGAGCGCCCTTCACATACTGGTTCCGAACCTAGAAGACTCCCTTAGGAGGTTTCTCGCCAAGTTGGGTGGTTCCGCGACCTACGTGACGGGCGGCAAGATGAGAGAGAAGTCGCTGGATCAAGTTCTTGCGGCGGATGAAATGAAGGCTGCGCTGGCAACAATCGCTCCGTTGCACCGCTACCTCGAGCAGTCGCTCGTCGACGAAACTGGACTGAATCTTCGGAACAGAGTGGCCCATGGGCTACTCTCTGAGGATGAGTGCACTCAAGACAATACGAACACCGTGATTCACATCTACTTGCTGCTGGGCCTGCTGCGAGCCAAGGATTATGCGAGCGAGTAGCCTCTCCCTCTATCTCCACATACCGTTCTGCGCCCTGAAGTGCTCCTACTGCGACTTCAACTCCTACGCCGGGCAGGAGGAGATCGTGGGGCCGTACGTGGACGCGCTCATCGCGGAGATGGGGCTGTGGTCGCAGTTCGCGCGTGGGCGGCCCGTGGCCACCGCGTACTTCGGCGGCGGCACGCCCAGCCTCCTGCCCATCGAGGAACTGGAGCGCATCATGTCGGCGATCGACGACCGGTTCGCGGTGGAGCCGGAGGCGGAGGTCACCCTGGAGGCGAACCCGGGCACCGTCGACCTGGAGTACCTGCGCCGGCTGCTGGCCCTGGGGGTGAACCGCCTCAGCCTGGGCGTCCAGTCCTTCCACGATGACGAGCTGGCCGTCCTGGATCGCATCCACTCGGTGGCGGAGGCGGAGGAGGCCTACCGCTGGGCGCGGCAGGCGGGCTTCCGACGCATCAACCTGGACCTCATCTACGGCCTGCCGCAGCAAACCATGGAGCGCTGGCAGGCCTCCCTGGAGCGGGCCATCGAGCTGGCGCCCGACCACATGTCGCTGTACGCCCTCACCGTGGAGGAGGGGACGAGGCTGGCGTACGATATCGACCACGGCCGCGTCCCGGAGCCCGACGGCGACGGCCAGGCCGCGATGTACGAGTGGGCGGGTGAGCGGATGGCCTCGGCGGGCTACCGGCAGTACGAGATCTCTAACTGGGCCCGCCCGGGTCAGGAGTGCCGCCACAACCTGGTCTACTGGCGGGACGGCGACTGGCTGGGGCTGGGGGCGGGCGCCCATTCGCACCTCGGCGGCTTCCGCTTCGCCGGCGTCTACTCCCCGGCGCGGTACGTCGAGCTCGTGGGGGAGACGGCGGGCGCGGGTCTGCCCGACACCCCGGACGTCGCCGCCCTCCTGAAGTCGATGCGACAGGTGACCTTCGTGGAGGAGCAGACGCTGGAACCGGCGATGGCCGACGCTGTTATCCTGGCGCTGCGCCTGAACGAGGGGGTGAGCGCCGCCGACTTCCGCGCCCGCTTCGGGCGGGAGCTGGAGGATGTGTACGGCCCGAGGCTGGCGGAGCTGGTCTCCCTGGGTCTCGTTGAGCGGGGCCCTTCGACAGGCTCAGGGCTGGCTCCCGGCCGCCTGCGTCTGACCCCGCGTGGCCGCTTGCTGGCCAACGAGGTGTTCGTGCGCTTGTTGCCGGACTAGCCCTCCAATGTAGCGGCGGCCTTCAGGCCGCCAAGCTCCTGGCCTGATGACAGGCTGAAGCCTGTCCGACCGAACTGGGTGCTGCGTCTCCGCCTGCCCCTGGCAGGTTCCCCATCCGTTTATCCGTTCTCTATCCGTTGTCCAGCCCGTGGACCCGCCTGACCGCCGTCAGCAGCGCGTCGATGTTGGGGCCGGCGACGGCGGGCCCATCGCCCAGCGGGTCCTCTGCGAACTCGTTCCCCGCCAGCGCGTCGATGCAGGCCCGCACCGACCAGGCCAGCACCGTGTGGTCGTAGCCGCCCTCGAGGGTGTAGACGACGCGCCCCCCGCATAGCTCGTCGGCCAGGGTCCTGAGCAGCGACGCGATCTCGTAGTAGCCGCGGGTGTCCAGCCGCATCTGCGCCAGGGGGTCGGCGAAGTGGGCGTCGAAGCCGGCGGATACGAAGAGCATCTGGGGCTGGAAGCGGCGCACCAGCGGTGCCGCCACCTCTCGGTAGGCCTGCAGGTACTCGTCGCGCCCGCAGCCGAAGGGCAGCGGCAGGTTGACGGTTGTCCCCTCTCCGCGGCCGTCGCCGGTCTCCCTCCAGTGGCCGGTGCCCGGGTAGAACGGGTACTGGTGCGTGGAGACGTAGAGCACCCGCGGCTCGGGGTAGAAGGCGTCCTGAGTGCCGTTCCCGTGGTGCACGTCGAAGTCCACGATGGCCACCCGCTCCAGGCCGCGACGCTCCAGGGCGTGGGCGGCGGCGATCGCCACGTTGTTGAACAGGCAGAACCCCATCGCCCGATGCGGGGTCGCGTGGTGGCCCGGCGGCCGCACTAGGCAGAAGGCGGAGGCCACCTCGCCGTCCAGCACCGCGTCCGTCGCCGCCAGTACGCCGCCGGCGGACCTCAGCGCCGCCTCGTAGGAGCGCGACACCACGTAGGTATCGGGGTCCAGCCAGGCGCCGCCGCTCTCCGCCGTCCCCCGCACCCGCTCGATGAGCTCACGGGAGTGCACCAGCTCCAGGTCCGCCGGAGTGGCGTCCCGAGGCTTGATCTCCGTCAGCTCCCGCAGCACGCCGGACTCTTTTAGGTAGGAGACGATGGCCTGGAGGCGGGCCGGCTCCTCGGGGTGGCCGGGCGTGCCGTGCTCCAGGTACAGCGGGTCGTAAACGTAGCCGACCGAGGGCATAGCGGGACGTATGTTATCAGAGAGGACGGCGGCAGTGCTAGAATCGAAATCGCCATGTATGTTGCCGAACCACCGCGCACTAAAGTGCGCGGCATCATCTCCGCAGCCGCGGACCTGCCTGCTGGCAGGCAGGCGGTGTTTTATGGGAAGGCCTGATCGATGACTTCTTTTATGCGGGGCAACTCGTTTGACTTGAACGCCGACCACGCCTCCTGCAGTCGTGACCGGAGCCTCTCGAAATCGAGAGAGTCCTCAAGGTCTTCCCACTCGGCGGTGCTGAGAATGTCTTTCCAGAACAGTGTTGGCCAATCGGTAGACAAGCCTTCTGGATCCGGCGTGAACGGGCTTCCTGCCCTGGTTGCCGCTTCCCATATTCGACGTTTAACGCTTTCGTCGGCCGGTCCAAGTGTGAGCCTGAGTCCGAGCATGTTCGGTTTCTGTGTAATCGAGTTCCACAACGAAAACAGTATTCCCATGCTCGTACCGCGCCACTTGACGGCACGTTGAAGTTCAGGCCTATCCCCCCACGAAGTCGGATAGAAGCGGATGACGGACTTAGTGGAAGATACGTCAAGGGTAAACGCTGGGTCTGCCTTTATCATTTCGACCAGGGCGTCCCCAATCTCCGCTTGCATATCGGGGCGGTGTTCATAAATGAGGTCTAGGGCCGCTTGGTGCTTGCGGTAAATCCGTCTGCACAGCTCCTGTATCTCTTTGTCCGGCATCACGCGCCTCCTTACCATGGTTACGTAATGGGACAGCGCCGTGGCCACATCATCGCCGATAGTTGACGCCCGCATCTTCACCAGGCGCTCGATAACCTCGCAGACTTCATCATACGTAACCCCAACGTAGTATTTGCTGTCTGAAGGTTCCTCCCCAGTCACGTTGAGCAGCACATAATGGCGTGTGTAATCGGGGAATGCCTCTTCCACCACCTCTCGATACCGGCGCAGCTGATCGCCGTGCTCACCAGAGAAGACCTTGTTCTCAATCACGCAGACAAACTTGTTCGACTCGTCCACAAGCGTGATATCAATGTTCTCCCACTCCCGGCGCACCTCCGTCCCTGACAGGTCCCACACGTCAACATCGATGGGGGAGATCGTTTCGATGCCGGCCTCGCTCGCCTTTACGCTGGTCTTTAGGAGGAAGCCCCTCAAGAAGGCGTCCGCCAGGCCGTGGTTTTGAACGGGGTTCAACAGCCAGGCAAGGAAATTCGAGTGCCGTATCTCTTGCCGCACCATGCCCAGGGCTTCAAAGATGTTGAACTGACCCGTCAGCTCCTCAAGGCGCGCGAGATCTTCGTTGTCGAGAATAAATTTCTCCAGCGCTTCCCTGGGATCAGCTCCCTGTTCAGTGGTTCTTTCAGGCTGGCTCGTCATCTGGGCTGTATTGTGTTTGGGATGACGGTATTATGCAAGTGGTGTCGCAAGCGACACCTTCCTTGAAGCCATGTACGTCATCGGTACCGCCGGCCACGTAGACCACGGCAAGTCCGCCCTCGTCCAGGCCCTCACCGGCATCGACCCCGACCGCCTGCGCGAGGAGAAGGAGCGCGGCCTCACCATCGACCTCGGCTTCGCCTGGCTCACCCTGCCGAACGGGGACGAGGTCAGCATCGTGGACGTGCCCGGCCACGAGCGGTTCGTCAGGAACATGCTGGCTGGCGTTGGCGGCATCGACCTCGCCCTGCTGGTCATCGCCGCCGACGAGGGGGTGATGCCCCAGACCCGGGAGCACCTGGCGATCATCGACCTCTTGGGCATCCAGCACGGCGTCGTCGCCGTCACCAAGATAGACCTGGTGGAGCCGGAGTTCGCCGAGCTGGTGGCCGCCGACGCCGAGGAGACGGTGCGGGGCACCACCCTGGAGGGCGCGCCCATGCTGCTCTGCTCCGCGGTGACCCGCCAGGGCCTGGACGACCTGGTGGCCGCCCTGCAATCGGAGCTGGCCAAGACCCCGGCCAAGCGGGACATCGGCCGCCCCCGCCTGCCCATCGACCGCGCTTTCACCATCGTCGGCTTCGGCACCGTGGTCACCGGCACGCTCCTAGACGGCTCCCTGCGCGAAGGCCAGGAGGTGGAGGTGCTGTCGTCGGGCCTGCGCTCTCGCGTCCGCGGGCTGCAAGCGCACCGCCAGAAGGTGGCGACGGCGCCGCCGGGCCGCCGCACCGCTGTCAACCTGGCCGGGCTGTCCGTGGAGGAGCTGGAGCGGGGCATGGTGGTGACCACGCCGGGCTGGCTGCGGCCCACCACCGCTCTGGACGTCCGCCTGCGCGCCGGCCGCTACCTGCGCCGCCCCCTGCGGCACAGCATGACCGTCACCTTCCACACCGGCTCGGCCGAGGTGGAGGGCCGCTTGCTCCTGCTGGACCGCGAAGAGCTGCTGGCCGACGAGCCCGCCTGGGCCCAGCT
>DAOUMF010000172.1:0-3147 GCA_034411955.1 Dehalococcoidia bacterium
CGGAGATTGTGAAATAGGCGGAGGAGGTGGTGCCAACGCCGACAGCCTGAAGGCGGAAGTTTCTGCCGGCGCAGTCGCCGTGGAACACGTAGTCGCGCTCGGTGGCGTGGACGGAGTCCTCGAAGTAGAGGGATGCGAATATGCCCTGCCTCATGTCGTGCCAGATCCCGGAGCGTGGCTCGAGGAACTGGGGCACAAGCTGAATGGTAGTGGGCGTGGAGGTGGACTTGAGCCGGACGTAGAGCGCAAACTGGCGGTAGGGGCCCACGTAGCAGGGCGGCGTGTGCTGGGCGACGGTGGTGTTGATACGCTTCTGGTCCCAGAGGACGATCGCGTCGTCGGACCGGACGACGTCGCTGGGCTCCTGGGCCTGTGGCTGCTGACCTGTGGGCATGGCTCACCCTGCCTCCTGGAGGTGGCGGGGACGCGCCGGAAGGAGGCGACCGGTGCGTCCCCGCGATCCCCTGGCTGGACTAGTACCGCCGCAAGCGCTCGACAAAGGTGTAGCCGTTGACGCTGGAGCCTCCAGTGGAGGCCCGCAGGCGGAGCCGGGGGGTCTTGCCCTGGGGGTCGTACCAGTCCTCGATGTCCTGTTGCTTGCCGAGCGCGAACTGGTAGGTGTGCCAGGGCAGATATCCAGAGACCTGGGCCAGGTAGTTGATGTTGGCGGAGCCGGTGAGGGCCAGCTTGCCGGCCCTGGGGGCCGCGTTGCTGTAGTAGACCTCGGTGGTGCCGCCCAGGCCCATGCCGGCGCCGGCGCCGGAGTAGTAGTCGGTCTGGGGCACGTAGAACGTCTTGCCGCCCGTATCGGAGTTGACGACGATGTTGAGGTCGATCTTGGGCCAGGTGCCCTTCATGCGGCGGTAGTAGTCCTCCAGGACCGTGTATTCGAACATGGTCCGCTTGCCGATGCCCTCGTCGAGGCGGGCCTCGTCGATGTTGTACCAGGGCTCGTACCCATCCTGGTAGGCGCGGACGAGCAGCTGGCGGATGGAGTACTCGGTGGGGAGTGTGATCTCGTGGTACGCGTCGGCGGCGGTGGGCGTCCAGATGTCCACCTCCTCGGCGGAGAGGAATCCCACCGGATTGACCTGCAGCTCGTCAAATATGTGAGCCCAGACCTCCATGCTGTTGACGGTGACGGAGGTGTCGGAGACATCCTCGTCCCACTGGACCTGGAGGGTGGGGTTTTTGAACCGGTCGGGGCTAAAGGCGAGCATGGGATCCCAGAGGTAGCGCCCAAAGTCGATGGGGTAGATGTCGAACTCGCTCAGGGTGCTGATGTGCTGGCCGTGGTCCAGGACCCGGCCGGGCCGGTTGTAATAGCCGAGGGCCTGGGCCTCGTAGCCGGTGAGAGAGAAGAGGGGCGTCGAGCCGTCGAGGAGCTCGATACGGGGGATGTTGGCCGGGGCGCCGGCGGACATGCCGGAGGACGCCTTGGTGGTCTTGAAGGTGATCTCGATGGCGGAGATGATCTCGCCCTTCGGAATCTCAATAATCTTGGTCCCGTTGGTGCCAACGTCCGTCGGGGTGAGGAGCTGCGCGTGCCTGTAGTTCATTAGCTACCTCCACACATGATTGGATCCGGGCGCGTCAGGTCTAGGCAGGCGCGCCGCCGAGCTGGGCTATCCGGGTAGCGTTGAGGCGCTTGCCGACCTCCTCGACCCTCCGGTAGTTCTGGGCGTCGCCGCGCGGGCGCCGGCCGCTCAGCGTGAGGCTAGCCAGGGCCTGGGCGAAGGGTTGGAACCCGGACTGCCAGTCGTCCTGGGAGACGCCGACTCCCTCGGAGTAGCGGTTCTGTCCGACCGCCTGGACGCGGCCCTGGTATTTGGCGGCGCCCGCTCTCTGGACGCCCCGACCGTACCGCTGGGGGACTCCAGGGGCGGTGATCGCCTGCTGGAACGTCTGCTGGGCGGCGGCCGAGTTGGTCTGCCACCGGGTGGCGGCATTGGCAGCGTTAGTCGCGTACTCGCTCGCGGCGCTGCTGGCGTTGCGGGTGAACTTCTGCGCCGATACAGCCAGGTCTTTGACGACTACCATAGGAGGACCTCCTAGTGAGGGTGGTAACAGCGTGGCGCAATATGTGGTAGGCTGTCAATAGCCAGAAAGTTGATGACTGGAGGAAGGGGAGAGGATGGCGCAGCGTGAGACGCGGCTGCTGTGGGAGTTCCTGCAGGCGACGTACCCGGGGGAGACGTGGTCGACAAATGTCGAGTTGGGGACGCTGCCGGAGGACGATATCATGATGCGAGGGGTACGAGGCGCGGCGGCGCGCCTCAGGCCTTTCCGTCGGAGGGTGGACGCGGTCCACTGGACGTCGGACCGATACGACCTGATCGAGGCGAAGATCCGGGACCCGTTGCCGGGGCTGGGCGGGTTGCTGATATATGAGGCGCTGGCGAAAGTGACGCCGGGCCTAATAGGCTACACGGGACAGCCAATTCACAAGATCCTGGTGGTGCCATTCGCGCTGCAGTGGATCCGTGACGTAGCCGACGAACTGGGGGTCGAGGTGGTGGAGTTCTGGCGGGAATGGATTGCGGACTACTACAGGGCGTGGCAAAATTACTTCACGCGGGAGTACCGGATCGCGCGGGACGAGCGCAAGGAGAAGCTCAGGCTGATGGGGCTGGAGTAGGGCGAATGAACCTGTTTAAGTGGGCGGCAGATCAGTTCCCGGTCACGTGCTGCGGCTGTGGAGGGCGACTGATTGCAGTTCAGCATCCACATCAGGGTTACTACTACTGGTGCCTGTCGTGTAGGTGGCGCCACACGGTCGAGGCGGTATGGCTACTAATTTGAAGCGCGAGGTGAGGTATGGTCTTGCAGAACTACATACAGGCGGTGGAGGGGGTAGCGGAGGTGATGCACTTCGTTGACCACGAGTTTCAGGTGCGCCGGATCCGTGACTCGCTCACGGGGCGCGCGAAAAACATAAACGTGCTGGTGTTCCGGGTGGACGAGCGGAACGGCGTAGCGGTTTCGACAGAGTTTTCGTTCACGTCGGACAGGGCGGCGCAGAACTTCCAGTCGTTCCTGAGGGACCGGTCGTACAGGGACCGCCTGTGGACGGTGGTACCCCGGGGGACGGGCTTCCAGCGCGAGTACGAAATCACCTCCACTCCGCTGACGCCGGCGAGCCGGGAC
>DAOUMF010000173.1:0-2953 GCA_034411955.1 Dehalococcoidia bacterium
GAGCGATTCCTCGGGGGCCGACTGACGTCGGCCCCCTCTCTTTGTCGCAGGATCGCTCGCGCCCGGTGCTAGGGGGACAGCAGGCACAGGAGAGTGCGGCGGCTTAACACTCTCCCACCGCGGCGTGCGGCCGGGCGGTGCGGTCCCGGCGTCTCCACGCCCGACAGGTCAAACGGCGCCGCCAGCAGCAGTTCGGCGTTGCGATCGCTGATGGCGAGGCCTGCGGCCTCCGGGTCGCGCTGGGGGTCCTCCGCCGCCAGCCTACGCGCCACGGCTGCCAGTTGTTCCTCGTTGACCTCGTCACCCTCCGTTGGATCGCGGGCGTCCCGCGGGTCGACAGGTGCAGCGAGGTCATAGACAGTGGCGAACAGGGAGAGAGTCCCGTCCCGATTGTCCACCACCTCCAGCAGGCGCGACTGCATCGGGTAGGCCACGGGCGAAGCGGTGCTCACCTCCCAGTAGCTGCCGCCGTGACGCTCCGGGTCCGGCCGGGCCGTGATCCTGTTCGCGTGGCTGTCACCGGCGATGTGAGCGATGACGTTGGGAAACCGGTGCAGTAGCTCCTCAAGCTGAGGGCCCTGGACCCGCGGCTCGTCGGAGGGATCTGGCAGCGGGTTGTTGAGCCGATCCAGCGGATGATGGCTGACGATGACGATGAGGCTGTCCTTGCCCTCGGTCTCCACCAGTTCACCATCGGCGTCGTAGTATCTGCCGCTGCGGTTCCTGAGCTGCTTCTCGAGCCACTTGAACTGGGGAAGGTCGATGCTTCCGGCGGCGAACCCGACCGGGTTCACAGTGTCCAACACGATGAACGCCAGGGGACCGTGCTCGAACACGTAGTACGCGAAGTCCTTGTCCAGGTTCCTCTGAGTGAACCCGTGGCCCACGGGGCCGGGCAGTTCGCTGCTGTTGAACAACTCCTCCATCCACTCCTTGCGGCTGAGCAGGCGCCGGTTGGGATCCGCTGTCACCCCTCGCACATCTGTCCCCTCATCTGCCAGGATCTCCCGCGTCAGCTCGGGATCGAGGAGGATTGACGGGTCCTCGCACGCCTCCTCCTTGCGTGCCGGTGCCAGGTCGATGATCTTCTCCCCACCGACGGCGATCTGGGCGGTGGCGTCACTAGGCGGGAAGTTTCCCTGCGCCAGCACGTCCCGGTTGCCCAGGGCCGTGTACCAGGGGTAGCGGCTCCCCTCCGGGACGAAGGGGAGCTGAGCCAGAGCCAGCAGATCCGGATACAGCGGGTCGGGGCTCTCCGACTGCACCCCTTCGTATCCGGCGCCACCCGTCTCGGGGTGCACCTGCCGGCCGTCCATCAGATCGATGAACCAGCGCAGTTCGTTGAGCTGAGCGTTGTCGACAGCGTTGCCGGTGTGGAGGACGAAATCGGTGAGGCGGTCGGTGAGAGGGCTGCGACGGATGCGGTTGGCCTTGCGGACAAGAGAGGCGGCAACGTGGAGAGTGAGGGTCTCCTGGGGGCGGAAGGCGGCGGTGGACAGGGGCGGGGGGCAGGAGTCCTGCCACTCGCCGCGAAGGGGCGACTCTTCATCCAGAAGCTGCAAGTCCGCAAAGTGATGAAACATTACCAGGGAGCGCCGCCGCCGCTCGCGGCCGACCTGAGCCTCGGCCAGCTCCGTACGCACCTCGTACGGCTCGCCCGGCCCGTACCGCAACATACCGTCTTCGCCCAGGACGATAGTCCGGTCAAGCGTGGTGAGGAATCTCTCGCTGCCGCCGCGGCAGCCGAGGACGGAGGTCAAAGCGATGCCCACACCGAAGAAGCCAACGCCGCGGAGGAAACGGCGCCGGCCCAAACGCCGGGTCCGTCTGACTGTCAGGGTTTCCTTCTACCTGCTACGCGCGCTGATGCTGTTGGCATTCTCACCACTGGAATAGACCGGTGTCAAGGCGCACCACCCGGTTCATGCCCCTGCCTGCCAGCACGCAGCAGGCACGGGCCCGGCAGCACCGTACCCTGGCATCAACCGATCAATGCGTCTAGAACTGACCAATCAAGCCGGCGCGACCCCCAGCGCCAGGAGACTCAGCGTGTCAGTCGCGAGAGGCACGAGATCTCGTCTCCCTGCCTGACGCCCAGTCGCTCGCGGACGCCCCTCCTTCTCAAGCCGGTCTGTAGCTTTGCAGCCCGTCCTTTTGATGCTATTATCGAGTTGAGAGGAGGCGACTGCGTGAAGGAGCTCCCGTACGGTCTCTCGGTCGACCTGGACCTGCCGCTGGGCCGGGCCATCTCTGCTACCAAGGAGGCGCTCAAAGCCGAGGGCTTCGGCGTCCTCACGGAGATCGATGTGCGGAAGACCCTCAAAGAGAAGATCGGCGCCGAATTCCAGCCCTACGTCATTCTCGGCGCCTGCAACCCCTCTCTGGCCTTCGTGGCGCTCCAGGACGACATCGATACTGGCCTCCTCCTCCCCTGCAACGTCACCGTGCGCGAAGAAGCCGACGGCCGCTCCGTCGTGACCGTCCTTGACCCCCACGTGATGGCCCGTGTCTCACCCTCCACCGAGTTGAAGGAGGTGACGCGGCTGGCCCGCCAGAAGCTGGAGCGGGTGCTGAACGAGCTCAGCCGTCAACCCGTGAACTAGGAGCGGTGGGCAGGACCCTGGCCGTCTTCGCCGGAGCCGGCGCCTACAGCGTTGACAGAGCAATGTTGGACAGCTATAAGAGACCTATCGATTCTTCGTCAATGTAACGTTGACGAGAGGGTTTAACGGGGAGGCATCGGTGTATGACTGAGTCGACGTACTGGAACCGTTTCTGGCGCAGGCGCATTTCGAGACGCGCCCTGCTGGGCGCTGGCGCCGTCACAACCCTCGGAGCGGCCAGCGCCGCGATCCTGGGCTGCAACAGCGATGGCGGCAACGGCGGGTCTAGTCAGACCACTCCCCACAGCGGCAGCCCCGTGCCAGCCGGAAGCCCCCAGCCAGGCGGCAGC
>DAOUMF010000174.1:0-1670 GCA_034411955.1 Dehalococcoidia bacterium
GATGCCGGTGCAGCTCCAGATGGACAAGCTGGTGTTCGAACGGGTGGGCCGCGGCGGCCGCCGGGAGCCCGTTGGTGCCTCCTGGACCTGGGAGGAAGACCGCCACTAGAAACGGATGCGTCGCTCATCCTGGACCCGTCGAACCACGAGCGGCTGAGAAAGGGCATGGGTCGGGAAAAGACGCCCCACAGTATCTCCTACGCCGACGCCGGCGTCGATATCGACGCCGCGGAACGACTTGTCTCCCGCTTCGCTGACCTGGCCCGCCCCACCCGCCGCCCCGAGGTCATCGCCGACGTTGGCCCCTTCGCCGGCCTCTTCCGCCTCGGCTCCTATCGTGACCCCGTGCTGGTGGCCAGCACCGACAGCGTGGGCACCAAGGTGAAGCTCGCCGCCCTCATCGGGCGCCATGAGGGGGTGGGCCACGACCTGGTCAACCACTGCGTGAACGACATCCTCGCCGTTGGCGCCGAGCCGCTGTTCTTCCTGGACTACATTGGCGGTGCCGGCGTGACGGACGAGGCTAAGCTTGCCATGGTGGCCGGCGTCGCCGCCGCCTGTCGTGACTCCGGCTGCGCCCTCCTGGGCGGCGAGACGGCCGATATGCCTGGCCTCTACGCCGGGGGCGACTTCGACCTCGTGGGGTTCGTCGTGGGCGTCGTGGAGAGGGACGCCATCATCGACGGCTCGCACATCCGCGAGGGGGACGTCCTGCTGGGCCTGCCCTCGCAGGGCCTGCACACCAACGGCTACTCGCTTGTGCGGAAGCTCTTCGGCGTCGGCGTGGGTGGTGACCCGGACGAGGAGCGGCGGCGGCTGGAGCGGACGTACCCTGGCCTGGACGGCACCCTGGGCGAGGCGCTGCTCGTGCCCCACCGCTGCTGCTACCGCGAGGTGAAGCCGGTGCTGCCTCTGTTGAAGGGCATCGCTCACATCACTGGCGGCGGCATCCCCGGCAACGTCCCCCGTATGCTGCACGAGGGACTGGGTGCCCGCATCGACCGCACCGCCTGGGAGGTGCCGGCCATCTTCCGCCTGATCCAGGAGCGCGGGAACGTCGCCGAGGAGGAGATGTACCGTACCTTCAACATGGGCATCGGCATGGTGGTGGCCGTCGCTCCAGCGGATGCCGACGCCGTCCGCTCGCAGATCACGGAGGCGCTGGCCGTGGGCGAGGTGGTGCGGGGGACAGGAGTGGAGTGGGGATAGGCTCGCAAATGCCTCACGAGAAATCCAAGTCGCAGGTGAGCGAACGGGCTCCGGAGACGAGAGGCCGCACCATAAGGTACTGGGCTCGTTTCTACGATGCCTTCTCTTGGTTTGTATCGCTGGGGAAGGTGCCGGCCATCCGGAGGACGATTCTCGAACTGGCGCAGGTGGCGCCGGGGGACAAGGTAGTCGACGTGGGCTGCGGCACCGGCAGCCTGGCCATCGATGCCAAGGGGAAGGTCGGCCCCGACGGTGAGGTGCACGGCATCGACGCCGCGCCGGAGATGATCGAGGTCGCCCGACAGAAGGCCGACAGGAAGCGAGTGGATGTCGCGTTCCACGTCGGCCTGATCGAGGAGATGCCTTTCCCTGACGGTCACTTCGATCTCGCCCTGAGCAGCTTCGTGCTCCACCACCTGCCCCACGACCTCAAGCGCAAGGGGTTCGCCGAGATTCAGCGC
>DAOUMF010000175.1:0-12278 GCA_034411955.1 Dehalococcoidia bacterium
CCTGCCCCTCTGCCAGGACACCGGCACCACCGTCGTCTTCCTGGAGGTGGGCCAGGACGCCCACATCGTCGGCGGCACGCTCGCCGACGCCATCCGCGATGGCGTGGCCACCGGCTACACCGAGGGCCTCCTGCGCGCCTCCATGGTGGAGCGACCGTTCTCCGCCCGCGTCAACACCAAGAACAACACGCCTCCTGTCGTTCACACGGAGATCGTCCCCGGCGACCGGCTTCGTATCATGGTCCTGCCCAAGGGCGGCGGCTGCGAGAACATGTCCCGCCTGGCCATGATGCTCCCCGCCGCCGGCAAGGCCGGCGTCACGGAGTTCGTCCTCAAGGCCGTGGAGGAGTCCGGCGGCAACCCCTGCCCGCCCGTCATCGGCGGCGTTGGCATTGGCGGCACCGCCGAGCACTGCGCGTACCTGGCCAAGCGGGCTCTCACCCGCAAGGTGGGCGAGCCCAACCCGGACCCGGAGGTGGCGGAGTTTGAGGCGGATCTGCTGGAGAAGGTGAACGCCCTCGGCCTGGGCCCCCAGGCCGTCGGTGGCCGTACCACCGCCCTGGCCGTCCACATCGAGACCTACCCCGCGCACATAACCGCCCTGCCTGTGGCCGTCAACCTCCAGTGTCACTCGGCCCGTCTCAAGGAGGCGGTGCTGTGAGCGCCAGGATCGTCGGCGACGCAGAGAAGGAGTGACGAATGGCAGAACACCGCATCCAGTTACCCCTGACGGAAGAGAGCGTGGAGCTGCTCCGTGCGGGGGACTACGTCTACCTCACCGGCGCCATCTACACCGCCCGTGACTCCGCCCACCGCCGCATGGTGGAGGCGCTGTCCAAGGGCGAGTCGCTCCCCCTAGACATCCGCGGCCAGGTGATCTACTACGTCGGCCCCACTCCGGCCAAGCCCGGGGCGGTCATCGGCTCCGCCGGGCCCACCACTTCCATCCGCATGGACCCGTACACGCCGACGATGCTGGAAGCTGGCCTCAAGGGCATCATCGGCAAGGGGGGTCGTGGCCCCAAGGTTCGGGAAGCGCTCCAGAAGCACCGCGCCGTCTACTTCATTTCCGTCGGCGGCGCCGGCGCTCTCCTATCCAAGCAGATCCGCAGTGTCGAGGTCGTCGCCTTCGAGGAGCTGGGCACGGAGGCGATCCGGCGGCTGGAGGTGGAGGAGTTCCCCGTAGTGGTCTGCAACGACATCCACGGGGGCGACCTGCTGCAGCAGGGCAAGGCGCAGTGGCGGCAGCCGGAGGTGCTGGAGCGCTAGGGAAGACGGCAAACGCCACCTCAGGCCGCTGAGCCGCAGCGACGGCGCAATATCGTAGCTTGTCCCGACCACCGGGCGGGCCGGGAACGACTGTAACGTTTCACTGACCCCGGCGTTCTCTGTAAGTGAGCTGCCATGCGCGCACTGAGAGTCCTCAAGGGCCTGTTTCCGACACCGCACGTCACAGCCGTCGTCCTGCTGGCGCTGACGGCTCTGCTCGCCGCCTGCAAAGGCGACTCTGAACCCCTACCTCCGCTTACCCCCTTCGACCCCGCCCTCATGGAACGCGTGCATGAGATCCGCGACCGCGCCGTGGAGGTTCGCGGCCTGGCGGCGTACAAGGAGGTGCAGGAGGGGTGGTTCGACAAGGAGACGCTGCTGGCCTACAACGAAAAGGATGCGGAGGCGGCGCGGGAAGAGCTAGGAGCCCAGTTGGAGGCCTGGAACATCGCCTGGCGGCTCCTGCACCTCATGGGCCCCAAGGATGACCTCCTGGACGCCTCCACCACCCTTGAGGGAGACGTCGTTGGCCGCTATTACGCTTCCGCCAACAAGCTGGCTCTGATCTTCAGCGGTGAAAAGATAACCCCAGAGGACGAACTCATCCTGGTGCATGAATACGTTCACAGCTTCCAGGACGGCCGCTGGGACATTGAGAAACTGAACAAGTGGGTGGAAAAGGATGACGACGAGAACTCCAGCTCCGAGTTCGCCACGACCATCGACTGCCTCAAGGAAGGCGACGCGATGCTGGCCATGTTCCACTACGCGCGAGAGGTGTACGGGCCCGACTGGCGCGACCAGGTCTACGGCCAGGAAGCGGAGAATCCGGAGCCTGAGCCCGAAGAGGAGCTGCCGTCAGCTCTGAAACGCTACTTCTACTTCAACTACAATGAGTGCGTCCTCTTTGTCGATGCTATCTACGATTGGGGCGGCTGGGAGGCCGTAAACGAGCTCTACGACGATCCGCCCCGCTCCACAGAAGCCATTCTCCACCCGGACCGCTACCTCGCTGATAGGGACATAGGCTCCATCGTGCCCCTGCCGGCGCTCCATGAAGAGCTGAGCGGCTGGCAGCGGCTCTCCCTGCTCCCCTTCGGCGAGTTCGACGTGCTCGTCTACCTGGACACCATCTTGGAGGACGAGACGGCGGCTGCGGCCGCTTCCACCGGCTGGGACGGCGGCCGCTTGGCCGTGTACACCAAGGAGGATGACGGCGGCGATCAGCAGGTCCTCGTTCACATAGGGCTGGCCTTCGATACCGAGGCCGACCTCGATGAGTTCCTGCGCGCCTTCAAGGACGTACTGGCCAAGATCGCGACCAGCCGGGAGAGCGGCCACAACGATGTGGGCTGGACGGAGAACGCTGCCTTTGGGCAGGCCTGGTGGGATCGGCACTTCCGCCGCTTCGACCTGCTGGTCGGGAACGACCAAGAGGCGCTGGAAAGCGCCGCAGTCGCCGCCCGAGGCTCCTAGAAGCTGCGATTTCCCGAGGAGTGCTCTAGCGCCGCCCGACCCTAACGCCGCCTGCCGTCGTCGGCCAGCGTCACTTGCCGAACAGCTTGCGGAGTATCCATCGAACGGGATCGTAGTAGCGGTCCGCCACCCTCTCCTTGACAGGGATGATGGCGTTGTCGGTTATGTGGATCTCCTCCGGGCAGACCTCGGTGCAGCACTTCGTGATGTTGCAGTACGCTATCCCAGCCTCCTCGCGGCTCAGCTCGCTGTGGTCGTTTGTGTCCAGCGGGTGCATCGAGAGCTCGGCGAGGCGGAGGAAGAAGCGCGGCCCGAAAAAGTACGCCTTGTTTTCCGGGTGATCCCGGATGACGTGGCAGACGTTCTGGCAGAGGAAGCACTCAATGCACTTGCGGAACTCCTGGCCGCGCTCGACGTCCACCTGCTGCATGCGATAGATGCCGTCGGGCCCCACCGGGCTCGGATTGAAGAGCGGGATCCTCTTCGCCACTTCGAAGTTGAAGGAGACGTCTGTCACAAGGTCCTTGATTAGGGGGAACGTCTTTACCGGGGCCACTGTTATCGCCTCCCCGGGCTCGAAGAGGCTCATCCGCTGCATGCACATGAGGGACGGCTTCCCGTTGACCTCAGCGCTGCAGGAGCCGCACTTCCCCGCCTTGCAGTTCCAGCGAATCGCGAGGTCGTTCGCCTGGGTCGCCTGGATCTTGTGAATCACGTCTAGGACGACGTTGCCTTCTTCGACCTCCACCGGATAGTCGACAAAGACGCCGCCGCTATCGTCGCCACGAAACACGCGCATAGTCACTTCAGGCACTTGTGGGGGCCTCCTCAAACAACTGCCGTAGCTCTTTCGGCATCTCCGAAAGCGGCTCCTGCGATACCTGCGGCTCTCCATCGGGGCCCATGCGGACCACCATGTTCACCTTGCCGAGCTCGGGGCTGGCCTCCGGGTAGTCGTCACGGGTCTGCGCGCCCCGGCTCTCCTTGCGCTCCTGCGCGGCCAGCGTTATCGCTTCCGAGACGGTCAGCAGCGAGCGCAGGTCCAGCGCCAGGTGCCAGCCCGGGTTGTACTGTTTGTTGCCCTCGACGCCGGTGCGTCGCGCCCGTTCCTTTAGGGACTGGAGCTTCCCGATCGCCTCTTCCAGCTCTGAGCCCGTGCGGATGATGCCGACCAGATCCTGCATCGTGTCCTGGAGCTCCTGCTGGAGCGTGTACGGGTTCTCCTCACCGCTACGCTCGAAGGGGGCCATCATGTCGGCGGTGTACTCTGCCACCTCGGCGGAGTTGACGGAGGGGGTTTCGCTGAGGCCCTTGGCGTATTCGGCAGCCGCCTTGCCGGACCTCTGCCCGAACACCAGGAGGTCGGAAAGCGAGTTGCCGCCGAGGCGGTTGGCGCCGTGCATACCGGCGGCGCACTCGCCGGCCGCGAACAGGCCGGGCACAGTGGCCGCCGCCGTCTCAGCGTCGACGCGTACACCGCCCATCATGTAGTGACACGTCGGCCCCACCTCCATGGGCGTCGTCGTTATGTCGACATCTGCCAGCTTCTTGAACTGGTGGTACATGCTGGGCAAAGTGCGTTTGATGTCGTCAGTGGAGCGCCGGGTGGCGATGTCCAGGAAAACGCCGCCGTGAGGGCTACCCCGTTCCGCTTTGACCTCAGCGTTGATCGCCCGTGCCACCTCGTCGCGCGGCAGGAGGTCCGGCGTCCGGCGGTTATTCATCTTGTCTGCGAACCAGCGGTCCGCCTCCTCCTCCGTCTCCGCGGTTTCGGCCCTGAAGTAGTCCGAGATGTAGTTGAACATGAAGCGTGCGCCTTCGGAGTTCCTGAGCACGCCACCTTCTCCCCGCACGCCCTCCGTGACCAGGATGCCCCTCACACTGGGGGGCCACACCATCCCCGTGGGGTGGAACTGAATGAACTCCATATCGATGAGATCCGCTCCTGCCCAGTAGGCCAACGAGTGGCCGTCGCCGGTGTACTCCCAGGAGTTGGAGGTGACCTTGTACGCTTTCCCGATCCCGCCGGTGGCCAGCACCACTGCCTTCGCGTTGAACAGGATGAGGTCGCCGTTCTCGCGCCAGTAGCCCAGAGCACCGGAGATGCGGTCGCCGTCTTTGAGCAGACGCGAGATCGTGCACTCCATATACACGTCTATCCCCTGGTGGACGGCGTGCTGCTGGAGCGTGCGGATGATCTCCAGGCCTGTGCGGTCGCCGACGTGGGCAAGACGGTCGTAGCGGTGGCCGCCGAACGGGCGCTGCGACATGCGGCCGTCCGGGATGCGATCGAACAGGGCGCCCCAGCGCTCGAGCTCCAGCACCCTCTCTGGCGACTCCTGGGCGTGGATCTGGGCCATCCGCCAGTTGCTGAGCATCTTGCCCCCGCGCATCGTGTCGCGGAAGTGGACCTTCCAGTTGTCGTCCGGATAGAGGTTGCCCAGGGCAGCAGCGATGCCACCCTCGGCCATCACCGTGTGGGCCTTGCCCAGGAGCGACTTGCATACGAGGGCCGTGCGCGCGCCCATCGCGGACGCCTCTATGGCGGCGCGCAGACCGGCACCACCTGCCCCTATCACTAGTACGTCGTATTCGTGCGTCTCGTAGTCAGACACTGGCTATCCTTCCCCCTAGAACCCGCTCCACGTGTTCGGGTCGGTGATGTGACCGTTGGCCACCAGTCGGATGTAGAGGTCAGTGGCGACCACTCCGAAGAGGCTCACCCAGGCCCAGGTGCGGTGCTGCTCGTTCCACGCTGTGACGCGGTCCCAGACTCGTTTGCGGGTTCGTGACCAGGGGGAGCAGCTGAAGCAGTTCAACCCTCCGCCTACTAGGTGCCGTACCGAGTGACAGGAGAACGTGTACATCATCAGGAGGAAGGCGTTGACCACCAGGAACACCGATCCCAGTCCGATGCCCCAGCCGGTCTCGACGGCGACGCCATCGATGATCTCTTCGCCGTTGTAGAAGCCCCTGATGGCCCCGATCCAGAGCAACGGCACGAATACGAGCGCTACGTACATGAAGAAGCGGTGTGCGTTCTGAAGGATCAGGGGGAGGCGGTCCTCGCCGCTGTACTTCTTGGAGAAATCGCCCACGGCGCAGGCTGGCGGGCTGAGGAAATAGGATCGGTAGTAGGACCGCCGATAGTAGTAGCAGGTGGCGCGGAACCCCACCGGACCCCAGATGGCGAAGAACGCTGGCGAAAGCCAGAACGCGTTAAACGCCCCGTGCAGCTTGGGCTCGTACACCGGCGAGAGGTATGGCCCGATCTCGAACTGCCACTCATCCAGGAACGCGCTCACCGCCAGCCAGCCGAAGAAGATGCTCAGCCCAATGAAGACCGCAACCGGCTCCACCCACCAGCGGTCTTTGCGAAGGGTGTCCAGAAAGCCGAGTTTGTGTGGAGGGCGGAGCGCCTGCGCCTGAGCCATCAGTACCTCCGGTCGACTGTAGCCCGCAAACCGACGCTCATTCTAACAGGCAGGCTGTGCTTCATTCAATAGTGAAATCGGTCACTTTTTCCCGCGTCCACATCAAAGCGATGATGCTCTTGCTGTCCCGTATCTCTCCCTGGCGCACCAGGCGCAGCGCCTCCACCAGGGGAAGCCGCACCACGGCGATCTCCTCGTCCGGATCCGGGCGTGCCCGCACGGGCCGGAGCTCGGTGGCCAGGAAGACATGCATGAACTCGCTGCAGAACCCCGGCGACGCGTAGAAACCGCCCAGCCGCTCCAGACGGCCGGCCCGCTGGCCGCATTCTTCGCCCAGCTCTCGTTGCGCCGCCTCCTCGCTACTCTCAGCCGCATCCACGCCCCCGGCCGGCACCTCCAGCAGCGTCTGGTCGGCCGGCAGACGGTATTGCCTGACCAGCAGCACATCCCCCCCTTCCAGAAGCGGCACGATGACCACCACATCTCCGTGTTCCACCACCTCGCGAGTTGCCTTCCGGCCCCCCGTCAGCTCCACGGTGTCCACGCGCAGGTTTACCACCCGCCCCTCGTACAGGCGGCGGCTCTCTACGACTCGCTCCGGTGAGGATTCCGACAACTTCCGGCTCTGAGGCGGGCCGTCAGCCCCCTACTTGGCTTCGCCGCCCCCCTGCTCGAACAGCTCCGGGAACTCGGCGGGGTTCATCCCCCGCAGCCACTCCAGCCGCTCGGCGAGGATGTGGTAGTAGTGTGATGGCTCCGACAGCCGCAGGAATCGGGCCACGTGGGGGCTGCGGCAGACGGAGACCGCGTCTCCGGTGCCCAGATCCCGGTTCACCTGTCCGTCGATGCTGACGGTGGCGCCCTCCTCTGTGCTCACTACCAGGTCCACGACGGCATCCCGGGGAAGCACTAGGGTCCGCGCCGGGGCGAGGTGAGGCGCTACCGGCGTCACCACTATGTCCTGCGACTCCGGATGGAGGATGGGGCCCCGCGCGGAAAGGGAATAGCCGGTGCTGCCGGTGGCCGTGGCCACGATGAGGGCGTCGCTGCGGTAGAGGGCCAGCCGGTGGCTGTCCACGGACACATCGAGATAGACGGGCCGTCCCGCTGTGGAGCGACCGACGACGACATCGTTGAGGGCATGGAAGGTCTGGCCCCAGGCTGGCACTCGGGCCTGGAGCATCGCTCGCTCCTCCACTCGGCCTCCGCCTTTCAGCACCTGGGGCAGCCTGTCTATCAGCTCTGTGGGCCCGATCTCGGCCAGGAAGCCCAGGTGCCCCATGTTCACCCCCAGGATGGGCACCGTGTGAGGGACCACCGCCCGCGCCGCCCACAGCATGGAGCCGTCGCCGCCCAGGCAGACAACGAGGTCGGTTCCTTCGACCTTTTGCTGGGCGGCGTGGTCGTCCCAGTTGGACGTCTGCCAGACCTCGTCCACCTCCTTGCGGAGGGCGTCCTGCAGGCTCTCCACCAGCTTCTTGGCCCCGCTCCAGCGGGGGGCGATGAAGATGCCGACCTTCCGCATCGATCCTCTCAGGCCCTTTCAGATCTGACAGCGCACCACAGTTGGCCTGTGCTAGCCAGGCCAAAGAATAACACCTATCCTTCCGTACTGCGAGTGGGAAGCGGCTTCAGGCGCGTGCCAGCCAGGTGTCGAAGTCCTTGGCGGCTTCTTCCTGCAAGATAGGCAGGAAGGTGCCTGTCCGCGTACATGGTTTGCATGCTGGCTTGCCTGCCCGTTAGCGGCTTCGTCGCCGGGGCCGTATAATCAGTAGGCGATGGAGCGAAGCAAGGACATTGTGGTCAACGCCTTCGGGCTGGTGGTGTTCCTGGGCACCATCTCCTTCGTGGCGGCGCTGATAGTCCGCGCGCTAGTTTAGGCCAAGGCTCGACGGCGGCGCGTCTGGCGGGTCGCTTTCGTCGTTGTTCGCAGCCCGGTGCCCGGGATTGAAGATGCCAGCCTTCGTCACGGGGCGGCCTCTCTCAGGTGGAAGAAGAACTCGCGGTTGCCTGCGGGGCCCAGCAGCGGCGACGCGGTCAGCCCCAGGACCCGGAAGCCGCTCTTTACACACCAGGCAGCGAAGCGGCCGATAAGCTTGGCGTGCATCTGCGGGTCGCGGATGACGCCGCCCTTGTCCACCTCCCGCCGGGCGGCCTCGAACTGGGGCTTGAGCAGCGCCACGATGCTCCCTTCGGGCCGGAGCAGACGCCTGACCGCTGGCAGCACCTGTCGCAGGGAGATGAACGCTACGTCCACCGTCACCAGGTCAACGGGCTCCGGAAGCGCCTCCAGATAGCGAGCGTTGACGCCTTCCATCACCACCACTCGCGGCTCTCGGCGCAGGCGCATGTCCAGTTGGCCTCGTCCCACATCGATGGCGTAGACGCGGGAGGCGCCGCGCTGGAGGAGGCAGTCCGTGAAGCCCCCCGTGGACGCCCCAATATCGGCGGCCACGGCGCCGGCGACGTTGATCCCGAAGACGTCCAGGGCGTGCTCCAGCTTGTCGCCGCCGCGGCTAGCGTAGCGCGGCCCCGCCAGGAGGCGCAGGCTCACGCCCTCGTCGACGAGGCTGCCTGGCTTCACCGCGGGCCTGTCGTCGACCAGTACGGAGCCAGCCATCACGACGGCGCGCGCCTTCTCGGGGCTGTCGACCAGGCCGCGCTCTAGCAGCAGCAGGTCCAGCCTCCGCTTGCCCATGGCATACCCCAGGATAGCACGAACACCGAGGTGCCACGGTCGAAGTCAACCCGACGAGTGCCGGTTCGAGGGACTATGTCTGGATCGCGGCCAGGTAGGCCGCCAGCTCGTCGGGGGCCGAGAGAAACGGCGAATGGCAAGTATCCATCGAGATCACGGTCTGGCACGGGACTGCCGTGTACATTTTCTTCTGGACAGAGGGAGAGATCGCCCTATCACGGAGGCACTCGATGTAGATTCGCGGCACTCTGCCGAATCTCTCCGCGGTGGTGTGCAGGGGTGTGGCGAAGGGGGCCGCCGCCTGCGGAACCAAGAGGGATTTGGCTCTCGCCGCGTCCTCATCGGAGCAGTCGCCGTAGAAGGCTTCGTTGAGGGCGTCATCTCTGACCGTCGCGCTGCTTTGATCGTCGGTCATGACCAGATTGGGGAGGACCAGAGCCTCCGCATCGTCCTGAGCGACTTGGAGGAGGGTTTCGCCGTCGCGCAGCAGGAAAGCGGACAGGTATACCAGGGCCTTCACCCTCTCGGGGCGGTACTCGGCGGTTTGGGATATGATGACGCCGCCCATGCTGTGGCCAACGAGGACCACGGGTTCGGATTGGGCCTCTAGGACCTCGACGACGCGATCTGCGTAGGCTGAAAGGGAGACCTCCGAGATGGGGCTTCTGTCGCTGCCGTGCCCCGGAAGGTCAGGGGCCACCGCTTTGTGCCCCTGCTTCTCCAGCAGCGGCACGACCTTGTCCCAGCACCAGCCGCCATGCCATGCCCCATGAATCAGCACGTAGGTAGCCACGAGAGCCCCTTCCTTCCTGGGATGCTTTACGCTGGCTGAGAGGCGACGGCCACGCGCCGGTCTCTGTCAGGCCGTCTCGCCTTTGGTCTCGTCCTCCCAGAATTCCACCGCCTGCCCGGAGCGGGTCGTCAGCAGCGGTCGCCGCAGGCCGCGGATGGAGTCGGCGTCCACGATGCACTTCTTGACGTCGCCCCGGGACGGTATCTCGTACATCACGTCCAGCAGGCAGTCCTCCAGGACGGTGCGCAGGCCGCGGGCCCCGGTCTTGTGTCGCAGCGACTCCTCGGCCGCCGCCTTAAGGGCATCATCCGTGAAAACCAACTCCACCCCGTCCAGGGCGAAGAATTCCTGGAACTGCCGCGCGAGGGCGTTCTTGGGCTCGGTGAGGATGCGCACCAGCGCCTCCTCGTCCAGCGATTGCAGGGAGACTACCATCGGCATGCGACCGACGAACTCCGGGATCAGGCCGTACCTCAGCAGGTCGTCGTGGCCGGCCTGCTTCAGCAGCTCATCGACGGTCTTCGTGCGGTCGGTCCCCGACATGTCTGGGCGGAAGCCGATGGTGCGGCGACCTTTGCCGACGCGGGCATCGATGACCGCGTCCAGCCCCTGAAAG
Organism: Dehalococcoidia bacterium; assembly: GCA_034411955.1. Classification (GTDB taxonomy): domain Bacteria; phylum Chloroflexota; class Dehalococcoidia; order SM23-28-2; family RBG-16-64-32; genus DAOUMF01. Next base: position 10,287 of record DAOUMF010000175.1, read on the forward strand.
GCACCGCCGCAGATGAACAGCACGTTGGTCGTGTCGATCTGAATGAAGTCCTGGTGGGGATGCTTGCGTCCTCCCTGGGGCGGCACGTTGGCCACGCAGCCCTCGATGATCTTCAGCAGCGCCTGCTGGACCCCCTCTCCCGAGACGTCACGGGTTATGGAGGGGTTGTCCCCGCTCTTGCGGGTGATCTTGTCGATCTCGTCGATGTAGATGATCCCCCGCTCCGCCTTGGCCACGTCGAAGTCGGCGGCCTGGATGAGGCGCAGGAGGATGTTCTCCACGTCCTCGCCCACGTAACCAGCCTCGGTGAGGGCGGTGGCATCGGCGATGGTGAAAGGCACATCCAGGATCTTGGCCAGGGTGCGCGCCAGCAGCGTCTTGCCGCATCCGGTCGGGCCCAGGAGCAGGATGTTGCTCTTCTCCAACTCCACCTTCCGGCTGCCGGTGGCCCCGATGCGCTTGTAGTGGTTGTACACCGCCACTGAGAGCACTTTCTTGGCCTGCTCCTGCCCAATCACGTACTCGCCTAGCTGCTCGTAGATCACCTTGGGCGGTGGCAGCCGTTGCAGCGGCACCTTGGACCGTGAGGGGCTGGACTTGTCCTCCTGGATGATCTCGCGGCATAGCTCCACGCACTCGTTGCAGATGTAGACGGCGCCAGGCCCGGCGATCAGCCGCCGCACCTGGTCTTGGTTCTTGCCGCAGAACGAGCAAACGTAGGTCGCGCGCGTGCTGCCCTTGCCGCCGGGGTCGCCCTTGCCGCTGGGCATCGTCTACTCCTTGGCTGAGTCTGCGCTGGCGGCCGCTGCCAGCTTGCCGCCCACCAAGACCTCGTCGATGATGCCGTACTCCTTCGCGCCCGCGGCGTCCATGAAGAAGTCCCGGTCCGTATCGTGGGTGATCTCCTCCAGAGAGCGACCGGTGTGATGGGCCAGGATCTCCTTAACGACCTGATTGCGGCGGATGACCTCCTTGGCCATGATCTCCACGTCGGCCGCCTGGCCGGTGGCGCCGCCGCGCGCCTGGTGGATGTGGATAGTGGCGTTGGGGAGGGCGTATCGCTTCCCCTTGGTGCCGGCGGCCAGGAGCACCGTCGCCATGCTGGCGCACTCCCCCACGCAGATCGTGGCCAGATCGCAGCGCAGAAGCTGCATCGTGTCGTATACCGCCAGACCGGCGCTGATGATGCCCCCCGGCGAGTGGATGTACATGTTGATGTCCTTGTCCGAGTCCTCTCGCTCCAGGTACAGGAGCTGGGCGATGATCAGGTTGGCGATCTGGTCATCGATGGGCGTGCCCAGGAAGATGATCCGCTCCTTCAGCAGCAGGGAAAAGATGTCGAAGGCGCGCTCCCCTCGCGGGCTCTGCTCCACTACGTAGGGAATGATCAGTTCGGGTCTCAACTCTGCTCCTCCTCTGCCGCTCTTGCCTTCCGTTTCTTGGCCCCGGCGGCCCTCTTCTCCGGCTCAGGGCCGGACACTATCTCGACAAGACGGCGCAGCGTCTTGCTCGTCAACAGTGAACGCTCGATAGCCTCGCGGCCGCCCGGGCTCTTGAAGAGCTGGTGGATCTGTGCCGCCTGCGCCCCAGAGGAGCCGACGATGCGTTCGATCTCGGCGTCTACCTCGGCAGGCTCCACCTTCAGTTGCTCGGCCTCGGCCAGGGCTGTGAGCACCAGCGAGCGGCGCAGCCGCTCCTCGGCCGTTTCCCGCAGCGCCTCCCTGACCTCCTGGACCGGCTTCTGTCCGCCATAAGCGGACTCCATGTACCGGTCGACGTCCATGCCGGATGTTCGTGCCTCATCCCTGAGCGATCGATCGATCTCTCGCTCCACCAGCACCGGCGGGTACTCCACCTCCTGGGCCCGCTCCAGCAGCGCTGTCACGGACTCATCGTGGTACTGCTCCTCGGCCTCTGCCCCTCGACGGTCGCGGATCTGCGCGTCCAGGTGCTGACGCAGCGCCTGGACGCTGGCAAAGCCCTCCCCTACCT
>DAOUMF010000176.1:0-3194 GCA_034411955.1 Dehalococcoidia bacterium
GGGATAGCCCATCTCCGAGGAGACGTCGGTGAGGAAGGAGACGATGCCCAGGACGAACACTGGACGCTTGACTCCAGGCACGGGGGAGTCGTGCTCGGCAGTGTCTTGGCAAGCGTCCGTCACGCTGTAATTGTGACGCAGTAAACCAATACGTGCCAGCTACGTTTAGATATGTTAGAATGTGCTTGCCACCACTAAACGCCGCACAAGCGTTCCCATGCCCAAGACCAAGGTAAGCGAATACACCGCCGCCGATATCCAGGTGCTGGAGGGGCTGGAGGCCGTGCGCCGCCGCCCCAGCATGTACATAGGCTCCACCGATTCCCGCGGCCTTCATCACCTCGTCTACGAGATCGTGGACAACAGCATCGACGAGGCGATGGCCGGCTTCTGCAACGAGGTGGACATCCGCATCAAGCCAGACGGCACCGTCATCGTGTCCGACAACGGCCGCGGTATCCCCATCGACAAGCACCGCCGCACGGGCAAGTCCGCCCTAGAGACCGTCATGACATACCTCCACGCCGGAGGCAAGTTCGACCACCAGGCGTACAAGGTATCTGGAGGTCTCCACGGGGTCGGCGCCGCCGTGGTCAACGCCCTCTCCCTCAGCATGTGGGTGGAGGTCCGGCGCGAGGGGAAGACCTACCGCCAGGAGTACTCACGCGGCAAGGCTCTGGGCCCCGCCAAGGTGGTCGGTAACAAAGCCGAAACCAGCGGCACCACCACAGGCTTCGCTGCAGATCCCCAGGTCTTCCCCGAGATCGACTTTGATATCGACGCGCTGAGCCAGCGCTTCCGGGAGATGGCGTTCCTCACCAAGGGGGTGTGGATCCACTTCAGCGATGAAGGCAGCGGCCGCGAGGTCAGCTACCACTTTGAGGGCGGCATCAAGTCCTTCGTCAAACGCCTCAATCGAAACCGCAACGCCCTCCACGACCCCTTCTACATGGAGCGTTCCGTCAACGGCTCCGTCGCCGAGGTCGCCCTCCAGTACAACGACAGCTTCACCGAGTCCACCTTCGCCTTCGCCAATTGCATCAACACTATCGATGGCGGCACCCACCTCACCGGCTTCCGCTCCGCCCTCACCCGCGTCCTCAACGACTACGCCCGCAAGCAGAAGATCCTCAAAGAGGCCGACCCAAACCTCACGGGCGAGGACGTCCGTGAGGGGCTGGTAGCCGTCGTTAGCGTCAAGCTGCCCGAGCCCCAGTTCGAAGGCCAGACCAAGACCCGCCTGGGCAACGCCGAGATGAAGGGCCTGGTGGAATCCGCCCTGGGGGAAGAACTCTCCCGCTATCTCGAGGAGCATCCGTCCGAGGGCCGCCGCGTCATTGAGAAGTGCCTCACCGCTTCGCGCGCCCGTGAGGCCGCACGCAAGGCCCGCGACCTCGTAATCAAGAAGGGCGTCCTAGACGACTCCATCCTCCCCGGCAAGCTCGCCGACTGCTCGGAGCGCAACCCCGAGCTGCGCGAGATCTACATCGTCGAGGGTCCGTCCGCCGGCGGCTCCGCCAAGGAGGGCCGCGATCGCCGCTTCCAGGCCATCCTCCCCCTTCGGGGCAAAATCCTGAACGTGGAGAAGGCCCGCCCCGATAAGATGCTCTCCCACGAGGAGATAAAGGCGCTCATCACCGCCCTGGGCGCTGGCTTCGGCGAGGACTTCAACCCCACCAAGCTTCGCTACCACAGCGTCATTATCATGACCGACGCCGACGTAGACGGCGCCCACATCCGGACGCTCCTCCTCACCTTCTTCTTCCGCTACATGCGAGAGCTGATCGATGGCGGGCACCTCTACATCGCCCAGCCCCCGTTGTACCGCATCCAGCACGGCAAGGAAGCCCGCTGGATCTACAACGAGAAGGACAAGGAGACCCACCTCGGCCGAATCAAGGACGGCAAAGGCGTCTCCGTACAGCGCTACAAGGGCCTTGGTGAGATGAACCCCGAACAGCTCTGGGAGACGACGATGGACCCCTCCCGGCGTACCGTTCTCCGGGTGAGCGTAGAGGACGGCATGATGGCCGACCGCGTTTTCACCCAGCTCATGGGAGAGGAAGTGGCGCCCCGAAAGAGCTTCATCCAGAGCCACTACGACAAGGCCCGCCTGGACGTCTAGACGGCGCACAACGTACCCCGATGGCCCCCCTCGTCACCTCTGAAGCCAGCCCAACCCTTCATGTTGTGTCGCTATTAAGGTTCTGCCCAAGCAGCAGAAGCGGGTCCACATGACCCACGCCTCGGCGTTGGCACGTGTCATCCCCCAGCGGCCGCTGCTACGCGGCGCGTTTCACCTCTGCGTAGCGCCGGCTGCGATCGCTGGCGCGGTGTTGCTCCTGCTCCTCGCGGATTCCCCACGGGCGTACGTGGGCAGCGCTATCTTCGGAGCCAGCCTGATCCTGGTGTACACCACCAGCGCCGCCTATCATCGCATCACCTGGCCGACTCGTTTGCGCGGCCTTGTCCGACGGCTGGACCACGCGATGATCTTCACGCTCATCGCCGGCACGTACACACCCTTCTGTCTCCTGCTGCTGAACACCGCGTGGTGGATCAGCATCCTGTCCGTGGTGTGGGGGATCGCCGCGGCTGGCATCATCCTGAAGCTAATCTGGCCGGGGGCTCCGAAGTGGCTCAGCGTAGCGTTTTACGTCACCGTCGGCTGGCTAGCACTAGTGATGGCCCCACAACTCGTGGCCTGGTTCACGGCAGGCCCGCTGGCGCTGCTAGTGTTGGGTGGGGTGCTCTACACCCTAGGCGGAGTGATATACGCCCTCGGGAAGCCGAACCCGTGGCCCCGAATATTCGGCTACCACGAAGTCTTCCACCTGCTAGTGATCGCTGGGAGCATCCTGCACTACACACTGGTAGCGATCTACGTCCTCCCCGCGTAGCGCCTCCCTCCCCTATAGAGCCGATGAGGATTGCCCCATCGACTTCCTTAGCGATAGCGCTGACATCGTCTACTTCATCTCCTTCGCCCACGCCGAGCGCGGCACCCGAGTACGGCTCACCTACGTACTCTAGCCCCAGCCCAAGGCCACCCTATACGGCGAGGCCTAGACCTGATACAGCCCGTGCTCTCGGATGTATGCCGCCACGGAGGGCGGCAGCAGGTCACCTATCGGCAGGCCGCGTCGCACTCTGTCCCTGATTTCAGTGCCGCTCACGTCGACGACCGGCATCTT
>DAOUMF010000177.1:0-8200 GCA_034411955.1 Dehalococcoidia bacterium
GATCAGCGGCGTCCTCAACAACGGCCTCGCCAAGCCCCAAGACGTCGCCGCTTGCGACATCCTGGCCCAGCGGCGGGCCCCCCTCAGCTCCACCTACGCCATCAAGGCGTTCGATCGGCCCGCTCCCGCCCTCGAGAGCTCCCAGATCGTCGTCCTGGCGGTTAAGCCCCAGGAGTTCCCTGCTGCGGCCAGCGCCCTCTCCCTCAAGCCCGACCAGACCGTTATGTCGATCATGGCCGGCGTCACCGTCAAGGCCATCCGCGCTGCCCTCAAGCACGACGCCATCGTCCGAGCGATCCCCAACACCCCCGCCCAGGTCGGCGAGGGGATGACCGTCTGGACCGCCACCGACGCCGTCCCCGACGCCAGCCGCGAACTGGTGCGGAGCATCCTCGCCGTCCTGGGTCAGGAGCTGTACGTGGACGACGAGAAATACGTGGACATGGCCACCGCCGTCAGCTCCAGCGGGCCCGCCTACGTCTTCTTGATGATGGAAGCCCTCATCGACGGAGCCGTCCACATCGGCCTCCGCCGCGACCTGGCCCAGCGCATGGTCACCCAAACCATCCTCGGCTCCGCCAGATACGCCCAGTCCACAGGCAGGCACCCCGCCGACCTGCGCAACCAGGTCACCTCCCCTGCCGGCACCACTACCGAGGGCCTCCTAGTGCTGGAGAAGGCTGGCCTCCGCCGAGCCTTCATGGAGGCCGTCCGCGCCGCCTACGAGAAAGCGCAGCGACTAGGAGGATAAGCGATCGAGATCGCCGCCCGCTTCGTTCAGATCCTGGCCTACGTCCTGATGGCCGCAATCTTCATCCGCGTCATCCTCTCGTGGGTGGGCATGGACCCGCGCAACCCTCTCGTGATCTTCCTGCATGACATCACGGAGCCCATCCTCGCTCCCATCCGCCAGTACATGCCCCGCATGGGCATGCTGGACCTCACGCCGATGGTGGCCATCTTCCTCCTTATCATCATCAGTCGTGTGGTGACGACGCTCCTGGCCTAGACTAATGAGGTGCCGCAAGGGCCTTGTTGGCCCCGACCCCTCGTGCTATCATGCCGACGGCCCAAGGTGACGGGAGGTATCGTGAGCGATCCCCGCGACGGCGAACAGGAGCGGCTCAAGGCCCTGGAGCTGGCCATCGGCCAGATCGAGAAGCAGTTCGGCCGCGGCGCCATCATGCGCCTGGGCGAGGCCTCCGCCCACATGGCCGTGGAGGTCATCCCCACCGGCTCCCTGGGCTTGGACCTCGCCCTGGGCATCGGCGGCATACCCCACGGCCGCATCACCGAGATCTTCGGACCGGAGATGACCGGCAAGTCCACCCTGGCCCAACACGTCGTCGCCCAGGCACAGCGCCTGGGCGGCCAGGCCGCCTACGTGGACGTCGAGCACGCCCTCGCCCCCACCTTCGCCTCCTCCCTGGGCAGCAACATCGAGGACCTCCTCATCTCCCAGCCCGACACCGGTGAGCAGGCCCTGGAGATCTGCGAGGCCCTGGTGCGCTCCAACGCCGTCGACGTCATAGTGGTCGACAGCGTGGCCGCCCTCGTCCCCCGCGCCGAGATCGAGGGCGAGATGGGAGACTCTCTGCCCGGCCTCCAGGCCCGCCTCATGTCCCAGGCCCTGCGCAAGCTCACCGCTGCCGTCTCCCGCTCCCGCACCGCTCTCATATTAATCAACCAGCTCCGGGAGAAGATAGGCATCGTCTTCGGCAACCCGGAGGTGACCCCCGGCGGCCGCGCCCTCAAGTTCTACAGCTCGGTACGCATAGACCTCCGCCGCGTGGAGACCCTGAAGGCGGGCGGTGTCATCATCGGCAGCCGCGTCCGGGCCAAGGTCGTCAAGAACAAGCTGGCTCCCCCCTTCCGCAGCGCGGAGTTCGACATCATCTTCCACGGGCCCAGCGTCGGCATAAGCCGCGAGGGAGACGTCCTGGATCTTGCCGTAGACTCCGGCATCGCCAAGAAGCAAGGCGCGTTCTACTCCTTCGAGGAGCAACGGCTGGGCCAGGGCCGCGAGCAGGCCAAGGCCTACCTCCGGGAGAACCTCCAGCTCCTCCAGCAGATGGAGAACCTCATCCGCGCCGGCGCCACCTCCCACTCCCCCGTCGCCGCCGACAAACCACCCCCCTCCCAGTAGCCGCCCCTTCCTTCCCCACCCCCGTGCTATCATCTGCCCAGAGTCAGGACCGTGAACCGTACCCAGCGCAACCTCTGGAGCGCCTTCCTCACCGAGGTTAAGGCCGACCGCCTCTACCTGGCCTACGCCCTCAAGGCCATGGAAGAGGGCCACCCGGAAGTGGCCCAAGTATTCATGGAGGCCGCAGGCGCCGAGACGATCCACGCCCTCAGCCACCTCAAGGCCATGGACGAGGTCAAGTCCACCCTGGAGAACCTCAAGGCCGTCACCGAGGGCGAGGCCTACGAGTTCGAGACGATGTATCCCCGCATGATCGCCGACGCCCTCAACGACGGACGCCACGACGCTGCCGAGAGCTTCCGTCAGGCCCTAGAAGGCGAGAAACACCACCTGGCCATCTTCCTCAAGGCCCTGGCCGACCTGGAGCGGAAGACCGGGCGCAAGGCGCCGCCCCTGGCGCGGCCGACGCCCCCACGGCCCACCCCCACCCAACCACCCCCGACCGCCCAAGAGGTCACCGAAGTGGACACTGAGAAGGGCCGCATCGCCGCCCTAACCCGCATCCGCGAGGTTGTCTTCGGCATGCAGGATGGCCTCCTCACCACCGCGACCCTCGGCGCCGCCGTTGCCGGCGCCACGGACTCTAGCCGCACCGTCATCATCGCCGGCCTGGCCGGCGCCCTCGGCGGCATGATGTCGATGTCGGCCGGCGCCTTCCTCGGATCTCGCGCCGAGCGTGAGATCCACGAATCGGAGCTAGCCCACGAGGCACGTGAGATCGAGTTCCAACCGGAAGAAGAGCTAGCGGAACTCATTGAGATCTACCGCCGAGAGGGCTTTCACTACGATGAGGCCGTGGAGATGGCCGAGCGGGTGGCCCAGGACCGCGACCTCATGCTGCGCACCCTGGCCGAAAAGGAGCTCGGCCTCTCCCCGGACGTGGAGGTGAGCCCCGCTAAGGACGCCGCCGCCATGGGGACCTCATACATAATTGGGGGCATTCTCCCTCTCATCCCCTATTTCATCCTGAAAAGCGCCATCGCCGTCCTCGCCTCCGTGGTCATAGCCGTCTGCGTCCTCTTCATCATGGGCGTCGTGAAGGCCCGCTTCACCGGCCGCAATGCTGCCCTCTCCGGCCTGGAGATCATGGCCATCGGCACCGGCGTGGCCGCGGCCGGCTACGGATTGGGCCTCATCTTGCCCTCCCCCTGATCGCCGGTAGCGCCGCTCGTGCCCCCGCCGGCCTCCCTGCGCGGGGCGGAAGCCGTTCGTCTGAAGCGCTCAGACGGATTAGCTAATTCTCGCTTTTCCTTGACACTCAAATCTGGCTCGCCGTATGATGAGGATGAGTGGTCGGCTTGACCGCTCCGATTCAATTCAGCTAATCGTCCCCAAAACCGAATACAGGAAGTGAGGTAGCGATGCCGGAAGGCACGATTCTCGCGATCGGCGTCGGCCTTCTCGGTGTTGTCTGGGGTGTACTCGGCGGTGCATATTTTCAGCAACGTATCACTCAGCGGCGTATCGCCGCTTCTCAGCGCAGTGCCGCGCGCATCCTTAACGAGGCCGAGAGACGACAGAAGGAGATACTCCTCGAGGCCAAGGAGGAGTCCCTCCGCCTTCGACAGCAGACGGAGGCCGAACTAAAAGAGAGACGCCGTGAGGTTCAACGCCTGGAGCGGCGCCTCATCCAGAAAGAAGAGGGCCTGGACCGCAAACTAGACTCCCTGGAGCAGCGACAGCGCAACCTCCAGAACAGGGAGACCAGTCTGGAGCAGACCAGAGCCGACCTGCGGGAGCTGGAAGAACAGCGCAAACAAGAACTGGAGCATGTCTCCAGTCTCACCGCCGGCGAAGCCAGGGAGCTTCTCCTCGCCCAAATAGAGCGCGAGATCCGCGATGAGGCCAACCGGCGCCTGCGCGAGATCGAGCAGGAGACGAAGGAGGAGGCCGACCAGCGCGCCCGCAAGGTCATCGCCGTGGCCATGCAGCGGCTCGCCGGTGACGTCATCTCGGAGACCACCACCTCCGTCGTACCCTTGCCCTCCGAGGACATGAAGGGCCGTATCATCGGCCGCGAGGGCCGCAACATCCGCGCCCTGGAGCACGTCACTGGCGTGGACGTCATCATCGACGATACCCCCGACGCCGTCACCCTCTCCGGCTTCGACCCCGTGCGACGAGAGGTCGCCCGCGTCGCCCTGACCAAGCTCCTCACCGACGGCCGTATCCACCCCGCCCGCATCGAGGAGATGGTGGAGAAGGCTCGCAAGGAAGTGGACGCTGCCGTCAAGGAGGCCGGCGAACAGGCCGCCCTGGAGGCCGGCTGTCCAGGGCTGCACCCGGAGATCATCCGCACCCTAGGCCGCCTCAAGTACCGCTTCAGCTACGGCCAGAACCAGCTCAGCCATGCCGTGGAGACGGCCAACCTGGCCGCCATGATCGCCCAAGAGCTGGGCGCCAACGTAGAGATCGCCCGTCGCGGCGGCCTCCTCCACGACCTCGGCAAGGCCATCGACCACGACACCGAAGGCACTCACGCCATGATCGGCGCCGAGCTCAGCCGCCGCCACAACGTCCACGCCGCCGTTGTCCACTGCATCGAGGCCCACCATGAGGAGGTCGAGCCCTCCTCCGTAGAGGCCATCATCACCATCGTCGCGGACGCCGTCAGCGGCAGCCGCCCGGGCGCCCGCCGCGAGTCCCTGGAGCAGTACCTGAAACGGCTGGAAGCCCTGGAGGAAGTCGCCAACTCCTTCCCCGGAGTCGAAAAGTCATTCGCCATCCAGGCCGGTCGCGAGATCCGCATCATCGTCAAACCCGAGGAGATCGACGATCTGGGCGCCAACCGCATGGCCAAGGAGATCAGCAAGAAGATCGAGGAGAGCCTGGACTACCCTGGCCAGATCAAGGTCACCGTCATTCGCGAAAGACGATCAGTGGAATACGCCAAGTAGCCACCCCCCGGAACCCACCCGCCCTATAGAAGGTGGCACCTGCCTTGAACATACTCATACTGGGAGACATCGTAGGCAAAGCGGGGCGCAAGGCCGTCACCTACCTGCTTCCCCAGATCAAACAAAGCCATGACGTGAACCTAACCATCGCTAACGGCGAGAACGCCGCCGGCGGCAAAGGCCTTACCCCCAACACCGCTGAGGAGCTCTTCGAGGCTGGCGTGGAGGTCATTACCTCCGGGAACCACATCTGGCAGTACCGAGATGTCTACCCCCTCCTAGACAGCGAAGCCCCTGTCCTCCGCCCCCTCAACTACCCCCAGGGCGTCCCCGGCCGCGGCGTCCTCACCCGCGATGGCGTTGCCGTCATCAACCTCCAGGGCCGTACCTTCATGCCCGGCGCCCTGGACTGCCCTTTCCACGCCGCTGACCGGGCCCTCAGGGACCTGGGGGGCTGCCGCATGATTATCGTCGACGTGCACGCCGAGGCCACCAGCGAGAAGGCGGCCCTGGCCTGGTACCTGGACGGCCGCGTCAGCGCCGTCACCGGCAGCCATACCCACATCCCCACCGCCGACACGCGCCTCCTGCCCGGTGGCACCGCCTTCATCACCGACGTGGGCATGGTCGGCCCTCGCGACTCCATCTTGGGGATGGAGGCCGGACCGGTCATCGAGGGCTTCCTCAGCCAGTTGCCCACCCGCTTCAGCACCGTGGATCAGGGCCCCATCGTCTTCAACTCCGTCCTCGTCCAGGTCGATGACCAGAGCGGCCACGCCATCGGCATCCAGCGCATCGATAGCGAGATCGTATGATGGCCAGCCGCGCCGACCTGCACACCCACAGCACCTTCTCCGACGGCGTCCTCTCCCCCACAGATCTCATCGACCTCGCCTACCGACGCGGCGTACGCATCATGTCCCTGACCGACCACGACACCATTGAAGGCCTGCCGGAGGCGTTGGCCGCCGCCGCCCGCTACCCCGACCTCCCCCTCATACCCGGCGTCGAGATAAGCACCGATGTCCCCGGCAACGAGGTCCACGTCCTCGGGCATTTCATCGACTGGCAAGACCAGAAGTTCCAGCGCCGACTCCTACACATGCGCCAGTCACGCGTGGGGCGCGCCCGCAAGATGGTGGAGAAACTGGCCGCGCTGGGCAGGCCCGTCTCCTGGCAACGCGTGCAGAGCCTCGCCAGCGAGGGCGCCATCGGCCGCCCCCATGTCGCCCGCGCTCTGGTGGAGGCCGGTCACGTTGCCACCTTCAACGAGGCGTTCGACCTCTACCTGAGCCGTAACGGCCCCGCCTACGTAGAACGGGAGCGCCTCGCACCCACCCAGGTGGTGGAGATAATCGTCGCCGCCAACGGCCTCGCCACCCTCGCCCACCCCCGCGAACTCGACCATCTGGACGAACTACTCTCCCATCTCAAGACCGCCGGCCTCATCGGCATGGAGGTCTACTACCAGGACTACTCCCCCGAAGAGATGGGGCGCCTGCGCGCCGTGGCCGACAGATTCGCGCTCATCCCTCTGGGGGGCAGCGACTACCACGGGCTGGGCGGCCCCCAGCAACGCGAGCCCGGAGACATCCCCCTCCCGGACGAGCCGGTCGAGCGCCTGCGGGCCCTCGCGCGTGAACGGGGAACCCCATAGGCCGTGTAGCGGGCTCTCCTCATGCAATGCGCTCGCCACTCCAGCGTCGAGACCGAGCTCACCTGCGGGCGCTGCGAGACCCCCATCTGCCCCCGCTGCACCGTCTTCACCGACGTAGGCGCCCGCTGCCCCACCTGCGCCCCCGCCCGCAAGCTCCCTCAGTTTGAGATCGGGCCCCTCTACCTCCTTCGGGGAGGCGCCGCCGCCCTCGCCGCCGGCGCTGGCCTGGGGGCCGTCTGGGGCGCCCTTCTCCCCGGCAGCATCGGCTTCTTCGGCCTTCTCTTGGCCGCCCTCCTGGGATACCTGATCGCCGAGGCCGTAAGTGCAGCCACCAACCGGAAGTCCGGAACCCCCCTGCAGGTGGTGGCCGCCGGCGGCGCCATCGCCGCCTACCTGATACGCAACCTGGTGGCAGGGAACGAACTGCTGCCCGCCGACGACCTGTTCGGATACATCGCCGTCATCATCGCCGGCGCCGTCGCCATTAGCCGCCTGCGCTACTGACCCCTTCGACAGGCCCAGGACAGGCCCTAGCGAAGGATCGCTGTGATCACCAGCCCGCCGGCGATAAACGCCACTATGAGGGCGATGCGCCGCAGATCACCAAGGACATAGCGGTGATCACGGGCGATGTGACGACTCTGGGTGGAGCGATCCGGCTGGACGACCACAGGGGCCGCGGCCGGAGGGGGAGGTGATACAGGAGCCGTGGCCGCGGCATCGTCCGGAGCCGCTGTCTCCCGGTACAGCCGCTCCTTCCTTGATTTGCGCCGCCTCGCGGGCGGCCGATAGCGTCTAGGCAAGACTACTCCCCGTCGCTGCTCAGTCGAATCGAATTATACAGATTGTTCACGCCAAAGCCAACGATGGCGCGGACCGATGCGCCCACGTTGACACCTCTCATGACCCAATATAGAATAAGATGGCCCTCAGGAGGCCGTGCCGGCGCTTGAGGGTTTTCCATGGGCGGCCCCGTGGTGTAGCGGTTAACATGCCAGCTTGTCAAGCTGGAGATCGTGGGTTCGAATCCCATCGGGGTCGCCAGTCACTGCAATAGGGATACCGCCCTCCTCAGATAGGGCGGCGGTTCTTACCAGGCCCTCGCACAGGGCAAAGAGAGGCACGAACGGCCTCTTCCCCGCACACTGGTTCACGATCGTGCGCTGACAGCGAGGAACCGCCGCGCGCAGCAGGGATCGCTGATAATCGCCCCTGGACGAGGGCCGCTGTGAACCGAGTCGTGTGGAGGCACGCGGTCTCTGGAACCGTGGGTTAAGGTCAATTACGCAAGCCTGGTCACCTATACGATTGTAGATCATCTGCATCAGGGTATGTAGATTCTATCCCAACCTAGCCTCGATGCGGCTCGACAAACTTATTTGTAGGCTTTATACTTCCAATAGGGGAAACACTGGGGGTATGAGTTCACGCTAGAGGGGG
>DAOUMF010000178.1:0-1900 GCA_034411955.1 Dehalococcoidia bacterium
GAGAGGGTGTCGCTGGCCACCACGCCGCCCACGGAGGTGTTTCGCCTCGCGCTCTGGCCCGCTATCTGGCTGCTCAACGGGCTGGCGAACGCCGTCCTTCGTCCGTTCGGCCTGCGCGCGCCTACCGGTGGCACCCACAGCGTCCACACGGCGGAGGAGATCCAGTTGTTGGTGAGCGAAAGCCGCTCCGCAGGAGTCCTGGAGCACAAGGAGGCGGAGCTCCTGGAGGGCGTATTTGACTTCGGCGACCGCCGGGTGAACGAGGTGATGATCCCCCGCACCGAGGTCGTCTGGCTGGAGAAGGGCATGACCATCGCCGACCTCTACCACACCTTCTCGGAGCACCCCCATTCCCGGTTCCCCGTGTTCCACGACAGCCCTGACAACGCCATCGGCATCGTCGGCATCAAGGACGTCCTGCGCGGCGTTGCCCAGAAGGAGCTCGACGAGGGGTCTCCCATCGAGCTGGCGATGCGGCCGGCGATGTTCGTGCCGGAGACCAAGTTCGTCGGCGCCCTGTTCTTCGAGATGCAGCGCTCCGGCCAGCAGATGGCCGTCGTCGCCGATGAGTACGGCGGCACCGCCGGCATCGTCACCCTGGAGATGCTCCTCGAAGTGATGGTAGGCTACGTCAGCGACGAGCTGCGCCGCCACGAGGAGGAGGTCGTCAGTCTGGACGAACGCACCTTCGAGATCGACGCCGGCATGACCATCTCCGACGCCAACGACGAGCTCAAGCTCGAACTCCCGGAAGGGGAGTATGAGACCGTCGCTGGCTTCGTCCTCAGCCACTTGGGTCGCATCCCTCAGCAGGGTGAGCAGTTCGTCTACAACGGCCTTCGTATCGCCATTACCGAGGTGCGGGCGCGCAAGGTGGAGCGTCTGACCGTCACCCGTCTTCAAGGCCTGTCCTGAGCTTGTCGAAGGAGCCTGTCCTGAGGCGGAGAAAGGAATGAAAGCCCAGCGCCTTCGCCTGACCTTCGTCCGCGGTGATGAAGCGGGACGGCTCTCGCACCGCGAGATCATGCGCGCGCTGGAGCAGGCGATGCGGGAGGTGGGCCTGCCCCTGGCCTACTCAGAGGGTCGCCGCCCCACTGCCCAGATATCCATTGGAGCGCCCCTGCCTCTGGGCGTTACCTCCACCTGCGAGCTCGCCGATATCTTCCTCAGTGAGCGGACGGAGCCAGCCCGCCTCGCAGCCGCGCTGGAAGAAGCCCTGCCTCCCGGAATGGAGGTGCTCTCCGTCCAGGAGGTGGGGCTGGAGCTGCCTGCCCTCCAGACCCAGGTGCGCTGGGCAGAGTACGAGGTCGACGTACCCCGCGGCGACCGCTCGCTGGAGGACGTTCGTAACGCCATCAGCGACATCCTCGCGGCGGAGTCGTTCCCCTGGGAGCACCGGAGGGAGACCAAAGTGCTCCGCTATGACCTGCGCCCCTTGGTGCTGGACATACGGCTGGAAGGAGAGGGGGACCAGTCATACCGGCTGGCTATGCGCCTGCGCGTCAACCAGGAGCGGAGCGGCCGCGCCGACCAGGTGGTGGCCGCCCTCGGCCTGGACCCGCCGCTGCGCGTCCACCGCCGCCGTCTCTACGTCGACCAGACACCGCCCGCCGTCAGCGCCTACCGCCGCGGGGGCGAAAGGGACTAGCCATCAGGCTGTCCTGACTTGACGCAGCCGCACCGGGATGAATACAATCGCTCGGCCGTTGGGGCGATCCACTCATTCCCTGAGCTGGCGAGGCGGCGACCTCGTACAGCGCGCGGAGGTAGCCGAGATGGAGACACGCAGCGGTCTGTCGGGCCGTAGCTCCCAGGAAACGAACCGTCAGCAGAGCCGCTGGCGGCGGCGAAAGCTGGCCCTCCTCACCAGCATCGGTGTAATCGTCGCTGGGGTGGTGGG
>DAOUMF010000179.1:0-33551 GCA_034411955.1 Dehalococcoidia bacterium
CCCGGCACCATGCAGCCCAGGGGACGTCAATCGCTACACTGAAGGCTTCGCCTGCCGGGAGCATCCGCCTTCGGACGAAGGGGGATGCCGCGGCCAGCATGACAAGAAGGGTTACGGAGGCAAGAACGGGGTAGAGATTGATTCCCCAAGGGGAGTAGTCGAGGGCGAGGCCTATCAAGGGAACAATGGCGATGCTCAGGCCGATGCTCAGGGCGATGCGCTCGATAGGGTCGAGATCATCCTTGCGTGGGAACAGGGCGGCGATCAGGGCATAGCCGGGGAAGAACAGAACGAACGGCACACCGAGGGCGACCCGGGCGGGCTGAGCGAAGGGAATGGCCAGGACAACGGCGGTGAGGGCGAGCGGGCAGGCGACCATCAGGATGAGGTCGACTTCCCGGCGCATCATCCATTCACCACGGGTCTGAGACCTCGCTTCTTGCTCTCTCGGATTCGTCCGAGAGGTAGCTTTTCGGGGGTACGTCCATGGCATGAAAAAAGGCGGAACCGGTGACGATAGCCGCCGATTCCGCCGCGCTACCAGAGGTGGGAGACCGTCGATACAGGGCCCACGCTCCCCACTGCGGCCAGGACGACTCTGGCTGTTAACTGAGCTACTCTAGGTTAGCGACCGGCGCCTGTCAAGGCTGCAGAGGCGGCTTCACGGCAAATTCACACTCAATACGGGTTCCGCTGTGTCGTTACGTTGACAGTCGGGGTTCCCTCTGCTACTGTAGCGCGGTTGCCTTCAAGAAGGGAGCTGCCTTACCTCAGATGTTTGTGTTCGGACACGTGGGCCTGACCTGGGGCGGCACGCTGTTGCTGGCCCGCCTCTGGCGCTGGCTACCGCTCTGGGCGAGACGCTCCCGCAGTGCGGTTTCCCGCGCTGAGACGACGGCGGAGCGGACTTCAGTCGCCGCCATCGACTATCGGCTCGTGATCCTCGGCTCCATCCTCCCTGACCTGATCGACAAACCCCTGGGAGTGTTCATTCTGGCGGAGGAACTGAGCAACGGGCGCGTCTTCGCTCACACCCTGCTCTTTGTCGTCCTGCTGCTCTCGGCAGCGCTCATCTTGCGGCGGACAGCCGGCCCCGCCCTCTTCTGTCTTGCCCTAGGCTCGGCGGCGCACCTGGCCATGGATCGGCTGTGGGAGGAGCCGCAGACGTTGCTCTGGCCCCTGCTCCGCCTCAGGCCGGAGAGACAGGACGTCAGCGACTGGCCGGAGCAGATGCTGGAGTACCTGTTCGCGGACCCCTACGTCTACGTCTCGGAGGTGGTGGGAGCAGCGGTCGTCGCCGCTCTCCTGGCGTCCCTCGTGATGAGGCGGGGCCTGGGGTGGTTCGCCCTCAGCGGCCGCATGGACCGCCGCGTCGAGGGGCTGACCGGCTTCCGCCTAGCCGCCTGGGAGGAACGCCCGCAGCAGTTGAAGCGAGGCGAGCGGCCGGCGGAGCGATAGGCGGAGCAGGGGCCAGAGCGCCGGCAGGCTGCGCGCCAGGCGCAGGATCGCCCGCGAGGGGTAGTCGATGTCACCATGGCGGGTAACGAGCGCCTGGAGCGCCTCGTGTCCGAGAGCGGCCACCAGGCGGTCGACGTCGCCGTCGCTGAGTGCGAGGCCGAAGCGGCGGATGCGCAGGCTCCGGGCCAGCTCGCGCCCGATCTCTGACTTCCAGGCGCGCTCGTAGCCGCGAAGTCTGCTAGCGCTCGTGTCGTCGGCGGCGAGGGCGGAGATGGCGGCGGATGCGGCGTGGCGGGCGGCCACGAGGCCGGTATAGATGCCGCCTCCGGAGAAGGGTTTCACCTGGCCGGCGGCGTCGCCCACCAGGAGGACATCGTCGGCGTAGCTGCGGGGCGCGAAGTCCAGGGGAATGGTGCCCCCGTACATGCGGCGCACGTCAACGTCCCGGAACAGGTGCGGGAAGGCATCCACCAGGCGCCGGTAGCAGCGGATCGGCTTGTCCGAACGGTCACAGCCGATGCCCACGCGCACCCGGCCATCGCCGGTGGGGATGATCCAGCCGAACCAGCCTGGGGCGAGCTTTCGTCCCACGAAGACGTGGACGAAGTCCTCTTGCGGCACCCGCAGGCGGCCCTCGATGCCCAGGCAGCAGACCCTCTCGCGGGGCCCGGGGAGCCCGAAGCTGCGGGCCACCCGGGAGTGGGCGCCATCGGCTCCCACGACCAGGCGAGCGGAGAGTTGGAGGTCGTGGCCGTCGCGCTGGCAGCGGAGGCGGACGCCGCCGTTCTCTCGCAGGGCGTGCACCATGCGTGCCCGCAGCAGGCGGGCGCCGGACGCCTGTGCTTGCTCGCAGAGCGCCTCGTCCAGGCGCACCCGGTCTATCGTCAGGGCGCGGGTGTACCCGCCGCTGAGGGCCAGCTCGCCGCCGCCAGCGGTGTGGACGTAGACGCCGGTCAGGCGGTTGGCCACTATCGGTTCCTGGACATCCGCCTCCTGCAGCGTACGGGGGCTGACCAACCCTGAGCAGTGGGAGGGCACGCCGATGCGGCGGTGCTCCTCCAAGAGAGCAACGTTCAGGCCGGCCGCGGCCAGGTTGCGGGCGCAGCGGCTTCCGGCGGGCCCGGCTCCCACTACGGCGATGTCGTAGTCGTACTCTGTCGTGTGGCCTCCTCTAGTAGAGTGGGGGCAGCCAGTCAGGCTGCGCGGAGAGTACGGGGATGAACGGCACCAGCAGGAAGAGGGTGATGTTGGTGACCCCGTGAGACACGCTGACGCCTATTATAGACCCCGTTCTCCGTACAACCCACCCGTAGAGGAGGGCGATGAGGAAGACGAACAGAAGGTCGGTGCCGGAGCGGTAGCCGATGTGGAGGATGGCGAAGATGAGGCTGACGTAGAGGATGGCGAGCGGCCCCAAAGCGGCGCTGGCGGTGCGCTGGAGGATTCCCCTGAAGATGAACTCCTCCAGGAATCCGGTGGCGAACAGGAGAACCAAGGCCGGGACCACGAATTGCCTTAACGTCAGCCCGTCGATGAGAGGTTCTGGGTGGAGGATATGGTACTCGGTGAGGCCCAGGAACAGGCCGAAGAGGATGACTAACGGGTGCAGGTACAGGCTTGGCCGCCCGATACGCAGGCCGACATCCCGCGGGCTGAGACCGAGGCCGGTTATGACGACCAGGGCCGCTCCGAACACGGGCAGACCGGCGGCCAGGAACCAGTAGGTCTCGTCGAAGCGGCCCAAGGGCATCGTCAAGCTCACGATGCGGATCAGGGGCACGAGGGCAAGGGCGTGGAGGAGAGCGCTTAGCGACTGCACCTCCGCTCTCCCGCCCTGACCGATGAAGCTGGAGGCGATGATCAGGGCGGACAGGGTGATGGCATGGAGAGCTATGCCGGTCACGGGGTCGGTGTAGACGGTGATCACCTCCGCGACCGTGAACACCGCCAAGGTGCTGACCGCGAGCGCCAGCTTGAGGCGGCCGGGGCGATCAGCGGTGAGCCAGCTGGGGATTACCAGCGTCGCTGGTCTGACGGCCGGGAGATGGGCGTGGGGCTGGGGCAGGTCTGTCTGGGCCATTGCCGATCAGCAGCGCCGCCCCGGGGGGTAAGGCTTCCGCCCCGGCTGAGACGGGGCGGAAGCGGTGCAGATGCTGCGGCCAGAGGCCGACTCCATGGATGCTCGTGTAAGTAGTGGCGACGCTAAGCCCTCTTGTTCCTGCGGATCATGATGGCGAACCCGCCAGCAAACACCCCCGCGAGGGTGGCTAGCAACGCTATCTGCCAGGCCGCGAGGCCACCCTCGGAGCCCTCGGGGGGCGTGCCGCCTGTTGCGGGCAGGCCTGACTCCTGCACGGCGACGGTGACCTGGGAGGTTTTCTCGCCGGAAAGCGTTTCAATGATGATGTCGCCGGGTTCGGCGCCAGCCGTCAGCACAGCCGTTGCCACACCGTTGGCGTCAGTGATGGCGGTGGTCTCCAGCCCGCCGTCGGCCCAGTGGGCGTCAGTGCCGGGCTGGGCGAGGATACGGAAGATCACTTGCGCTCCCTGCACCGGGTTGCCGGCGCTGTCCAGGACGGTGGCGGTGACGTCCGTGGTGGCGCCCGGGGTTGTGGACGCGGCCCCAGCGCTGAGGCTGCCGACAGGCGGCGGGTAGTTCTGGGCCCTGGCTCCCTGGGCCAGGGACAGTCCTCCGATCCACAGAGCCAGTATCAGGATTGCGGCGAAGCTTACTAGTGACCTTGGCATGGCTGCATCCTCCTCCAATATCCTCCTACCGAAAACAGAATCGACGGCCCGGCAAGGGCCGCCGATATCGCCACAAGTGGACCGGGAAGGGGCCTGCGCCGCTTCGTCCTGGTCGTGTGGCCGGGACGCCTCGCTTCGTCGAACAGCCAAGACTAAATCAGGGGCTGAGCGCTGTCAAGGTCGGGAGGGGCCATTCACCGCGCTTTCACGCTATTCACGGGCTTTGCGGGGCCAGTAGCGTTGACACCCTTTCGGGCGTCTGTTACTTTGAGGGGGTTTCGAAGATCGGACGTTTGGGCAGTGTGGAGACAGGGAGGCAGGCATGGTATCGACGGTAACCAGCACTACGGTGACGACGGTGACGTTGTTCGGCATTTCGGCCCTGCTGGGGATGGCAGCCACGCTGATGCTTATCAGCTACCTGGCCGCCAAGGAGGTGCTGAGCGTCAGCCTCAGCCCGCGGCTTCAACTGGTGGCTCGTAGGCTCAACGTCGCCATCATTCCGCTATTCCTGGTGTTCGCCGCCATCGTGGGCGGAGAGATCGCTAACGCTCTAGCATAGGCTCCGGCCTCCGACGAACGTCGCAGGGCGCCCCGACGACTTGTCCCGGGGCGTCTTGCTTTATCCGGGGATGGTCAGCACCTGCCCCGGCCGGATCAGGTTCGGATTCGGCCCGACGACCCCCTTGTTTGCCTGGTACAGCGTCCGCCAGTCGGCGATGCTGAATCGGGCGGCGATGCCGGAAAGGGTATCGCCAGGGCGGACGGTGTAGGTGCGGGGGGATGGACGGCTGGGCGGTGAACCCTTGGGAGGGCGGGCCTTGAGGGCGGCCACTTCCGTCTCCAGACGGCCCACGCGGTCGGCCAGGGCGGCGTGGGCGCCGCTGAGCTGCTGGAACTCCAGGCTGGACATCTCCACCTCCTGCGTTGGTTCATTCAGGGCGGACACCGCTGCCCACATCTCCTCGTTCATGTGCTCGTAGGACCAGAAGCTGAGGCCGGCGGAGCCTCTACGGGCGGCCTCGTCGGCGAAAGCCTTCACGTCGCCGGCGGCGGGGTAGGGGACACCTCGCTCGGCGTACAGCCCCGCCACGGGAAACACGCGCTGGGGCGTCTCCCCCAGGGCTGCGTAGTCCTCGTATGTCCAGCGGATGGCCTGCTGGACGGGCCACCCGAAGGCGTTCCAGTAGACCTGTGGCGCCGCGCCCTGGCAGTAGCGGGCGAACACCGAGTACGGGAACGAGCGGTGGTATCGGCCGACGGCGAAGCTGCTGTAGTACAGCGGGAAGTCGGGGCCCACAGCCTCGCGGGCGCGGCGGCACAGCTCCTCGGCAGCCTGCGGCCGTCCCTCGAACTCCGCTTCCACGTCGAGAACGAAAATGTCGGCTCGGCCGTAGGAGACCGTCTCGCCCACCAGGCGAGCCTCATCGGCGGGGTCACGGCCGTAGAGGTAGGCCCAGCCGCCGACGACGAGGCCCTGCGCTCGTAGGGCAGCGGCGATCTCCCGCCAGGGGCGGCCCTGATCAAACCACCGTGGGCCGTCGTGGGCCTTCACCAGAGCGCCGCGGCAGCCTGCCTCCCGCAGCCTGGCGGCTATCTTCGCCGGGTCGCCGCCGTCGCAGCGACGCCAGTTCCAGATCCAGACCCACTTGCCGGAAAGCGCAGTGGTCATCGCGGCCCCATTGTCGGGCCGACCGTCGGTAGCTCAAACCCCCATGCGGCAGGCTCGACGAACCATGAGCGCTGGGACATATCCGGACGCGCCCGCCGTTCGGCGGGCTCAGGCTGAGCGCCCTGGCGTAAGATCGGCCTAGGGGGATCCCCTGCCGGACGCGAACTCCTCTTTGGCGCGCTGGAGCAGGTCCGGGTCCAGCGCCACGTCCACGGCGGTCATCGCCAGCGCCTGGGCGGCCTGGATCATCGATTGGTGGGCCGTGTCGGTCGCGCACACGCCTGTGAAGGCAGGCGTGTGGTTGAGCGCCGCCGCCCCGATCCCGAACATCGGGTGGATGGACGGTAGCGCCTGGCTCACGTTCCCCATGTCGGAGCTTCCGGTGGACTCCAGCCTGGCGTCGACGAAGGTGCGGCCCAGGGACTCGGCGTTGCCGCGGTAGGCTGCGGCCAGGGCGCTGTTGCTGCGCATGGGGGCGCAGGACCAGGGGCCCCAGCGCACATCCAGGGTTGCGCCGGAGGCCGCGGCCCCCGCCTCGAAGCAGCGCTGCACCTTCCCTTTCAGCTCCTCCAGGTAGGCAGGCCGGAGCGCCCGTATCCAGAACGACCCGGCCGCGCGGTCCGGCACCACATTCGGTGCGGAGCCCCCGTCGGTGATGATGCCGTGCACGCGAGAGTCCCGCCGGATGTGCTGCCGTAGCTGGGCGATGGCCTGATAGGCCGTCACCAGCCCGTCCAGAGCGTTCACCCCCATCTCCGGCGCGATGGAGGCGTGGGCCGACTGTCCCCGATACTCCACGTCCATCTGGGCGAGGCCGTACATGGGGGGCATGTCGATGTCGACGGGGGAGGGATGGGCCATCAGCGCCACGTCCACCCCTTCGAATGCGCCGCGCGCCAGCAGGATGATCTTGCCGCCGATGCTCTCCTCCGCAGGGGTACCGAACACCAAGAGGCGCACCTGGCTGGGCGATAGGGCGGCCTTGTGGCCGTAGGCGGCGCCCAGCCCGGCGGTGGCGATGAGGTTGTGGCCGCAGGCGTGGCCCATCTCCGGCAGGGCATCGTACTCGCAGAGGTAGGCGATGGTGACCGGGCCCTCGCCCCAGGTGGCCCGGACCGCCGTCTCCAGGCCGTGAGCGTTGCGCTCCACCTGGAACCCGTGCGCCTCCAGTCGGTCGGCCAGCAGGGCGGCCGCCTTCCGCTCCTGCATTGCCAGCTCAGGATTTTCATGAATGCGGCGGCTCACATCTATCAGTTCGTCGGCCGCGGCGGCGACACCTTCTTTCGCCCGCGTTTTCGCTCCCTCGATGTCCGTCACGCTCTCTCTCCTCGCTCCAGCCCTATCAGATGGCCTGTATCTCCTCGACCGTGTGTTCGAGCGCCTCGGCCTCAGCGTGACCGTTGCCCTCGGAGGGGTCTGGCCTGCGCCGGGCCAGGAGATCGCGCAATGTGAAGGCGGCGGCGGCAACAGCCAGCGGCCCGAGGACGATGAGAAGGTAGAGGACGAAAAGTCTGCGCGCCATGGCGCCACCCCACCTCATGGCCAGAGCGCTGTCCACCTGCTGGGATCGATAGTCATCGCCGCGTCTCTTATGCTGTCCTGAGACTCACGTTGAGTATCTGGTTGGGGCGGGCCGAGAGCGTCACCCAGCCGTCGTCCGCGGCCGCCGGGCCCAACGCCTCCTCGTTCAGGTTCACAATCTGGGCGGCAGCGTGGTTGAGCCTGCCCGGCCAGGGGAGCAACCGCAGGCGGCCCTCCTGGGACGCATCGGACGTATTGTACACCCTGACGACGATGGCGTCGCCGTCCTCGGCGAGCTTGCACGAGGAGAGGACGAAAGTCGGCGGCTCGATGTCGACCAGAGAGCCTTCCTGCGACAGGGTTCCCCTTCCGCGCCCGGTGCGCACGGCCCGCAACGGCCGCGCGAAGCGGTGCGCCTCCTGGAACGACATGTCCCACCCGCCAGCATGGGGGATCAGCGAATAGTGAAACCTCCAGCGGCCGGGCATCTGCGCCCCCGGCGTCTCTAAAGAGGGGCCGGCGGGACCGCGGCGGGTGTGGATGTCCGACCGCGAGAGCCAGCCGACGCAGCGCAGCAGGGTGAGGGCGATGGTCACCGGCCCGCCCGCCTCCTGAAGCGCCTCGTATTCCGGCAGGCCGCGGTTGGCGACCGTCAGCCCGCGCTGTTCGTCGCTGACGTCCACGAAGGACTTCTGAGGATAGGTGGCGATGGGTGTCTCCATGCTAGTGCCGTTGTCCTCCGGCGGCGCCAGCGGGCGGCGCAGGACCCCGAAGTGTTGCTCCGCGTGGGCGTCCTCGCTGCGCACGCCGGTGGGGAAGTGGACGCGCAGCCGGTGATCCCGGGCACGATTGTCCACGTCCGTCTCGATGTCGATGCGGGCAACGCCGGGGAAGAGGCTGGCGCGGCTGACGATCCGGCATTCGACTCGCTGGGGTGAGCGGGCGTCGCGGTCCTCTGTCAGGCCCGAAGGTAGGGAGTAGGTCTGGACGACTTCCAGCGTCCAGCGCGCCGGGCCGCGCTCCACGAGCCTGACCCGCGCCGCCCGCGAGGGCCTGGGGATGAGATCATCGTTCTGCGGCGGGCAGTAGGTGTACTCGTCGCCGCGGTCGCCCCCGTCCACGAAGCGGTTGAGGCCGCTGACGACGGCTCCGGTCCGCAGGTCCTCCACGGTGAGGGTTCCGTCCGCAGGGTCTGCGGTGACACGGAAGAATTCGTTCTCGATCTCGCGTCGCCCGCCGCCTACTTTCCGTCGCGCCTCACCGTACTCCACCCGATAGGCCCGGTAGCCGTAGGCGGGCACGTCCTCGGCCACAAACCCGGCGACGACCCGCTCCCGTGGATCAAGGGGGGAGCGCAGGCCGCGCTCCAGCAACTGGAGCGGCAGGCTGCGGCCCGCGGCGTCCACCAGCGAGGCGGGCAGCTTGCCGCCGCGCGCGTCCGCCTCCTCCAGCGGCAGGCGGGCGGTGCAGAAGTCGGTGCGGGGCCCACCCTCCGAGTTGAAGACGACAACGCTGCTCCCGCCGGGGCGAGAGGCGAGATCGGCGACGTAGCGTTGCGATTCGTACAGCACTGCTTCCGCTATCTGCTGGCAGCGGTCGAAGCGGGGCCGCATCTCCTCGTGGACCTGGTCTATGGAGCAGCCGCAGATGGAGTCGTGGGGGGCGTTCTGGAGGAGGAGCTTCCAGGCCTGGCGCAGGAGGGCTTGGTCGGATGAGCCTGTGCCCGGCTCGCCATTCTCGATTCGCAGCAGGTGGGCCCAGAGGGCCAGCGGCTCCGCGTAGCGGGCCAGAAGGTCCTCGCACTCCTGATAGCGCTGCTTGATCCACACCCGCGCCGAGAGGACGCCGGGGAAGACTTGCGAGCGCTGGCTGGAGCGAAACTCTCCCTCGAGACGAGGCAGGCCGCCCTCGGGTGCCTCCCGCCGTATCGCCTCCACGAGCATCGGGTAGTGACCGTGGACGAACTCGGCGTCGTCGAACAGCTCGTTGGCGGTGCGCAGGATGTGGGGGAGGTCATCCTGAGGGCCGAAGTGGTCGAAGCCGTTAGGGATGAGGACATAACGCGTGG
Source organism: Dehalococcoidia bacterium (assembly GCA_034411955.1). Lineage (GTDB taxonomy): Bacteria > Chloroflexota > Dehalococcoidia > SM23-28-2 > RBG-16-64-32 > DAOUMF01. The sequence continues at coordinate 9,468 of DAOUMF010000179.1, forward strand.
CGGCCAGGGGCTCCAGGGAGCCCCTCAGGCTGCTGAGGAGGTTGCGCAGCCCCGCTGGCTCCGCGGGCAAGCTACGGGCGATGCCGTAGCTGAAGGGCAAGTGCAGGACGAGGACTTCGGAGCCGTCCGGGGCCCGCCACAGGAACTCGCTCTTGGTCGCCTCGCGGCCGACCCCGCGCCAGAGGACGACGGAGTCGATGCCGAAGCCGCGCAGGACGGCCGGTAGGTGGGCGATGTGACCGAAGGCGTCCGGGGAGTAGCCGACCATCATCACCGGGCCGAACTCCCGCGCCGAGCGGATGCCGATCTGGAGGCTGCGCACCCAGGACTCGCCGCCGATGAGGAACTCGTCGGGGAGCACGTAGTGAGGGCCGACGAGCAAGCGGCCGGCCCGCACGAGCCGCTGGATGTCAGCGCGGCGCTCCGGGCGCACCTCCAGGTAGTCGTCCAAGACGATGGTCTGGCCGTCCAGGACGAAGTGCCGGTATTCGGGGTCGCTGTCCAGCAGGTCGAGCAGGTCATCCAGCATGTGGACGAGCTGCACCCGGAAGGCCTCGAAGGGCCGGTACCACTCGCGGTCCCAGTGGGTGTGGGAGACGACGACGAAGGTGCGCCTGGCTAGCTCGGCCATTGGCTTTCAAGGGGCGGACGGCAGGTCGCGGCGATCACTCCGTTCGACCCTCAAGCTCGGTGAGGACGGCCACCAGGCGAGAGGCGACCTGATCCGGCGCGTAGCGAAGGCTCCGCTCGTGGAGCGTCTGGGCCACCTGCCGGCGCGCCCCCTCGTTCTTCAGGTAGTAATCGAGCTTGTCCAGTAGCTCCTCCGTGGAGGAACATAACACATCCTCGAGGCCACCGGTGATCTCAGGGTAGCTGCAACGGTTGGGGAGTAGGGAGCAGTTGTGGGTGTACATCGCCTCCAGGGTAGCGATGCCCAGCCCCTCGTGGAGGGCGGTGGACACCTGGATATCGGCTCTCCACAGGATGCGGAAGTACTCCGGCAGAGAGTAGGTCTCCCCGGAGGTCAGCCGGCCGGGAAAGCGGCCGCTCAGCTCAGCGAGCCGCCTGTTGATCCCCTCGTCCGGGGCCTCGCGGGTGATAATGACGCTCACCTCGTGCCTCTCCAGCACCCGCTCTGCCACATCGAGGAAGACCTCTGGCGCCTTGCTCGGGATCAGGGAGTGGTTGAAGACGATGGTGGGCCTGTCGAACCTCTCATCGGTGCGAGAGGCGTCCAGGAGACGGGTGTTGATGGGCAGCCCCACCACCGCTATCTTCCCCTCGATCTTGCTGGCGGCTTCCCGCTGCCAGTTGCCGATGTTCTCCAGGATCACTCCTCTCAGGTAGTGTGACGGCACCAGCACGCGATCCAGGCACAGGAGGTTGGCGAGGTCGGTGACCTCCATGCCGGGGTAGTGTATGAAGCGATAGAGGTCGCTCGGGTCCCAGTGGCTCCCATGGGTGTAGCCGATGATGGGCAGGGGCGTCCTCAGGTCCTGGAGGATGCGCCGAACCTCCGCCGGGAACTGCTGGAAGGTGTGGAAGATAAAGATGACGTCGCCGGGGCGGAGCTCCAGGTCTAGGAGGGCCTTGTAGCCGTCCAGGATCCAGGCTAGCCGTCGCTTCTCCTGATTTGGGGAGGAGGACGGCGGCGGCTTCACCGCCACGACCTCGATCCCCTGGGCTGCCAGCGCCTCCACCACCGCGTCCGCCGAGGTGATGCCGTAGCCGACTGCGTCGCTGGCCTTGTAGTCCCTCTCCGGGGACACGAATCCCTGGAAGAAGAGGACGCGCATATCAGCCTGCCATCAGCTCTGTACGGTCCTCAGCCATATCGGATTCGTCATCGCCCACACCACCTCGCCCCGCTCCGGGCGGCCGCGGAAGCCGCGCAGCTCCGCGCGGACGTAGCTGCGGCCGGACAGCTCTAGGGAGAACGTGTGCACGGCCTCCGCCCGGTCCACGGGGACGATGTCCAGGGGCAGGCCGTCGCGGACGAGCCACAGGCGGCGGTCAGCGCCGCCGTTGGTCCAGACGCGGAAGGTGACCCGCTGGCCCTCGCCGGCCTCCACCGTGTCCCCCATCATCTTCTCGAATTCGCCGTCGCCGTCCTCGTCCGCTGACAGGATGAGCTGGGCGCCGTCAGGATCGTCGGAGACGAACACGCGGCCCCGGCGGATGCCGTCCAGGATGCTGCCCTCGGAGGGCTTGTCCTGGGTGTAGACGCAGGTGCAGGGGTTCCCCAGGCCGTGGGGGTGCATCGGCCGCTGAGGCGGGATGGAGTGGACATCCGACCCGCCGACGGCGATCACCCGCTCGCCCCGCCGCAGCATATCGTCCCAGCGCTCCAGCGACTCCCAGTTGTAGAAGCGCCACGGCGCCTGCCAGACTTCCATGCAGGGGTAGCCGTCCCAGCCCTCGAACAGCCAGGGCGGGCCGACGCTCTTGGGGTGGTTGATGGAGATGAGGCCGCCCTTCCGGAGGACGAACCGCTGCACCGCCCGTATCGACTCGGCGTCGGCGCAACGGAACTCGATCCACTCGCGCAGGCCCCACACGTTGGCGTGGCCCCGGTAGGTGGTGACCTCCTCGCCGGTGATGAGGACGATGGGCAGGTGGGAGAGCCGTGTCAGGTCTTCGTAGTGGGTACCGGTGTTGTGGTCGGTGATGGCCAGGAAGTCCAGGCCGCGCTCGATGGCGCTGGCCACGATCTCGTCCACCGTGTTCAGGCCGTCGGAGTGAATCGTATGGCAGTGAAGGTCGCCCTTCAGCCAGCGCCCGTTCGGTTTTCGGCCTGCGCGACTGTGGCCCCCGACCTTGGCCTGCGCGGTCGCCGCGCCCTTCTCGGCGTGGCCCGGCGGTGGGTCGCGTTCGTCCAGGGCCAGGTTCACCGTCACGCTGTAGCGGACGCCTTCGGGGTTTACTCGCCCGAAGCCCAGCACGATGTGCCAGTCGCCTGGGAAGAGGGGGCCGCGAATGTAGCCGGGCGTCGCCTCGTGGCGGGCGATGAAGAACTCGCGTTTGGCGGAGCCGCTCCAGCCGCGGAAGCCAGAGCCGTCGAGGAAGTCGTGTCCGCGGGGGTCAAAGACGCCGATGTCGATGGTGTTGCCGGGCCCCATGCTGAAGGCCGCAGTCACCGGGTCCGAGTACTCGTAGGAGACGTGCAGGCGGGAGGTGCCGGACGGCACGGGCATGGGGAGGTAGAGGTAAGGGCTGCGGCGGACGTCCTCCGGGGAGACGTGACCTTCTAGGCGCAGGCTCCGATCCACGCGGGTCTCCTTATGGGTACGGCCGAGAGGCGGACTGGACAACGCTCGTGTATTATAGCCCTGCCTCCTGACACAGGCTACGCGTATGATCACAGCTCTCACCGGCGCCCGCGTCCTCACGCCCGACGATGAGATTGGGCGGGGCACCGTCGTCATCGAGGACGGACGGATTGTGGAGGTGGGGGAGAGAGTGCGGCTGCCCCCGCAGGTGCTGGTGACGGAGCTGCCCGACACCACCCTGGTGCCGGGCTTCATCGATATTCATGTTCACGGCGGCGGCGGCTTCTCCCTGGCCACGCGGAACCCCGAGGAGGTGCGCTCCTACGCCCGCTGGGTGGCGGCCAAGGGCGTCACGTCGTTCCTGGCCAGCGTCGTGGCGGACACGCCCGACGAGGGTGAGACCTACCTGCGTGCCGCTGCCCAGGCCGTGGGGCCGGTATCTGGTGGCGCCGAACTCCTCGGCTTCCATCTGGAGGGGCCGTTCGTCAATGCCGCCCGTCGCGGCGCCCTCCCCGAAAGCTGGCTGCGCATGCCCGACGTAGACCTGTTCCGTCGGCTAGTGGATGCTGCGGGCGGGCACCTGCGCATGCTCACGCTGGCACCGGAGCTGGCCGGCGCCCGCGCCATTCTGGAGGAGGCGGCGGCCGCCGGCTGCATCGGCGCTCTCGGTCACAGCGACGCCAGCTATGAGGCGGCGCGGGAGGCTTTCGCCGCCGGGGCGCGACACCTGACCCATGCCTTCAACGCCATGCGTCCGTTTCATCATCGGGAGCCGGGGCTGCTCGGCGCCTCTTTGGAGTCGCACGCGGTGACGGTGGAGCTTATCGCCGACGGTGTGCATGTCCACCCGGCGGCGGCCCGCCTGCTGCTCGCCGCCAAGGGCGCCGCTAACGTGGCCCTGGTGACGGACGGCGTGGCGGCCGCTGGCCTCTCCCAAGGCCAAGTTACCCTGGCTGACGGCACCATCGCCGGTAGCGCGGCGACCATGGATGTCCTCGTCCGCAACGTCGTCGAGTGGGGGCTCGTCCCTCTGGGCGGCGCCGTCCGTATGGCGTCCACGGTGCCGGCGCGGATCGTGGGCCTGGAAGGCCGCAAGGGCCGCATCGCCTCCAGTTACGACGCCGATCTGGTGGCCCTGGACGAGGAGTTGGAGGTGGTGATGACCTGGGTCGGGGGTCAGGTGCTCTACTCCCGGCCCAAGAATCGGCAGGACTAGGCCTCGCCACAGCGGCAAAGTGCGGCCGCGAAGTACCCTTCGTTCCTGTAACCACCTGCCTGAGGGCGCGTCTTACCTTATGGAGAGAAGGATTCGGTTGAGGTTCAGTCTCTTTGCGGCTCCCGAGAAGGGCGAACGATCCGAAGGGTAGCGGGATGGATATCGCTCAATGGGGGGAGCTGCGGCGAGAGCGGGCCTAACTGGAGCGGAGGACGACCGCAGAGATGCAGGGCAACCTGGAGACCACATTGGAAGATGGCATCGCCCAGGACGAGGCTAGGATCAGCCGTGTCGTCTGGGTCAGCCGTGGCATAGCTTCCGTGCTGACTGCTGCGGTGGTGGCGTTCTTCGTCCTGACCCAGGCCGACCAACCCTGGCAGTACGTTGGCTACCCCCTCCTGGCGGCCCTGCCGTTGCTGTACGGTATCATCTCGGCCCGCTACATCCGCCTCTCGCATGTGGAGCTGCTGCGCCGCCAACAGGCACAACTCATGCTGCGGGCCATGGAGCTTGAGAAGATGGCTGCCCATGACGCACTGACCGAGCTCTACAATCGCCGCCACTTCTACGAGCGCTTTCAGGAGATGCTGGCGCGGGCCCGGTTGAGCAAGCAGGCCCTGGCCCTCGTCGTGCTGGACATCGATGGCTTGAAGAAGATCAACGATGAGTACGGCCATGCCGTCGGCGACATCATGATCGCCAATCTGGCCAAGGTCATCGATAGGCACATTCGCACCAGTGATGTCCCCGCTCGCCTGGGCGGAGACGAGTTCGCCGTCCTGATGCCGGACACGGACAAGCGGGGTGCCTTCGCCTTGGCCCAGCGCCTCTGGGAAGAGCTGGAGCGCGTCCCTATGTATGAGCACGAAGGGCTGCAGGTGATGCTCAACGTCTCCATCGGCGTTTCGGGCTTCCCTTGGGGCGGCGAGGACGTGGACGAGATGGTGCACTGGGCCGACGCCGACATGTACGCAAACAAGGTCTCGCGGCGCCTGCCCCGGATGACGGCCTCCGGACCGGAGGAGGGGCTGCCGGACGACGCGGTTCTGGGCGACTTCGACCGAATATAGGGTTAGGGAGAGGGCAGATGACGGAACAGGCAGCGATGGGCAAGATAGCGACGCGCAGGAACGTTGGCGAAGCAGCGGGGCCGCAGCGAGAGACTTCATCCTTCTCGAAGCTCACCACGGTCTTCGCGGCAGTCGCCCTCGTATCGATAGTGACGCTGGGTTTCATCGTCACCAGGCTCCTGGGCAGCGACATCGGCGACATCTCCGTCGGAGCTTCCCTCGCCATCGTCTGCCTGATGCCGGTGATCATTGTCCTCCGCCGCTCCATCCGCCGTCAGCAGGCCGATGTGCAGCGCCGCGCGGACGACGTGAAGAGCAACTATGACTCCATCGTCGCCGTCCTGTGCGCCGCCCTCGACCTGCACGACAGCGTTACCCACGGACACGCCCGCCGCGTCTCCGATCTGGCCTCCGTCGTGGCCTGGCAGATGGGGCTGCGCAAGGAGGAGGAGCGCCGCATCGAGAAGGCGGCGATCCTCCACGACATCGGCAAGATCGGCATCGCTGACGCCGTCCTCGCCAAGCCCGGCCCCCTGGACGAAGCCGAGTGGGCGGAGATGAAACGTCACCCGGAGCTCGGCTATCGCATGCTCCAGGGGATCGATTTCCTGAGGGACGCGGCGGAAATCGTCTACTCCCACCACGAGCACTACGACGGATCGGGCTATCCCCGCGGCCTGAAGGGCGACGATATCCCCCTGGGCGCTCGCGTCTTCGCTGTGGTGGACGCCTATGACGCCATCACTTCGTACCGGCCCTATCGCAAGGCGCAACCCCACCGCAAGGCGGTGGAGGAGATCGTGCGCAACAGCGGCATCCAGTTTGACCCGGACGTCGTTCGGGCGTTCCTGGAGGCGGAGAAGCAAGGCCTCTTGGACGACAAGCGTGGGTACCGCGAGCGAGAACAGGGGCCCGCTACCGCTGAGGTTCAGGCCCCAGCGGTGGCGTCGCTACCGGACTAGCCACCGCTGACGGCTAGACATCGTCGGGCAGCTCGACTCCCAGTTCCCGCGCCCAGCGCTCGATATCCCCGAAACGCTGGCGGCGGAACTCCTCTGCAAAGGCCATGCCGTGCCGCCGTCCCACGTCCGCGGCCCACGTCCTCATCATCGTCTCGATGACCGGCCGGTAGTCCTTGGGGTCGGCGTCCCGTAGGGGCGGGATGTCCAGGCCGGAGGCGGCGAGATCCACCTGGAGCTCGGCCACCGTCAGCTCCATCTGGCTGACGTGCTCGCACAGCGCGTCGATCTTGCGCTCGATGTGGCCGGAGACGTCCACTGCCTTGTTGGTGTCGTACGGCACCTTGGCGAAGAAGTACTGCTCGCCCACGCAGTGGGGCTCCAGCCCCTCGTCGCGGTGCTCTGGGTGGTACAGGGGGAAGTGGGAGAAGCTGGCCGCCTCCATCGCCGCCCAGGCCACGGCCCGGTGGTCCTGATGGTTCTCGTAGGGCGCGAAGGGGTCCCAGGTGAACAGCACGTCCGGGCGGAGGCGGCGCATCGCCCGCATGCAGCGCTCCCGCAGCTCGTTGAGGGGGGTCTCGCTGAGGCGGCCGTCCTCGTAGCCCAGGAACTCGATGCCTGGGTTCACCCCTAGCACCTTGGCCCCCCGGCTGGCCTCCTCCCGCCGGGCGTCCGCTGTGAAGCGAGGGCCCCACTTCGGGTCCAGGGTGCCCCGCTCGTTGTTGGTGGCGATCACCTCGTGGACGGCGTAGCCCATATCGGCCATTTTGGCGATGGTGCCGCCGGCCATGAACTCCATGTCGTCGGCGTGGGCGACGATGACGAGGACGGTCTTGGTTCTGTTCACGTTCCTCTTCCTGTCATTCTGAGTCCGCCGAAGGCGGACGAAGAATCTCGCAGCGCCAGGGAAGAGGAGCGAGATTCTTCGTCGCTGCGCTCCTCAGAATGACCGATTGCCCCTGCGTGGGCGACGATGACGAGAACGGTCTTGGTGGAGCCAGCCATCACCTCCTCCTCTCCTATCCGCTGACCGATTGTAGCACCTCCACCGCCGCCTGACGCACGATCTCCTCCGCCTCGGGGGCGAAGAAGGTGACGCCCGCCTCGTAGCCGCCCTGGGCGTACGCCTCCGGCGGGGCCACGTAGCCGATGTAGTCGTTGGCGTAGCAGGCGACCAGCAGGTCATGGACGCCGCACTGGGCCCGGATCGCCTCCGCCGTCTCCACGAAGAACTCACCGGGCAGGGCCAGCAGCGCCAGCCCATCCCCGAGGAATAGAGCCTGTAGCTCGGTGCGCTGGGTGGCCGCTGGGGGCTGGCGGCGCGCCCAGGCCCCCGCCCAGCGCTCGTTCTGGGCGCGGGTGAGCCGTGCCATCACCTCGCGCCGCTCGTCGCTACCTTCGGCCAGCGGTGCCGCCTCGCCCTCCAGCTCTGCGATGCGGGCGGCGTACGCCTCGTCCGACTCGAACGGCCGCAGCGGCAGCTCCATCTCCCGCCGGGCGGCGCGAAGGCGCGGCTCCACCGTGCGGCCGGGGACGGCCTTCTCCGTGAACTCGTCCCAGCGGATGTTGTGGGCCCGCTGGCCGGGCCCCAGGGCTTGCAGCTCGCCGACGAGGCGCAACGCCTGACCGCCGACGACCTGGCCCGCCCGCTCCACGCTGTCGAAGTCCTGCCGTATCCAGGTGGGGTTGACGTTGGCGCAAGCGCCGTTGAGGTACACGACAGGCGCCCCCGTCTGCTCCCCGATGATGCGGCAGGCGACGCCGGGGAACTCCGCCGACAGCATCAGGTTGGCGGCGCTCAGAACCGTGGCGTGGCAAGCGAAGTTAATCAGGGTGGCCACGGGCCTCCCGTCGTCGCCGTCTACCAGCAGCAGCCTCAGGGCGGGGTCGACGGGCCAGTCCGGGTGGCGGCGGTTCTGCGACACCGTATCGACGACAGCCTGACCGACCTTGAGCGTCGCTGGCCGGCGCTGGCTGTGGGCGAAGACGACGGCGCCGACGACCCTGCGGACCACCTCCGCCGCCAGCCCCTTGGCGAGCTGGCAGAACATTCCGGCCCGCAGGCCCCAGGGACCGGCGTGGTTGTGGATGGCCGCCACCACGATGCGCTCCGCCGGGATGCCGCACAGTGATTGCACTCCCTGGCGCACCTCGTCCACGATCTGCGGGTGGACGCCCAGCAGGTCGCAGCCCACGATGGCGCACTGGTCGCCGTCGCCGCAGTCCAGCACGAGCACGCGGGCGAATAGCGGGTCGTGCACCCCCTGGGAAGGCTCGGTACGGTCCCCGTAGCCGTCCATGAAGCCGCCGACGGGCGGCGTAATGTCGACGACAGCGGCCCCGGCCAGGAGGGTGCTCATCGGTTGAGCCGGCCCAGGATGCGCCGCAGGTCCTGCGTGGGCAGGTTGCCGCCGCTGAGGATCAGCGCCACCTTCTTCCCCTTGAGCCGCTCGCCCAGCTTCAGTGCCGCGGCCGTGGCGGCCGCCCCGGCGGGCTCGGCGAGCTGCCGGGCCGCGCGCAGCAGCAGGGCGATCGCCTCGCGCATCTCGTCGTCGCTCACCAGCAGCATGTCGTCCAGGTGGTCGATGAACGTCCTCACCGGTACGAAGAAGGGCGTTCCCGTGGCCAGCCCCTCGGCGAACGTTTCGATGGGGGCCTGCTGGAGCCTGCGCTCCTTCCACGAGCGGTAGATCGCCGGCGCCCCCTCTGCCTGCGCGCCGATCACCTGCACCTCCGGCCGCAGCGCCTTGGCGACGATGCAGTGGCCGCTGGCGCCGCTACCGCCGCCGATGGGCGCGATGATGACGTCCACGTCCGGCAGGTCCTCTAGGATCTCCACGCTCGTGGTGGCCACGCCTGCCACCAACTCGGGGGTATTGATGTGATGGACGTAGCTCATACCCTCCCGGCGGGCGAACCCCTCGGCCCAGGCGCGCGCCTCCTCGAAGTTGCGGCCGTGGAAGGCTGCCTCGGCGCCCAGAGCCTGGATCGCCTCCACCTTGAGTGGGTTGGAGCGGCGGGGCATGGCGATGACGCAGCGCATCCCCACCAGCCGGGCCCCGTAGGCCAACGACTGCCCGTGGTTGCCGGTGGAAGCGCCGATGATCCCCCGCCGCCGCTCCCGCCTTAGGCGGGCCGCCAGGTTCACTCCGCCTCGCACCTTGAAGACGCCGATGGGCTGAAGGTTCTCCAGCTTCAGGTACGCCTGGCAGCCCAACAGCTGTGACAGGTAGGGATTGTGCACCAAGGGCGTCCGCTTCAGGTGGGGCTCGATGGTGTGCCTGGCGCGGTAGACGTCCGCAAGGGTGGGCCGTTGCTGGATGTGGCGGTCGTAGACCATCCCCACGACGCCCGAGCGAAGGCTATTGCACACGCGGCTTATCTTGTCCTCTATCTCCTGCGGCAGGATGTCGGTGCGCAGGAAGCCCAGCCGCTCGAAGTACTCCGATAGGTCGGTCGTGATGAAGATTTCGTCCTGCGGGAAGCGGTGGATCAGCTCGCGGACGACGAGGCGGCCCCAGCCCCGGCCTCGCTCCTCCTCCAGCACGGCGACGGACCCCAGCTCGTACGTCTGCCGATAGGGTTTGATGCGCCCGAAGGCGACGATGCTGCCATCGCTGCCCTGCCGCCGCACGACGATGAACTGCTGGGGCTCCAGCCACTCCCCGTCCAGGCGCAGCCGCGTCACCGCGTCGCCGATGAAGGGCATGTCGGCCGCGGTGGCCGGGGCAATCGTGTGGGGCGGAAGCGCTGGTTCGTCGGTCATGAGGTCATTCTAGCGCAGGATCGTCGAGAGAGCTTCCGAAATCAACGGCGATGGCATAGAATACGTGGGTAGCCAACGGTCAGTTTTCGGAAGGAGGTTCCCATGCCTACCTACGTGGTGCTGTACCGTTTCACCGACCAGGGTCTGAAGGGCATAAAGGACACCGTGAAACGTGCCCGCGAGATTCGCGCCGAGAACGAGAAGCGCGGCTTCAAGGTGCTCGGCATGTATTGGACCCAGGGCAGGTACGACCTGGTGGCGGTCATGGACGCCCCCAGCGAGGACGCGATGCTGGCGGGGCTGTTCAATATCGCCCAGGCGGGGAACGTCCACAGCGAGACGCTGCGGGCCTATTCAGACGCGGAGATGGAGAAGGCGCTCGGGATCGGATAGCGCCTCACTCCCCCAGCCATATATCGATCGGCTTGCGGGCGTCCGTCTGGAACGGCAGCGCTACGCGCTGGCCGCTGCGCGCCGACTCGTAGGCGGCGCAGATGATCTCCAGCACGGCGCGGCCGTCCTCGCCGGTGACGGCGGGCTGCTCCCCCTCGCGCACACAGTCGACGAAGTGGGCCATCTCCCCGGGGAAGCCCTCGCTCCAGGCGTCCTCGAACCCCGTCCACGTCCACCCCCGGGTGTCGGGCGCCTTCTCGATGGCGTAGCCGTAGCCGGGCTCGCTGTAGGTGCTGAGGGCGGAGCCACGGGCCAGGTCGGCCACGGTTAGCCCCTGGGAGCCGTAGATCTCGGCGCGATCGTCGAGGCCGCCGGCGCGGGCCCATGAATTCTCGGCCACGCCGATGGCGCCGCCGGCGCCCATAGGTGCGCCCGATGGCGCGAACCGCATCACCACCAGCGAGTGGTCGTCCCCCTTTGTCCGCTTGCCGTGCACGAAGCGGCCCAGCTCGGCGTAGACGCTCTCCACCGGTGCGTTGCCAAACACCCAGCGGCAGAAGGCGATGGAGTGGCAGCCCATGTCCATGAGGACGCCGCCGCCGGAGCGCTCCACGTCCCAGAACCAGCTCGAGTGCGGGCCGTAGTGGCACTGCAACTGCCGTGCGTAATAGACCTCGCCCAGGGCGCCCTCCTCCGCGAGCTGCTTGGCGCGGACGTATTTTGGCGCGAAGCAGAGGTTCTCCCCGTACATCAGGATCACGCCCTTGCCCCGACAGGCCTCGATCATGCGGTCGCACTCTGAGAGGCTAAGGGCCAGCGGCTTGTCCACCAGCACGTGCTTGCCGGCGGCCGCCGCGGCCAGGGTCACTTCACAGTGGAGGTCGTTGGGGCAGGCCACGGTGATGGCGTCGACGAGGTCGCCCTCCAGCATATCGTGATAGTCGATGAAGGCGTGAGGGATGCTGAAGGTTCGGGCGAACACCCAGACGTGCTCGGCGTTGGGGGAGGCGGCGGCGATGATCTCGGTGTCCGGCTCCTGCCGCAGCGCCTGGGCGTGCAGGCTGGCGACGAACCCCGAGCCGACGATCCCGATGCGAACTGTCATGACGTCTTCGACTCCTCGGTGTAGTAACGCATGATCGGCCGGTCGTGGGAGCGCCGGAGCACCTCCACGAACCCTGCTTTGCGGAAGGTGGAGGCGATGCCGGTGTAACCGGAATAGCCGGTCAGCCCTCCCTTCAACTCGACGGGGTACGCTTCGACGATCTTGGCGCCTCGCTCCCGGGCGTAGTCAACCGCTGCCCTCAGCAGCTTGGCCATCAGCCCCTGGCGCCGAAACCGTTCGTCGACGACAAAGCAGACGACCGACCAGACGGGCTGGTCGTCCACCCGCCTCAGGGTCCGGGAGTGCTCCAGGTGCGGGAACCTCTCGCGCGGGCTTAGTGACACCCAGCCCACCGGCTCGCCCGCGGCGTAGGCCAGCAGTCCGGGCACTTCCCCCGAATGGACGATGCCCTTCATCGCCTGCCTGTTCTGCTCACCGCTGTTGCGGTCGAAGTCCCTGCGCCTCAGCCGGAACCACATGCACCAGCAGCCGCCGTCGGCCCCGTCCGGCCCGAACAGCGTCTCCAGGTCCCGCCAGCGGTCAGGGGTCACGGGATGGAACTGCAAGTCCGTCTCGCTCACGCTTTGCGCGCCTCCGTTATCTTGCCTATCGCCCTCACCACGTCGTTGAGGTCTGCAGTCGTCACTGTCGGGTGCACCAGCAGCGTGAACAGCTCGTCGGCCAGGCGCTCGGCCACCGGGCAGGGCAGGCCCCCGTAACCTGCGTCTCGGAAGACGGGTTGCTTGGGCAGCGGCGTCGGGTAGCGGCGGGAGATGGGCACCCCTTCGGCGGCCACCGCCCGTACGAACTCCTCGACGTCCAGCGATAGGGCTCCCGGTCGCAGGCTGCAGATGTACTTGTAGTAGCTGTGCACCGCGTATGGCGCCACGTACGGCGTCTCCAGCGCCTCGATCTCCCCCAGGCGCTCCGAGAGGTAGGCGGCGTTGCGGCGGCGCGCTTCCAGGTAATCGTACAGCCGCCCGAGCTGCACCAGGCCCGTCGCCGCCTGCATGGATGTCATCCGGTAATTGTAGCCCAGTTCCAGGTGGTAGTAGGCGCGCTCTTCCTGTATCGGTCCTTCGCCGTGGTGGCGGATGCGCCGCATGCGCTCGGCCAGGGCATCGTCGTTGGTTATGACGGCGCCGCCCTCACCGCCGCTGGTCATGATCTTATCCTCCCAGAAGCTGAAGCAGCCGAGGCGGCTGATGGTGCCCACCTTCCGCCCATTGTACAGGGCGCCGTGGGCCTGGGCCGCGTCCTCGATGACGGCGATGCCGCGCGGCTCCGCCAGGGCCAGCAACGCGTCCAGATCCACCGGGTGTCCGTTCAGGTGCACGGCCACGATCGCCTTTGTCCTGGCCGTGACGCGCTCCGCCACGCTCTCCGATGTGAGGCAGTACGTCTTGGGGTCCACGTCGGCGAAGACGGGGATCGCCCGCTGGTGCAGAACCGGCGTGGCGGAAGCGATGAAGGTGTGGGCTGGCACGACCACCTCGTCGCCGGGGCCGATGTTCAGGGTGGCTAGGGCGATGTGGATGGCTGTGGTGCCGGAGCTGGTGGCGACGCAGTGGCGGGCGCCGTGCCAGGCGGCGAACGCCTCCTCGAAGGCGGCCACAGCGCCGCCGGTGAGCTGCGTCAGGCGGCCGGAGCGGAGCACCTCCGCCACAGCGCCGACATCCTCCTCGCCCAGCGCGGGCCAGGGCGGGAAAGGAGCGGCGCGGACCGGCGGGCCGCCGTCCAGCGCGAGCTTTTCGGTCATCGGTGGCCGTATTATAGGCCACCTCTTGGCGGGCGGCTACGTTCCGCCAGCACCAGCGCTTCCGCTATACTACCCAGGGTTTCACCCGGATTCTGAGGAGGTACGCAGATGGAGCTGGGAATCAAGGATCGTGTGGCGGTCGTGACCGGCGCTGGCCGCGGCATCGGTCGCCAGATCTGCCTGACGCTGAGCGAGGAGGGGGCAAGGGTGGCGGTCAACGATCTGTTCCAGGAGCGGGCCGACGCCGTGGCTGAGGAGATCAGACAGGCGGGCGGACAGGCTCTAGGTGTGGCGGCCGACGTGACCGACTTGGTAGCCGTGATCTCTATGATGAGCCGCATCGTCGACGAGTGGGGCGCGGTGGACATCCTGGTCAACAACGCCGGCATCCCTGTGACCGAAGGCTCCCAGGATGCCGCTGCCGGGCCGTTCTTCTCTCAATCGGATCGCGCCCAGTGGGACCGCACCATGAGCCTCATCACCTACGGCGTGCTCAACTGCTCGCGGGCCGTGGTCGAGGGGATGTCGGAGCGTAGCTGGGGACGGATCATCAACATCATCTCCGATGCCGGCCGGGTAGGGGAGCCGCGCCTTGTGGCCTACTCACTGGCGAAGGCGGGAGTAGTGGGATTCAGCAAGGCGCTGGCCAAGGAGATGGGCCGCTACTGTCTGACTGTCAACTGCGTCTCCCCCGGCACCACGGAGACGGAAGCTACCGCGGAATGGCTACAGGAGCAGGGCGAGAGGATCATGCGCCAGTATCCTCTGGCCAGGGGCCTCAATCGGCTGGGCCGGCCAGCCGATATCGCGGACGCCGTCGCCTTCCTGGCTTCCCAGCGGGCGGAATGGATCACGGGTCAGGTTCTGAGCGTCAACGGCGGCTACTCCATGCCGGATTAGCCGTGTGTTAACCTTAACTCTCGCTTAACCCTGTAACGCCTCCGCAGATGCGGCCGTCGTAGTTTATGTAGCACGTATCTGGTATGGGCGGCGCGTCGGTCGCTGCGCTAGCGAGTCTCACATGAGTCTGTTTACGGAACGCAACCGCAAGCGCGTAGCGGAGTTCATCCTGGCCCTGGCCGCCACGGTGGCGATCGTCTCCCTGGTCATCTCCGACGGCCGGGTGCCCAGCGTGTTTACTACTCTGTTCTTCGCCCCCATCATCCTTCTGGCCTACCGTCATCCCCTGCCCTACTCCCTGGTCGTGGCGGTAATCGCCTCCCTGTCCACCAGCCCGGCTCTGGGCGTCTTCGACGTTCACATGGACGATTCCGTGATGCCGGTGCTGTGGCTGGGATGGCCAGCCGTCTACCTCTTCCTGGCTGTTACCCTGAACCAGTGGACGAACATCAAGACGCAGCGGGACGAACTCGATGAGACGGTCGAGCATCTGCTGGACGTGCAGGCCCACAATGACCGGCGGCAGCAGGAGCTGGAGACCCTGAGTGTCATCCACAGCACCATCATGGCTGGCAACGACGAGGCGGCTGTGCTGGGGGAGATCACCCGCCGCGTGGCTGAGCTCACGGGCGCCAAGCTTTGCAGCCTCGTCGTCGGAAGCGCTGGCAACGGCGAACAGCCCTACGCTACCTACGGCTTCGACAAAGACGACTTCACGCGGCTATTCGGGAACGGTGCTCCCTACGGCGAAGGGGTGGCCGGCTGGTGTATCTTGCACCGCCGCATCGCCACGTCCAGCGATGTCTTCCAGGATCCCCGCTACGATGGCCTGCGCCAGTTCGCCCTGGCCACGGGCTACCGGGCCGCCGTCGCCGTGCCCGTGGAGTTCGACGAGGACATCATGGCGGCCCTCGTCATCTGTTACGAAGAAGAGCGTCAGTTCGCCCCCGAGGAGCTGACTCGCCTGGAGCGGCTGGGCCGCCAGACAGAGCTGGCGATCCGCAGCGTGCGCCAGCAGGCGAGCCTGTCCCGCTTCGCCTTCGATACGGCGCTGGCCCTCACTGAGGCGATCGAGAGCCGCGATCCCTACACCGGGGGCCACTGCCATCGCCTCGCCGAACACGCCGGCCGCACCGCTCGCCAGCTCATCCTCCCTCAGCGCGAGATCGAGGTCGTCCGCATGGGGGCGGCGCTCCACGACGTCGGCAAGATTATAGTGCCGGATGCCATCCTTAAGAAGCCGGACAAGCTGACGCCGGACGAGTTCGTCATCGTCAAGCAGCACTGCTACAGCGGCGGCCAGATCTGCAAGCGGGTGCCCTTCCTGAAGGAAGTGTATCCCATCGTCTACCACCACCACGAACGCTGGGATGGCCAGGGCTACCCCGATGGCCTCTACGGAGAGCGCATCCCCCAGGGCGCCCGCATCGTCGCCGTGGCCGACGCCTACGATTCGATGACCAGCGACCGCCCCTACCGGAAGGCGATGACCCACCAGGAAGCAGTCGACATCCTTAGGGACGGCGCCGGACGGCAGTGGGACGCGACGGTGGTTCGCGTCTTTCTGGAGAAGGTACAGGTGGTGGAGGACACCCCATCTGAGAGAGAACAGATCCCAGAGCCCACCGCCTAGCCCCGACGCCGGTAGCCGACACCTCCCACCCTCACGAGTTTCCCCTCGATGACCGTGCGCGCTCCGGCCACCTCCTCCGCCAGCCACAGGTTTGCCTCCAGGTGCTCGCTGACCCGCGGCACCGAGTACAGGCTCTCGCCCGCGGCCAGGGCGGCGAACACCACCAACTGATCGGCCAAGTGGCGATCCACGCTGGCGCCGCTGTCGAGATCGGCGAGAAGGGTGTGGGCCACCGCCTTGCCTATCGCCTCCGAGGTCCTCCGCGGCGCCCCCGCCCGGTCGGCTCCCAGCAGGCGGCCGTCCTCCATCTCGGCAACGACGGCTAGGGCGGCGCCCGCCTGGGGGGCGGTGGCATCGTTGCGGACCTCGATCTCTGGCCGCAGTCCCCTCGGCGCCAGGAGGGCGGCGCACGACTCGGCCATGCGGCGGCTGACCTGTCGTTCTTCCAGGTGGGAGCTGAGGGCGACGCCGCGGGTCGCCTTCACCGGGGCCCGACGCTGAGGCAGTATCAGGGGCGTGAGGGTGTCCCCCACCGGGCGCACCGTTAGCTCGATGGCTCCCCCACCCGCGGGCACATAGCCCGGCCGCTCGATGTGCAGCTCGGCCCGCACGCCCATGATGGACAGGGTGGGCAGGAGCACCCGCTGCATGTGGAAGGCAGAGGGAGCAAAATCCTGGAACAGCCCGCCGTGGATGCGGAATCGGCAGGGCGCGTCCGCAAAGCAGGCTGGCGCCAGCAGGCTCATCGCCATCATCGTGGTGGAGCCGGCGCTGCCGATGTCCCAGCGGTAGCGGCCTCCCCGCAGTGTTCGGCCGGGGCGGAAGACCAGCGCCCGCGACCCCACCGAGTCGCCCTTCAGGGAGCCGCCGCAGAGTTCGGCCAGGGCCCGCGCCGCCGCCAGGTGCTGGTGGCGCAGGCCCGGGTTGGGCCGCCGGTGTCGGATGTTCACCAGCCGCACCTCGCGCCCCAGGAGGACGGCCAGACTCAAGGCGACCCGGACGATGGTGCCGCTGCCGGACTTCTGGCTGCCGTCGATCTTCAGCACGGGGTCACCCCTTCGACATGCTCAGGACAGGCTCTGCCACAGGCGGAGCTGTGCTTCGTCGCCTGCCTGGAGGTTCGTGCCGTGTATGCCCAGGAGGCGAAAGCGGTCGTCGGGCCGAGCCGTCTGGTCCAGGAGCGCCCCTGCGGCGGTTGCCAGTTGCTCGGCGCTGTCTATCCCCTCCGCCAGGCGGGTCTGACGGGTGATGGTGCGGAAGTCGCTGTAGCGCAGCTTCAGCACCACTGTGCGGGCCTTCAGCCCCTTCTCTCGAAGGCGCCTGGCCACATCTTCGGCTACGTGGCCCAGGACCTGCCGCAGCTCCGGGCCGTCGCGCAGGTCGCGGGGGAAGGTGGTCTCGGCGCCGACGGACTTACGCTCGTGCTCGGTCTCTACGGGCTGGTCGTCGAGGCCGTTCGCCATGCGGTGGAACCACTGGCCACGGACGCCGAACCGGGCGGTGAGGTCGGCTACGTCGGCCCGCGCCAGCTCGCCGGTTGTGCGGATCCCCATCTCTGCCAGCGTCTCCTCAGCCTTGGGCCCGACGCCCCACAGCGAGCGCACCGGCATGGGGGCCAGGAATGACGCCTCCTCTCCCGGCGCGACCACCACCAGGCCATCCGGTTTCTCCATGTCCGAGGCGATCTTGGCGACTGTCTTGTTGGTCCCCACGCCGATGGACACGGTGAGTCCCGTCTCCTCTTTCACCCGCCGCTTGAGTTGGCGGGCCAGCTCGGACGGGCCGCCGTGGGCTGCTCCGCCACTGGCGGACTGGCTGGCGTCCAGGAACGCCTCGTCCAGGGAGAGCGGCTCCACCAGCGGCGTCACGTCGCGGAAGATCGCCATCACCTGCCGGGAGACCTCGGCGTAGCGGTCGAACCGGGGCGAGACGCGCGCCGCCTGGGGGCAGAGGCGGAAGGCGCGGCTCATGGGCATGGCCGAGCGGACGCCGAAGCGGCGCGCCTCGTACGACGCGGCGGCGACCACGCCGCGGGCCTCCGGCGGCCCGCCCACCACCACCGGCCTGCCTCGCAGCTCCGGGTTGTCCAACTGCTCAACGGAGGCGAAGAAGGCGTCAAGATCGGCGTGCAGGATCGTGCGCGGCATGTCATCATCATAGCGCTCCGAGGCCTTGCGGGTGATACACTGGAGACACCGTGGCAGTACGACGCAGGCCTTCCCGTCGCCGATACGGCTCCGGCGACGAAGGACTCGACGCGAAGATAACCGCGCTGGTGAAGGCCGTCGGCGTGTCCGATGACAGCGACCTGCTGACGGAGATGCTGGCCTCCTGCTTCCGTGTGGCCCGCGACCGCTCTCACCGGGGGGAGATGAAGCTGGTCAACGCGGCGTTGAAGGAGTTCGCCTACGCCTTCAAGGTGTTCAGGGGCTACCGGGGCATTCGCAAGGTGAGCATCTTCGGCTCTTCCCACTCTAGACCCGAAGACCCGGACTACGAGTGCGCCCGCCGCTTCGCCGCGACGATGGCGGAGCGGGGGTGGATGGTGATCACCGGCGCCGGGCCCGGGATCATGGAGGCCGGGCACGAGGGCGCGGGCGCCGAGCGCAGCTTCGGGGTCAATATCCGCCTGCCCATGGAGGTGGAGCCCAACGTGGTCATCGAGGGCGACCCCAAGCTCATCAATTTCAAGTACTTCTTCACCCGCAAGGTGACCTTCCTCAAGGAGTCCGATGCCTTTGCCCTGTTCCCGGGCGGATTTGGCACCCTGGACGAGACGTTTGAGCTGTTGACCCTGATGCAGATGGGTAAGAGCGACCTGCACCCCGTGGTGCTGCTGGAGGCCGAAGGCGGGCGCTACTGGGACGACTGGCGGCGCTTCATCGACGAGCACCTGATCCGTCCCGGCCTGATCTCGCCCGAGGACTTGGACCTGGTGCACATTACCGACAGCGTCGAGTCCGCCGTCACCGAGATCGAGGGCTTCTACCGCAACTACCACTCCCAGCGGTATGTCGACGGCCTCCTCGTCCTGCGCCTCCAGCGGCTCCCCGACAAGCGGTCGCTGGCGCGCATCTCGAAGGAGTTCGCCGACATCCTGCGCTCCGGCACGCTGAGGGCGGTGGAGGCGTCTCAGGAGGAGATCAGCGAGGGCGACTTCCCGGAGTTGCCGCGTCTGGCCTTGGACTTCAACCAGCGCAGCCACGGCCGCCTGCGCCGCCTCATCGACGCCCTGAACGCGTTCTAGCCCGCTATCGCCCGTGGAAGGTCGGCGGCCGCTTCTCCAGGAATGCCTTGACCGCCTCCCGGTTGTCCTCGGTCATTGCGGTCATGATCATCCCCTCCGCCTCGGAGTCCAGGAGGGTGGAGTAGTCGGAGATCAGGCCCAGGTTCATGTTCTGCTTCATGCGGGCGAGGGCGATGGGCGGCCCCTTGGCCATGCGCTCGGCCAGGGCCCGGGTCTCGCTCGCCAGTTGGTCGTCGGGGACGACGCGGTTGACCAGGCCGATGCGTTCAGCCTCGCTGGCGCCTATGAGGTCGCCGGTGAAGTAGAGCTCGCGGGCCTTGGCGGGGCCGACCAGGCGCTGGAGCATCCAGGTGCCGCCAAAGTCGCCTGAGAACCCGATGCGTATGAATGCGGTGCCGAAGCGGGCGCTCTCCCCGGCGATGCGGATGTCGCAGGCCAAGGCGATGCTCAGCCCCGCCCCTGCGGCGGGACCGTTGACTTGGGCGATGGTGGGCTTGGGCATCTCATGCAGCAGGCGCGACGTCTCCTCGAGGCGGCGAAGACGGGCTACCGGGTTCTCGTCTGGTAGCGCTTCGCCGGAGGCCATGCCGGCGATGTCGCCGCCGGCGCAGAAGCCCCGCCCGGCGCCGGCAACCACCACGCAGCGTACCTCCTTGGCCTCAGCCAGCCTCTCGATGATCGCGGCCAGCACGTCCATCATCTCACCGCTGAGGGCGTTGAGCTTTTCGGGGCGATTGAGAGTCACGGTGGCGATGTGATCGGTGACGTCCACGAGCACCGTGTCGGAAGTCGTCGTCATCAGTCAGCCTCCTTCCCACCTCAGGCGGACAGGCCAGGGTTGGCCCTCATGATATGGCAAACGACGGCCGCTGAAAAGGCACGGGCCGGCCGGTAGGCAGGCCTTCGCTGGGCGAGGGGTGTATAATGCATCTCCGCGGGTCTGCCGCTGGCCGACCGGCACCTACGCAGAAGGAGGCTGCCCTATGCTCAGACGCGTCGACCGGATGCTCCTGGCAGTGCGCGACCGCGAGGCGGCGGCCGACACGTTCCGCTCCATCCTCGGCGCTGAACGGGTGCGCGAGGACACCAGTCGGCTGCTGGGAGCGAGGCGGACGGTGGTGCAGGCTGGCATCTCGGAGTTCGAGCTGCTGGAGCCCGCGGGCGAGGCCCTGCCTGCCGGCGGACAGGGCCCGGTGGCAGAGCACCTCGAGCGCTGGGACGAGGGCATCCTGGCCGTGGGCTTCTCCACCGCCGATCTCTCCGCCCTGGGCAGCCGCCTCTCCCGGCGGGGTGTGAGCTACAGCCAGGAGGACGGGCGGCTGTGGATCGCCTCTGACCAGACTCCGGGGATGAACATCGTCCTCTCGCCGGACGAGGAGCGGTCGCCCGTGGGGCTGATCAAGTGGCTGTACGAGGTGACGAACATCGTCGACGACCATGAGCGGGCGGCGTCGTTCTACGCCGATGCCTTCGGGCTGGATCCGGCCAAGTTCTCGCCCATCCACAGCGACAGGTACGGCTACAGTGGCCAGCTCCTCTTGTTCAACCCGCCGCAACAGCTCGACCGGATCGAGCTGACCCAGATTACGGAGCCGTCGCTGGCCATGGGGCGCTTCGCTGCCGGGCGGGGCCAGAGCATCTACATGGGCTACGTGGAGACGGACGATGTGGCGTCGGTGCAGCGGCGGTTGGACGAGCGGGGGGCCCGCTACGCCGGGCGCTCCGACGATCCCAATCCGGAGGGTCTGTTCATCCACCCGACGGCGCTGCACGGGATGTTGATGGGGGTCTCCCGCACCAACCTGGCCTGGTCCTGGTCCGGCCGTCCCGAGCTGGCCCAGCGCTAGGGGCTCCAGCAGCGCCCCCGTGACGTTCTCTCCCGTGTGTCGTTACTAAGGCAGACCCTATTTGCAGAAAGGCGTGACGATGCCAACTTACCGCTTCAAACAGGTCGACGTATTCACCGGCCAGCCCTTCCTGGGGAACCCCGTTGCCGTGGTCCTGGACGCCGACGATATCGATCCTGCGCTGATGCAGCGCATCGCTTCCTGGGCCAACCTGTCGGAGACGACGTTCGTCCTACGGCCGTCCTCCGACTCGGCTGACTACCGGCTGCGCATCTTCACCCCAACGGGCGAGCTGCCCTTCGCTGGCCACCCGACTGTCGGTTCGGCGCACGCCGTCCTGGAGAGCGCCGTCGTGCCTTCCCAATCCAGTAGGCTTCGGCAAGAGTGTCTGGCGGGCGTGCTCCCGCTTACGGTGGAAGGGACCGGGGCGGATAGGTGCATCTTCGTGCGCGTCCCGGAGGCGAAGGTTCTGCGCGAGCATGGAGAGGCGGCAGAAGTGCTCTCCGCTGCTCTGGGAGCCCCGATCGCCACTAGCCCGGCCCCTGCGGCCATCGATGTCGGGCCCACCTGGCTTGTGGCCCTCATGGAGGACGTTGAATCGGTTCGCCGTCTCGAGCCGGACATGGCCGCTTTGGGCAAGCTGAGCCGGGACCTGGATGTGGTCGGCGTAAACGTTTTCAGCGTTGGATGCGACACCGAGGCCGCGGTGCACGTCCGCTCTTTCGCGCCGGCGACGGGCATTGCCGAGGACCCGGTTTGTGGGAGTGGTAACGCCACCGTCGCGGCGTATCTGGCCAAGACAGGGATGCTCAAGGAGATCGGTGACGACTACGTCGCCAGCCAGGGCACGGAGATGGGCCGGGACGGGGAGGTGTTCGTTCGGGTGCTGGACGGCGGCCGCCACATCGAGATCGGCGGCCGCGCCGTGACGGTGATCGACGGCCACATCAGTATGTGAGCGCCAGGCGCGTCGGTTTACGGTGAGGGGCGACTCCCTCCCAAGACGAAGGTCAATGCGGAACCGAGCGCCACCAGAGCAAGGGTCGCGTTGACGGCGTACGCTGGCCAGCCGACCATGCCAGCGTAGGGAAGGGCGCTGGCCACACCCGCGACCAGGGCGATCACCAGCCAACCGCGCGGATGCCGGCTGCGCGAGAGCGTAAGCAGTGCTGCAGACGCAAACAACGCTGCGATGGCCAAGGATGCTCCGCCGATAGCTATATAGGTGGCGTCGGGGCTGTCCTTGTACTCATCGAAGACTTTGGAGAGCACAAGGCCGCCGTACCAGGCAAGGAAGGCCGCTATCGCCGCGAGGGGGACGCCGATCGCCAGTTTGGCGACACGCAAGGCTGACCTCCTGTGGTCTCGCCCTACTGCAAGTGTGGCACCGCTAAGCCGAAATCGTTCGGCCTCGACTCTCGGGGCTACGATCCTGCGTCGGCGTTGCCACGCTGCCGCGAGGGCTGAACGCGGATCTTGGCGGCTACGGACAGGCCCAACGAGACGCTCTGGCCCTCGGCTTCGACGATCACCACCCCCGTGGAGGGCACCAGTTCCTGTACCGTGATCTCCCGGTCGGGCATGATGTTCCCCCGCTCAAGGTAGCGCAGCAGATCCAAGTCCTCTTTCAGGTCCTCGGAAATGAAGCGGACGGTGGCTGTCTGTCCCCTCTTCAGAGTGTCCATGGGCACCAGGTTGGGGTCCAGCTTGGCGCCGGTGCCGGGGATGGGGCTGCCGTGGGGACAGGTCGTCGGATTGTTCAGGATGGCGAAGATGCGCTCCTCTACGCGGGACGACACGCCGTGTTCGAATAAGTGGGCCTCTTCGTGGGCCTCAGCCCAGCTCACGCCGAGGACGTCAGTGAGGAAGCGCTCGGAAAGGCGGTGGCGTCGGGCGATGTTCTGGGCCAGCTTCAGCCCCTC
This sequence comes from Dehalococcoidia bacterium, assembly GCA_034411955.1. Classification (GTDB taxonomy): domain Bacteria; phylum Chloroflexota; class Dehalococcoidia; order SM23-28-2; family RBG-16-64-32; genus DAOUMF01. The sequence goes on from DAOUMF010000179.1 coordinate 32,554, forward strand.
GGGTGTGAGCCGGATCACCTTCTTGTGGTCAATATCCACCAGGCCGTCGCGCTCCATGCGGTGCACCGTGGCCCAGGCCGTGGGCGGGGTGACGCGCATCCAGCGGGCCAGGCGGGCGGAGATCACCGGCTCGCCCTCGGTCTGGAGGCTGAATATGGCCAGAAGGTAATCGTCTATTGTGGGGGTCGGCTGGGCATTGGCCACGGCGCGTCCCTACCTCCCTTGGGCGAAACCCTTCAAAGGTCCGATGTTAGACTACACTAAAGTGAGGCAGGAGACAATCCGTCGGAGCGCGATTAGAGTCGAAAGCTTCGCTCGTGAAGAGGGCCAACAACGGTACGCGGTCCACCTTGCCCCGCCTGTCGGGCGTGACAGGGCCGGTGGTGGGGCAAAGCACTACAACCTTTTGCGGTACTGCCCGATAGCGACCACTGCCTGGAATCGGTGAAGATGCTGTCGGGTCACCTCTATCTGGCCACGTCATAGTGGAGATTGGGAGTATGGGAGCGTCCAAGCAGCAGACATGGGCCGACCGCTATCGCGACAAGTGGAAGTGGGACAAGGTCACCTGGGGCAGCCACTCCGTGGACTGCTACCCCGGCGGCTGCCCATTCCGCGTCTACGTCCGCGACGGCAAGATCGTCCGCGAGGAGCAGAGCGGCACCCTGACCGCGGTCCAAGAGGGCATCCCGGACATGAACCCGATGGGCTGCCAGAAGGGCGCCTGCTGGTCCTACATCCACTACACCCCTGAACGGGTGACGCAGCCCCTGAAGCGGGTGGGGGAGCGCGGCGAGGGGAAGTTCGAGCCGGTCTCCTGGGACCAGGCCCTCACGGAGATCGCCGACGGCATGCTGGACGCCATCCAGGAGCAGGGGCCGGAGTCCATCATCACCCTGATGACGCCGGAGCCCGGCGCGGCGGCCTCCCGCCTCTACCTCCACGCCCACAACTCGCCCCTCACCGACCGCAAACCCGAGTTCCAGGACTTCAGCCCC
>DAOUMF010000180.1:0-10048 GCA_034411955.1 Dehalococcoidia bacterium
CCGCTAGGCGGTTCGTTGGAAGAAGGAACTGGAAGAAGGAAGAGGGGAAGGCGTGGCTGAGAAGGAGGAGCGGGAGACAGAGGAGCTTACGGTGCCCGTGGCGGGGATGACCTGCGCCGCGTGCGTCACCACCATCGAGAAGGCGCTGCGGGGCCTCCCCGGCGTTCGGGAGGCCGCTGTGAGCCTGGCCGGGGGCAAGGCCGCCGTGAAGCTGGACCCCGAGGCTTGCACCCTCCCCGACATCGAGCGCGCCATCGAGGACGTGGGATATGAGGTGCCGTGGGCCCGCCTCCAGCTTCTCGTGCTGGGGATGATGGGTCCGCCTGAGGCGGATGAGGAGAACATCACGGCCGCCCTCAAGGCGCTGCCCGGCGTGGTCTCCGTGCAGGCCACCTCGTCCACCGACACCGTCATCGTCGAGTACTCTGAGGCCCTGGTCTCCGCGGCGGCCATCAAGAAGACGGTCCGCGAGCTGGGGTACGAGGTGTCCGAGAAGGGCGAGGGCGAGGACGCCCTCGACCGCGAGCGCAAGCTGCGCCAGGCGGATATCCGGCGCCAGCTCCTGAACATGGCGTTCGCCTGGCCCCTGGGCGCCCTGGTCATGCTGGGCACCTTCAGCGACGTCTGGATACTGAAGGACATTCTCCCTTCCTTCATGGGCGAGAAGCTGTTCCTGTTCGCCCTGACCACGCCGATAGTCGTGGGCCCGGGGCGGCAGTTCTTCGTCAACTCCTGGAACGGCCTTCGTCGCGGCGTCACCGACATGAACCTCCTGTACGCCACCGGTATCGGCGCCGCGTACATGATCGCCGTCGTCAACACCTTCTGGCCGAGCGCGGGCTTCGGCGGCGAGAAGGCCACATTCTACGAGGCGGCCGCTCTCCTCACCGCCTTCATCGTCCTCGGCCGCTATCTGGAGGCCGTCACCCGCGGCCGCACCTCGGAGGCGATACGCAAGCTGATGAAGCTTCAGCCGAAGCGGGCCCGCGTAGTCCGCGATGGCAAGGAGGTGGAGATACCAGCCGACGAGGTGGAGGTGGGGGACATCTGCCTGGTCCGCCCCGGCGAAAGCGTCCCCGTGGACGGCGTCGTCACCGACGGATACTCCGCCGTGGACGAGGCGATGGTCACGGGGGAGAGCTTGCCGGTGGAGAAGCGCCCCGGCGACGAGGTGATCGGCGGTACGCTCAACAAGACCGGGGCCTTCCGTTTCCGCGCCACCCGCGTGGGTGCGGAGACGGCCCTGTCGCAGATAATCAAGCTGGTGGAGGAGGCGCAGACCACCAAGGCCCCCATCCAGGCCCTGGCCGACAAGGTCGCGGGGCACTTCATCCTCGCCGTGCACGCCGTGGCCCTGGGCGTCTTCCTCTTCTGGTTCTACGTCGGCTTCGACCTCTGGTTCTCGCCGGACAGCCGACTGGTCCTCACCCCCTACAAGCTGGAGGACCTGGGGGTGTTCGGCCTGGCGCTCCTCATATCCGTGACCGTTCTCGTCATCTCCTGCCCGTGCGCCGTGGGGCTGGCCACGCCGAGCGCCATGATGGCCGGCACCGGCAAAGGCGCCGAGTTCGGCATCCTGTTCAAGGGTGCCGATGCCATGGAGACCACCGCCAAGGTGCAGGTCGTGGTGCTGGACAAGACGGGCACCCTCACCAAGGGCGAGCCCTCTGTTACGGACGTCGTGCCCGTGGAGGGGTCTCCCGACGAGGTCCTGCGTTTGGCAGCAGCCGCGGAGAAGAACTCAGAGCACCCCCTGGGCGAAGCGATAGTCCGCGGCGCCGCCTCTCGCGGGATTAACGTTCGGGCCGCCGACAGCTTCCAGGCGGTGCCCGGCCACGGCGTCGAGGCCCGCCTCAACGGCGCCGCTGTCCTCCTGGGCAACCGCAAGCTGATGGCGGAGCGGGATGTCCCCCTTGACGGGATGATCACGGAGGCGGAGCGGCTGGAGGGCGAAGGGAAGACGGTGATGTTCGTCGCCGCCGACGGCCACCCTGTGGGCCTGGTGGCGGTGGCCGACACGCTGAAGGAGACCTCCGTACGCGCGGTGCGAGAGCTCAGGCGGCTGGGCCTGGAGGTGGCGATGATCACGGGCGACAACCGGCGCACCGCGGAGGCCATCGGCCGCGAGCTGGGCATAGGCCCTTCGACTTCGCTCAGGGCAGGCCGTGTGCTGGCGGAGGTGCTGCCCCAAGACAAGGCGGCGGAGGTGCGCAAGCTCCAGGACGAGGGGAAGATCGTGGCCATGGTCGGCGACGGCATCAACGATGCCCCGGCCCTGGCCCAGGCCGACGTCGGCATGGCCATCGGCTCCGGCACCGACGTCGCCAAGGAGACGGGCCACGTCATCCTCATACGGGACGACATCCTGGACGTGGTGGCGGCGGTGCAGGTGGCCCGCTCCACCATGAGGCTGGTCAAGCAGAACCTGCTTTGGGCCTTCGGCTACAACTCGGCGGCCATACCCCTGGGCGCTGGCATCCTGTACCCGTTCGTGGCGCAGGTGGTGAGCCCGGAGCTGGCCGCGCTGCTCATGGCCACCAGTTCGCTCTCGGTCACGATGAATACCCTGCGCATGAGGGGCTACACGCCGCCGGTCAAGCGCCGGCCACCGCCGGGTGCGCCGGAGCCTGCGAGGCGAGAGGCCGAACCGGCGCTGGAGGCCGTGCCCGCCGGAAGGAGGGTGGCGCGATGAGGCTTGTCCTGAGCCTAGTCGAAGGATTCAGGGTGGAGGACGCGGGCCGCCTCAGCGCGGCGATCTACATCACGGTGTCCACGGCGGCCGCCGGTGCCTTCTTCGCAATAACAGTGCTGACTGGGGACTACTCTTGGGTGGCCCGGCTGGGCGGCAGCGCCTGGGTGTTCCTGTTGAGCATGATCATTCTCATGCCCACGGTGACGCCGTGGCTGCGAAGGCGGCTGCGGGGCTAGACTGGATTCGGCCGCGATAGTCTAGAGCGGGGTCCAGGGCGCGACTCGAACCCGGGACACGCGGCCTGGAAACCGCTCTTGTCGTTGGGCCGGGACGAGGGGACAGCACAAATCGCTTGTTATGGAGGTGGGCGAGTTGGCGTCTTATCCTTGATTTTCCGTCAAAGATGTCGAACACTGGAGCAAGCAGGGGTGGCCTGTTAGCGCACTAGAGACGGTCAGACGATGAAGCCGATCCTCCGGGTCCTGTCGCTGCCGGTGCTTGCCGTCGTCGCCCTTGCCATGTTGTTCACGCTGCCGGCAGGAGCCCAGGGCCCGCATAACATCTCCGTCGTCCTCATCATCGACAATTCAGGGAGCATGGGCACGAATGATCCCGCCGGCCTTCGCTTCGTGGCGGCCAGTCAGTTGGTGGACTTGCTGGAGGAGGGGGACGAGATCAGTGTGGTGCTGTTCGCGGACGATAGCACTGTGCTGGTGTCGCTGACGAAGGTGACGGACGCGGCGAGCAAGGAGGCTATCAGGGCTAGGCTGACGGCGGTGGCCCCTGCAGGGAACACGCACATGCGGGCGGGCTTGGAGGCGGGGCTCGCGGAGTTGGAGAAAGGCTCCAACTCCATTCGCTTCGGCATATTCCTGACCGACGGCGAGCTCCACCCGCCGGACTGGCCCGACTTGACGGCACAGGAGCAGGAGGCAGAGCGGGCGGCGGTGCTTGCCCTGGCGGACGGCTTTGGAGAGAGGAAGTGGGGCCTTTTTCCGGTTTCCCTGGCCAGCGCGGTGGAGCCCGCGTTTCTGCAGAGGTTGGCCGATAACGGCGGGGGGCTGTACCGGGAGGCGCCGGAGGCCGGCCAACTGACGCTGGTGTTCCAGGAGGTCTTCGCCGCCAAGAAGCTGGACGTCTTCGAGATCCTGTTCAGCGATTGCCTCGCTCCCGGCGATGAGCGCTCTGTGACCTTCCCAATCCACCAGTTCGTTTCCACGCTCTCTCTGTTCGTTACCTACCCCGGTGACCTGCGGCCGACGGTGGCGGTGACGGGGCCTGACGGCGGGCCGGTTTCCCCCACCGGGGGCGATGCCCGCTACGACGCCTTCAGCATCGAGAGTCCGGCCCGGGGAACGTGGACTGTGACGATAACTGGAGCGCCGGAGGGCGAGTCCTGCGTGTCCATATCCTCGACGCCCCGGACGCTGGTCGACGTGGTGTGGCTCCGACCGTCGCCTTCGCTGAGCCTGGCCCCAGGCGAACCGCTGGAGATCGCTGTGCGCCTGGTGGCTCGTGACCCTCAGTCGGGGGACGAGACGCCGGTAGAGGACGCGGCGGTGAGGGTGACGGTTGCCGGGCCGAGCGGGCAGTCGTATGAAGCGACTCTTGAACATGCTGGGTCGGGCGAGTATTCGGGAGTGGTGACGGTAGATGGTGAGGAGGGGAAATACACCATAGACCTGGTGGCGGAGAGAGGGGGAGGGGCGGTAGCGCAGCGAAGCTTTGAGGCGTCAGTATCGCTTGCGGCGGCTGCGGCCCGGTCTCCGACGCCTTCCCGTGAACGCCCGGCAGCCGCAGCAGAGGGCGATGGGGGGCCGGCTCTGCTGCTGATGCTTCTGGGTCCGGTCCTTCTGGTCGGGCTGACGGGCTCCTTTCTGGCATACTGTCATTTCGGGCGGCCGCTGCTGCGTGGCTGGCTCGAGTCGGCACAAGTGGGACGGGCCTACGGCCTGGAATCGCGGCACCGCCGGACCTGGACCCGCCGGGCGCTCGCTATTGGGGGTTCGAAGGACGACGTTGACGTGGGCCTGGGTAGGCGATTGGCTCGAGTCATCCCCGGGAGGGGCGATAAGTGCTATCTGCAAGCGATGTCCGAAGGGGACGTCGTGGTGGACGGTCATCCTCTGCGGAGAGGACAGCGTCGGCGTCTGCACCACCGGAGCGAGATCAAGCTGGGCGGGGTTGCGCTGGTGTACCGGCTATACGTCGGCGGCCCCCGCATCGGAGTGTAGGCGGCACCTGAGCCTTGACGACGGCGTTGGCATCGCCCGCAGCCGCGACTGCGAGAGCCGCAGGCGGTGCACTCGCCGGCCGCGCTACTCCACTCGCACCTCCATGATGACGCGTCCCCAGCCGCCGCACCTGACGCCCACATCGAAGCAGTTTGTGCGGTTGAAGCGCAGGGCATTGGGATCGGCGTCAGCGTAGTGTAGCTCGCTCACGGCGTAGACGAGAGGGCCCAGGGGGTAGAGCGCGCCCAGGCAGATGCGCTCGGGGTTCTTGTCCGTCAGGAGGTTGCCAGCGCCGTCGAAGAGGAAGCGGTCGCCCACCTTGTGCCGGCTGTTGCAGCCGTGCGCCTCCACCACCTCGGCGACGATGGTCTTGGCAATGAGGGCTGGGCCTTTGGTCAGAATATCGGCGTTGCGAGGGTTGGCGCGGAAGAGGGCCATCTCCTCGTCGCTGTAGCCCAGGTGCTGCTGGAAGAACTGCCACGTGTCCTCGCTGATTTCCATCTAGTCCCCCTTTCAAGCCGCTATGGCAGCCGCCTCGCCGCGATTGTGCGTCTGGGCTGGGCGGGTGTCAACGGGAAGAGGAAGCACCGTTCCTCTCGAACGGCCCTACGGCCTGCGTACGCCTCGCATGATGCCCTTGAGCGTCGGCAGCCCCAGCCTCCCGCACAAGAGGCAACGCGGCGTGTCGCCGTCGAAGCTCACCAAGCTTCCGCCACAAACGTTCCAGGGACACGGCGCTGGTCGCCTGTACGTGGTGAAGCTGCGGTGGGGTTAGCGCCCCGCTGACAATGGAGGAATCCTAGCCCACAATTCCAGCGGCGGACAGTGAAGTCGCGTCCCTTTTGAGGTGGCCCGCCCAAGAGTACGGCGCTCGCTGTCCGCCCCGCGCGTCTACTCTGACTTGTCTCCGCCCTGACTTCCTCGACCTGGCAGATGAGAAACCGTCTTGTCGTCGCATCCGATGTGCAAGTCGAGGCGTCCCTGCCCTAGTAACGGGCTGCGGCGGTAGACGATATGGCCGCATTGCAGGCAACTCGTGTCTGGGCTATTCCACCCGATGAGTTGACCCCCGCATCGGGGACAGGGATTGTGTCTTGCCATCGCACCCTCCTGACCCTGGACACTCTTCGCTGCGACGGTATAGACGGGGTAATCGGCACAAGTGTTGCGCTGCCAAGGACGCTGGCTGAGGCAGGGCCTCGTTGACAACCTTTCCCTCTCGGCGCAAAATGCTGGCGGCGGGTAGTGAGGCCGCCCCCTCCTCATGGTACCCCTTGAGTAAGTGGCGTTCGCAGCCGCCCAGCCCCGGCGCACAATCGCCGCGAGGAGGGCACAGTCAGTGTCATGATCGCCTCTCCGCCCACGCCCGAGCCTGCTGCTGAAGGCTTGCCCTCCTCCGGGGGTCAACCGCCGGATGGATCAGGCCCGTGGTTTCCGCGCTACGTCGCCATGATTGCCGCGATCTCGGCGGCGGTGGTCGCCCTGGCGGTGGGTGGAGGGTTCGCCCGTAGTCGCTGGCCCAGGTAGGGGTAGCTGCACCACCCGTTGACACCCGCCCGGCCCAAGAGAACAATCGCGGCGAGCCAAGCCGCAGGAAAGGGCTGAACGGGACGAGCGCACGTGGGAGTCGCGAAAGGAAGTGCTGCAGGCGAGCGTCCGGACCACCGCTGACCGTCGTGTCTCCGAATTTCCGGCAGCGCCAGGACCCTACGCGGCCACCGGCCCGCCTCAATGAAGCGGCTGTTCTTCTCCCTCTAGCAAGCCCACGCCCAGGGCGCCGGGCCCTCCGTGGGTGCCTAGGACCGGACCAAACCGTGCCACCCAGATGTTTACGTGCGGCATCACCTCCGCCAAACGCTGCTCGAAGTCGTGTGCGTCCTGAGCATTTGTAGAGTATCCGATCGCCACTTCCCGAACGTTGGGATGTGAGGTGGCGATCTGAAACAGCCGCTCAATGGCGTGGCGTTTGGTCCTCACGCGCTCCTCCGGATGGACCTCGCCGTCCCGCAGCGCCAGCATCGGCTTCACCCGTAGCATCGCCCCCAGGAACGCCCGCGCTCGCCCAATACGGCCCCCCCGCCGCACATACTCCAGTGTGTCCAGCATTACATGGATGTGGATATGCTCTCTGGAGCGCTCCGCCGCCGCCTTAACTCGGTCGATGCCACTGCCCTCCCGAGCCTCCCGAGCGGCCGCCAGCGTCACGAACATCAGACCCAGCGACACGACGCGCGAATCCACCACCTCGATCCGCGGGCCCCGGTCGGCGAGGATCTGCACCGCCTGGCGGGCGTTGTCGCAGGTCGCGGACAGCTTGGACGAAATGTGTATCGAGACAATCTCGTCTGTATCCTTCAACAGCGCCTCGTAAACCTGGAGGAAATCGCCCACTGAGGGTGCGGACGTCGTCGGCAGAACCTTCCCGTGGATCAACTTGTCGTAGAACACGTCGTGGCCTATGTCGATCCCCTCGCGGTACACCTCGTCGCCGAAGATCACGCTCAGGGGCACGACAGAGATGCCCAGATCGCGCCCAAGTTGCGGAGGTAGATCTGAGGTGCTATCAGTGACGATGCGAACGGCCAACCGGTGCTCCTTCTAGGGCAGTATATCAGCCGCCGTCGCTCAGGCGGGCGGCGACGTCTCGCTGTCCGCCTCGATCGCTGCCTAGGGGTGCCAGCGACTCCTGGCGCACTAGGGCCCGTTGACAGCCGCCTAGCCTAGGCGCACGATCGCGGCGAGGGGCAATAGGAGTCGCAATAGGATTCATTCCTGTGCCGGCTATCGCGGTTGCGGGCTTGCGGCTGCCTACATCATGCCGGGGCCCGCTTCCCCAGCGAACACGATGGAAGGACGGTGTCACGCTTAGCCTACTCACGCTGTATACTGGTCGCGAGTATTTAAGGCTCCCTTGAGGTTCTAGCCGGCACAGGGGGAGAATTCAGACTAGGTGGCTTTCTTCGCGCTGATCGTGCGCAACGTGCTCAGGCACAAGGTGCGCTCGTCGCTGACCGGCTTGGGCGTTGCCGTCGCCATTATGGCCGTGTTCGCGCTTGGCGTGCTGACGTACAGCCTCCGAGAAACAGCGATCTCCATCCTCCGCACGGGCACCGCCGACTTCTCTGTCGGCCAGAAGGGCGTCTCGGACATCCTGTACAGCTCGGTGGACGAGACTGAGGTCGCGCGCCTCGCATCATATCCGGAGGTTCAAAGTGTTATCGGTGTCCTCGTGGGCGCGGTCGAGTTGGATAAGGAGCACCCCTTCTTCCTCGAACTCGGCATCGAGCCTGATAGGCTAGCGGAGTTCGGAGTGCAGGTGGTCGCCGGCAGTCCGTATCGCGCCGAGGCAACGGACGAAATCATGCTCGGGTATCGGGCCGCGCGCGATCTCAACAAGGGGGTCGGTGACACGCTCTACGTCGAGGATCAGGAGCAGGAGTTTCGGGTGGTCGGCATCTTCTCTACGGGCCAGGTGTTCGGCGACTCGGCGTCGATGCTGCCGCTGCTGGCGCTGCAGGGACTGGAGCGAAAGCCGGGCAACGTCACGCTGGCATTCGTCAAGGTGAAGGAGGGGACAAACATCGACGGTCTGCGTGCGCGGATCGACGAGGAGAACCCACAACTCGCTACGGTGCGAACACAATCGGAGTTCGGGCGTATCGACCGCAACCTGAAGCTGATCAGCGCCGCCAACGTGGGTGCCTCGATTCTGGCGCTCTTCATCGGCGCCATCGGTGTCATGAATACGACGGTGATGTCTGTGTTCCAGCGTACACATGAGTTTGGCGTGCTTCGAGCGGTGGGCTGGAGCCGCCTGCGCGTGCTGAGCATGGTCATGAGCGAAGCGCTGCTGACCGCCCTAGCCGGAGCCGCGGCGGGGCTGGCTGCGGGCTATGTTGCAGTGAAGGCTATCCAGCGGGTGCCGGAGTTGGTGGGAGTATTCCAGCCAGACTACCCTGGGGACATCTTTGGTCGGGCCCTCGGCATCGCAATCGGCATGGCATTCATTGGCGCATTCTATCCCGCCGTACGTGCGGCCCTTCTTAGGCCACTGGAAGCGCTAAGGCATGAGTGAGGGAGCGCGGGCAGAGCCAGCCGTCCATCTGATCGGCGTCCGCAAGCTATTCGATGATGGACTCATCCGGGCGCTGGACGGCGTGACGATGACGGTTGAGCGCGGGGAGTTCGTAGCTATCACAGGGCCGTCGGGCTGCGGAAAATCGACTCTTCTCCACCTAATCGCCGCTCTGGATGCACCGACAGCGGGCACGATCATCGTCAATGGTCGCGATCTGCGCGTCACAGAGGGCGACCTGTTCCGGCGCACAGAAGTGGGACTGGTCTTCCAGCTACACAACCTGCTGCCTCACCTTAGCGCCCTCGAGAACATCGAGGTAGCGATGTTCAGCAACGGCATGGGGCACAGGCAGCAGCGCCAGAGGGCGCGCGAACTCCTCGATGCTGTCGGGCTCGCGGCGAAGGAATCAGCGCCGCCGCCCCGCCTGGCGGGTGGCGAACGCCAGCGGCTGGCTATCGCCCGCGCGCTGGCCAACAATCCCTCGATCATCCTCGCCGACGAGCCTACGGGCAATCTGGACTCCGCTTCGGCCAACCGCATCCTTGCCCTGTTCCGTCGAATCCGCAAGGAACGCGGAGTGACGATCATGCTCGTGACGCACGATGTGCAAGTTGCGGCTGCCGCCGGCCGCATGATCCTCATGCGCGACGGCCGCGTCATCGAGGGCGAGACGAATTCAGAGCACTAGATACCGGCTTCGCCGTGATTCACTGTCGGAGCGGCGCGTAGTCGAGGCATTGGGCTTTCGCAAGAATGCTGACCACCGCGTTCGCGGCGGGACTTGCCTAGCTCTGCACAGGGGATAGCGCGACAAGCCGCTGGGCGGCTGAGAAGAGACAGTTCACATGTCAGATGGTGCGCGGCAACTCACGCCGCCTTGTCCATTCGGGAAGCCCCTCACTGCATCTCGAAGGTCGCTTCGGCGCTGTAGGGCCCTGGCGTGGGGGCCAGTTGCAGCGCCAAGAGGTCCGCGACAGTGGCGCCAGCCGCCGCCTCGACCCGCCAGGTTCCCGTAGGGCCCTGGAGGGCGTCGCTGAATGTGGC
>DAOUMF010000181.1:0-11496 GCA_034411955.1 Dehalococcoidia bacterium
GGTCTCGTCCGGCTTGATGTCCGACGCCTGGCTGTAGGCCATGGCGCCGATGCCCCAGTTCTGGAAGCGCACGTAGCCTTTCTCGCGCAGGGTGTCCAGGGTGACCCCCTTGGGGAAGTTGCCCGCCTCCACGCTGTCCTGCACCCACTCGCGGGCGATCTTCTCGCCGTCCCGGAAGGCGCCGCCGATAGTGTACTGATCCACTAGGTTGTCCAGTTGATGCACCGTCCCCTGTTGGTCCCGGCACTCCCTGATCCCCCTCGCCTTGGCCCGCTCCTCGATCTTCTCCACCAGCATGAGGGCGATGTCCACCTCGGGCTTGGTGTCAGCCGGCGGCTCCACCGCCTTGTCGGAGAAGGTGAGGTTCATTAGGTGAGGCGTGGGGAACATGAAAGCGATCTTCTCGTGGTGATGGGCGGCAGGCAGGAAGTAGTCGGAGAAGAGGCCGGTGGTGTTCATGCGCCAGTCCACGGTGACGATGCACTTCAGCTTGGGCCAGAAGTTGGGCAGGAGCTGGTTCTGGCCCCCACGCGTCCGCCGCAGGGTGTTGCCGCCCCCCTCGAAGTAGACGCGAGGGGGAGTGTCGCGCCCGGGCCGGTCTACGCCCTTCCACCAGCCCTTCTCCCGCGACTCCTCGAAGTACTCGTCGAAGGGCCGCTGCATGGGCGGGTCGTTCCACTCCCGCCGGTTCCAGTTGTCGCGGAAGCCGCAATGGTAGTACCAGAGGAAAGCCGGCGGCACCATCCCCTGCTGGGGCGACATGCGGGCCAGCATCTCGATGTGCGCCATCTCCTCCGTACGGGTGGGGTCCTCGCTCTTCATGGCCTGCACGAGGGCCTGACGCATGTTGAGGATGCGGCGGGTCTCCTCCAACCCCTCCTTCTGCTTGACGGCGTAGATGAAGGGCCCGTCGAAGCCGCTGACCGACCACTCCATCGGCCCTGTCCCCTTGCGGCCCCAGTTCCCTGTCAGCCCCAGCACCAGCAGGTAGGCACGCACCATCAGGTCGCCGTGGTAGTACTTGAACGATGTCGCCTGGCACCAGATAGCGCTGCGCTTGGAGGCGATCTTGCGGGCCAGCGTACGGATCACATCCGGGTTCACCCCGCACATCTCCGACGCCTTCTCCGGCGTGTAGTCCGCCAGCCGCTCCTTCAGCAACTCGAAGGCGGGCACCACCTCCACGCGGCGGCCATCCTTCAGGACTGCCGAGTAGCTGCCCTCCAGCGCCGGGTCCAACTCGCCCAGGGCCAGCGTCTCCAGCGGCGCCGGCTCAAGCCGGTCCGCCGCGGTGTCCCAGAAGTAGAACTGGTCGTCGCGGCCGCCTTCCTCGATGTCGGACTGCCTCAGGAAGCGGCGGGTGTCCAGCCGCACCAGGAGCGGCAGGTCCGTCTGGTCCTTGACAAAGGCCGCGTTGTGGATCCCCTCCTCGATGATAACCTGGGCCATCCCCAGGCCCAGGGCGGCGTCGGTGCCGTGCTTGATCGGCACGTAGTAGTCGTTATGGATGTGAGAGGGGCTGCAATCGGGGGCTACTAACACTATCTCAGCCCCTTTGTACCGCGCCTCCGTCCAATAGTGGTAGCTGGACATCATGGTGTAGATGGGGTTGGCGTGCGTGTACATGTGAAGCTCGGTATGGAACACGTCGTCGCTGCTGCTGGCTGGATCGAACTTGCCGAAGGTGAGGTAGATGGCCGGCGAAAAGTCGTTGATGACGGCGTTGACATCCAGGTGCAGCCCGCCGATGAACTGCATAATGCGCTGGAAGGGGAACCCGACCAACAGTCCCCCCTCCCCCGGTGTGCCTTCCTGGATTATCGCCTCCGGGCCCCCCTCCTCGATGGCGTCCAGGATGTGGTCGGCGATCTCCGTCAGCGCCTGCTCCCAGGAGATCTGCTTCCACTTCCCCTCACCCCGCTTGCCGGCTCGCTTCAGCGGGTGCAGCACGCGTTCCGGCGAGTAGAGCATCTGGCTCCAGGCCGCCCCCTTCTGACAGCCCATGGGATTCATATCCGGGACGCCCTCTTCGATGATGGGCAGCGTGCCGGCCTGCTCCTCGCGGAGGATCACCCCGTCCTTAACGTAGACACGGATCGGGCAGTTTCCGGGGTAGCAGTCCACGCAGTGGGTGGCAACAAACGACTTGTCCCAACGCCACTGCCGACGGTAGAGGTCCTCCGTCCCCGTGTACTGACCACGGGCGGGCCCTTCGTCTTTCTGGAGAGCTTCCAGGGAGAGCGAGGCCGTGAACATCAAACATTTCCCTCCTTGGCTCAACACCAGGCGACCACCTAATTCTGTACGGAAGGGGCGCCCGTGTCAGTCGGGCAGGGGCAGTGTTCGGCTGTGGGGAAAAGCCCCACGGGGTGTCGAGGGACGAGACGGGATGGATGGCGTCACCGTGTCGTCGAACAATACCCGCCGCGCTTGACCCCGGCAAGGCGCCGGTATAACGTCGTCGTGGTTCCTGACAGTATGGAGGCAGCATGCCTGTCGTTACGGACTTCACCCTCACATTGGATCCGGCCCCCGTCCTCAGGCGGTACGGCCGCGAGGTCTCCGCGCTTATCGATCGTCCGGAGCTGCGCCAGGTGTACGAAGCGGCGCTGGCCGAAGCCCGCGCCCTCATTCGGCCGGGCATCGCCTACGCCGCCCATCCGATCGTGAGCGCCGAGGCGGAGCGACTCATCGTCGCGGACGGGGAGGCGCTGGAGAGCGCGGTGGTTGCCCGCCTCTTCGCAGGGGCGCCGGAGGTAGTGCTGGCGATCTACACCATCGGTCCGCAGGTGGAGGAGCGGGCAGCCGAGTACCAGGCCGCTCGTGACTCACTGCCCGGCTTCGCTCTGGATGTGCTGGGGTCGGCGGCGGTGGACGAGGTGGGGCGGGTCGCCTACGGTCTCATCGAGGACCTGGCGAAGTCAAAGGCGCTGAATGCGAGCATTCCCCTCAATCCCGGAACCAGCCACTGGCCGCTTTCCGGCAACAAGGTGATAACGGAACTGGTTCCAGCCGCGGCGATCGGGATCGAGACCCTCGACTCCGGGTTGCTGCGACCCTTCAAGTCGATCTCCTTCGCCGTGGCCCTGGGCGAACACGTCCTCACGCCGGCCGAGGGCTCCTCGTGCGACTACTGCGACACGCGTGACCTCTGCCGCCGGTAGATGGTTGGCAGGACGTGGGCCATGCTCACGCGAGTGTGGGGACGCTTGGTGGCGGCCTGATCGCAGCGAACCGTTGTGCGCTGCGAGCTCGATTACTCTCGCGCCCGCTCGGCGAGCCGGCGGTCGATCATGAGGAGTGCAGCGCCGGCGTCCCCGGCGAGCCGGAGCATGCTGATGATCTCGGCCGGAGAGTTCTCCTCCTCGACCTGCTCGTTCACGTACCACTGGAGGAATGTCTGCGAAGCGTAGTCCTTCTCCACGACCGCCAAGTCGTAGAGCTTGTGGATCGCCGCTGTGACTCCTTGCTCGTGCGCAAGCACCTGCTCGAAAACGTCTAGCAGCGACTTGGACTTGCTTGGAGGCTGCGCGATCGCCTTCAAGGTGATGCTGCCGCCGCGCTCGCCGATATAATCGATGAGCTTCGTGGCGTGTTCGAGTTCCTCCTCCCACTGGATGCGCAGCCAGCTCGCGGCGCCCCTCAGGTTCGCCTCCGCGCAGTAGGCCGACATGCTCAAGTAGACGTAGGCGGAGGCCAGTTCCATGTTGATCTGATCATTCAGGGCGCCGCTCATCTTCTTCGAGAGTTTAGGCATCGAACAGTCCTTTCAGGTCTCTCGGCGCGGGGATTGGGGCCGCGTGCGCCGCAACGTTTCCCTCTTATCGAGGCTATCACGTCTTGCGACCCCGAAACCAGCGGGGGCCTTGGCTGTGGCCGCACCCAAGGGTAGTATGGGATATTGGCTGCTTCAGCCGCGCAGCCAGTCGTTGCCCTTCTGTGAAATCGCAGGCCAGGGAGATGAAAGGGGGAAGAAATGCCCAAGGGAGCTAAGGAGTTGATCGACGCTCTCAATGAGGACCTGTCGTACGAACTGGCCGCCGTCATCCAATACATGTGGCACCACGTGATGGCCTCCGGCGTGGAGAGCCCCGCCATCATCGACAGGTTCAGGCTGTTTGCCATGGACGAGATGCGACACGCGGAGATGGTCGCCGAGCGCATCGACCTTCTGGGTGGCGTCCCCACCACTGAGCTACAGGCGGTGCAGGTCGGCGGCGCCCTGAGGAAGATGATCCAGGATGACATCGCGGGCGAGGAGCTGGCCATACGGATGTACAAGGAGCACATCAAGCTGGCCGACGGCCTGGACGACCCCACTAGCCGCCGCATGCTGGAGGACATCCTCGCGGACGAGGAGAGGCACCTGCACGACTGGGAGACGATACTGGAGAGGGCGTAGGGAGAGCAGAGCACAGCGACCGCGCCTTCGGCCAACCGGTTGTCAAAGGCATGCACGCCAACGATAGCGGCTCTGAGGCCGCCGTGAGGAGGGTTATGCGATGGGAGAACGAGCAGGCATCGTAACGTCACGGGGAAAACCGCTGACCCTGGTGGGCAACGAGGTCAAGGTCGGCGACGAGGCGCCGGACTTCGTCGCTCTCGCCAACGATCTGTCGCCGGTGAGCTTTTCATCGTTCCGGGGCAAGGTCTGCGTCTTGTCCTCCGTGCCATCGCTCGACACCCCGATATGCAACGCCCAGACCCGCCGACTCGATCAGGAGGCAGAGCGCCTTGGCACCGATCTCGCTATTCTCACCATCAGCATGGACCTGCCGTTCGCCCAGAAACGGTGGTCAGACGGCGCCCGCATGAACAGGGTTCAAACGCTGTCAGATCACCGCGACGCATCCTTCGGCACCTCATATGGACTGCTCGTCAAGGAGTCACGGCTCTTGGCGAGGGCAGTGCTTCTCGTTGATCGTCATGGCACCATCCGATACATCCAAATTGTGAAGGAGACGTCCGAGGAACCGGACTACAACGCGGTATTGAGCGCGCTGGCCGAGATCACGTGAGCCAGCCGCACCCCCTGTCGGTCGCCCGGCTGGCTGGTGATGTCGCCCAGAGCAAAATAAGGAGGCCTAGATGAGCGTCCCCCTAAACGCCGACGAGATCTTCGCGATCGCGGAGCAGATCGAGAGGAACGCGGACAGATTCTACCGCCAGGCGGCGCAAGCGACGGACGATTCGGATCTGCGCAAGAAGCTGCTTGACCTCGCCGCGATGGAGGTCCGGCACGAGAAGATCTTCGCTGCCATGCGGTCGGAGTTGGCGCGTCACGAAAGGGAGCCGACGGTGCCCGAGCCTTGGGGCGAGGCCGCTTTGTATCTACGGGGAATCGCTGACGGGCACGTTTTTGACCTCAAGCAGGACCCGGTCAAATGGCTCACAGGCAAGGAGACGAAGGAAGACATCCTCAGGGCAGCGATAGAGCGTGAGAAGGACTCCATCGTCTTCTACCTGGGGATTAAGGAGGTGGTTCCGGAGGAGCTAGGCAAGGACAGAATGGACGCCATTCTCAAGGAGGAGATGGGTCACGTCGCTGTCCTCAGCGATGAGCTGGCGTCGTCGAAACGATAGGCTGGGGCGCCAGAACGATGGCAGGTCAACCCCGAACCTATTAGGGGGAACGTACTATGAAGCTCGTCTACATTTCCGGGCCCTACGTCGGCAGCACTTATCACCAGACCGAGGCTTACATAACCTATGCCAGGGAGTGGGCCGAGAAGCTGGCACGGGCGGGGCACGCCTTCTACTGCCCGCATCTCAACACGGGTCATTTCGACACCATCGCACCCGATGTGCCGGAGCCCTTCTGGCGCGAAATGAACCTGAACATCCTGCGTCGCTGCGACGCCATGCTGCTTGTCCCGGGATGGGACAACGACGAAGCAACCAAGCGAGACATGGAGTTCGCAGAGAAGTGGGACATACCCGTGGTCCTCGACATAGATGAAATCGCGCAACTACGTGTGCCCAAGGGCAAGAGATCCGGATCATGACGGTGTCCTGCTTCCATCCCCCTGCAGAGGGGGGTCTCACTATCGCCGGCACTGGAGCGGGCAAGGCCTGCCTGAGAACACGGCGCCTACCTGGCACCGTAACGACCCGGCCATTGCCCGACGGAAACACATCACTGGAATGGCTTCGCGGGTGGGCTAGGTTCGCCACCTGCCGAGAGGGATCACGATGAGCCTGCAGTCTTCGACACCACAGTCTGCCCCGGAGCGCCAGCCCGATTTCGAGAACCTGCGCCGAGCGATCCTGCGGCAGGGTCCACCGGGCCCGGTGCCCTTCTTCGAGCTGTTCGCCGATCCCGGCATGGTTGAGGCCGTCCTGGAGGAGAAGTTCCCCGTCAATCTGCACCGCTACATCGAAGAGCCCACGTTGGAGCCTGAAGCAGACGAACTTCCAGGCTTAATGAAGTCCCTCGAGATGTACGTCCGGTTCTGCTACGAGATGGGCTACGACTACGTGTTCATGGTGACGGGCTTCAGCCTTCGGCGGAGCTTCAAGGTCGCCGACGATACCGCCGGGGTCCAGAACTGGCTTGACGGCCAGCGCTACTGGCAGGACGAGGGCAGCGGCCCCATCCAGAGCTGGGCCGACTTCGAGGCCTACCCCTGGCCCAAGGCGGAAGAACTCAACCACCTGGCCCTGGAGTTCGTCAACCGCATCGTGCCGGAGGGGATGAAGATCGCTGCCTTTGGCTACGGGGGCATCTTCGAGAACTCTACCTGGCTCATGGGCCTGGAGCCCTTCTCCTATGCCCTCCGCGACGAGCCCGACCTGGTGGAGGCCATCTGCGAGCGGGTGGGCGAGCTTGCGACCGCCACCGCCGCCTACGCCGCCACCATTGACAACGTGGAGATGATGTTCCTCAGCGATGACCTCGGTTTCTACAGTGGCACCCTCGTTTCGCCGGATGTCATCCGCCGCTACGTCATTCCCCACTACAAGAAGATCGCGGAGGCCACCCACCGGGCCGGGAACCTCCTCGTCCTCCACTCCTGCGGCAACGTCTACAAGCTGATGGACGACTTCATCGACGACGTTGGCATCGACGCCAAGCACTCATACGAGGACAAGATCCTGCCTGTGGAGGAGGCCTACCGGCGCTGGGGCGACCGCGTGGCCGTCCTGGGCGGCGTGGACATGGACCTGCTGGGCCGGGGCACGGAGGAGCAGGTGCGCGCCCGCACCCGCCAGATCCTGGAGGTCTGCGGCGTCAAAGGCACCGGGTATGCCCTGGGCACCGGCAACACCGCCGCCAACTACATCCCCAGGCAGAACTACCTGGCCATGCTGGACGAGGGGCGTCGCTGGAACCGAGAGCACTTCGGGACCGCGTAACCCTGGCCTGATCGGCCTGAGGCGGACGAAGGTCCGGCCGCGTAGACGGCCTGCCCGCGTGCCCCTCACCTCAGCGCCCTTCGCTCGCTGTGTCCCAGGCCTTGACAGCCCTCCGGCGTTCGGTCAAGCATGGATGGGTCGATAGCCTGTCAGGGGAGGTGAGCAGTGAAGGTACGCAACTTCCGCGAGGTAACGGCGGACACCGAGATCCCGGGCGTCGCCCTGAGGACTGTCATCACTGCGGATGAAGCGCCCCGGTTCTCAATGCGGGTGTTCGAGGTGGCGGTCGGCGGCTCCACGCCGTTCCACACGCACGCCTGGGAGCATGAGGTGTTTATCGTTTCGGGGCGTGGTGAAGTCCGCGGCAGGGACGGGCGCGTGGCGTTGACCGCTGACGACGCCGTGTTCGTAGCGCCGGGCGAGGAGCACTGCTTCACCAATACCGGAGACGAGGTCTTCCGTTTCGTCTGCTGCATCCCCCACGCGAGTCAGCTCGAGCCAAACGAACCGCCCTCCGCCTGCGAGGGGTAGGAAGTCCCAGCCTCGGGCCAGGTGATAGCGGGCCGATGAAACCGACCCGCTCCTCCGCTATCGTACTGGCTTCTGACGCCTAGTACGCCAGGAGTCGGTGGGGTAGAGATCTTGAGACCCACCGCCTCCCTGCGTCGCGCACAATCCGGGCCGTCCGGTGCGGTTAGCTGCGTGAGAGCCCAGTCCTAGCCCTTGTGCCGACGGAGCCGCCAGGCCACGGTGCTACTACCGACCAGGACGACCACGCCAACTCCCGCTAGCAGTCCGTACATCCACCATGAACTCCCGTTGTCGTCGCTCTGGCTCTTGGCTGCAGGTGCGATGACATCCTGCCCAATCTCGGCGGCATCTGGGGCGGGCGCGATGACATTGGCATCGTCCGCCTCTCCAGAACCCTCTTGGCCTACTGGCTGCTCTTCCTGCGCTGGCTCAACTTCGTCCGGCGCGGGCGCGATGAGATCAGGATCGGACGCGTCTCCAGAAGCCTCTTGGGGCACCGGCTGATCTTCCTCCACTGGCACGGCTTGATCCGGGGCGGGCGCGATGAGATTGGGCTCCGGCTCGGTACCCTCCGGCTCGGAGGAGTTCTCTCCCGGCACCTCGGTAGCCACAGGAGGCGGGTCATCCGCGGATGCTGTACTCGGCGCGATGAGTACCGCAGATGCCGCCACCGCCAGGGCGGCCGTCAACAGGAAGGCCATCCAGGCCCTCCCCGTAGCGCGATGAAGTGTGCTCATGATCCCTCCTTTTGAGCTATAGAGCTTCTTCATTCCGCTACCTGAAAGACGTATAGGCTGCGAGTAAAGTTCCCGATTTCACACCCGACCAGACCAACGCAGATGTCTGGCACGCCCGCAGGAGGCGAACGCGGTTGGCGGTGTCGCCCTAGCGGAGTACGGCTCCGCGGTCGGCCGGGCCCACCCGCTCGGCGTACAGGGCGAGGAACCCCCGAGCGACGGGCGACTCGCGCCGGCGCCACCGTCGCCGCCGCTTCGCCAGCACGTCTTCGGCCACCAGAAGGTCGAGCCTGCGCTCCGGGATGTCGATCTCGACGATGTCGCCCTCCTCCACCAGGGCGATGGGGCCGCCCTCGTGGGCTTCGGGGACCACGTGGCCGATGCAGGGGCCGCGAGTGGCCCCCGAGAAGCGACCATCGGTCAGAATCGCAACGCTGCTGCCAAGGCCCATGCCCACCAGCACGGCGGCGGGGATGGACAGCTCCCGCATGCCAGGGCCGCCGCGGGGCCCTTCGTTGCGGATCACCAGAACATCGCCCGCCTGGATCTTCTGCGCGAGGAGATGCTCCCGCAGGGCCTCCTCACCCTCGAAGACGCGGGCGGGCCCACGGTGGCGCAGCATCCCCGGCTCCACTCCGCTCTGTTTGACGACCGCCCCGCCCGGCGCCAGCGAGCCGTACAGAAGGGCGATTCCGCCCTCTGGTGCCAGCGGGTCGTCCAGGGGCCGCAGGACATCGTCAGGAGGCGACTCCGCGTCAGCCGCCACCTGGCCCACGGTGCGGCCGCTCACGGTGGGCAGATCGCGTTCGAGCAGCGGTGAGAGACGCCGGAGCACCGCCGGCACGCCGCCAGCCTCGTGCAGGTCGACCACGGTGAGGGGCGAGGCCGGCTTGAAAACGCCAAGCAGCGGCGTCTCCCGTCCGATCTCGTCGAACGTCTTCAGCGTCAGATCGACGCCCAGCCCCGAGGACAGCGCCAGGAGGTGGAGCACGGCGTTCGTGGAGCCGCCCACGGCCTGGAGCACGCGTATGGCGTTCTCCAGCGACCCGCGGCCGGCGATCTCGCGGAACCGCAGCCCCTCTTGCCACAGCTCGACCGCGCGGCGGCCGCTGGCGCGGGCCAGCTCCGGCCGCTCGGGGGCCACCGCGGGCAGGGTGGCGCAGCCGGGCAGCGAGAGGCCCATCGCCTCCACGAGGCAGTTCATAGTGTTGGCCGTGCCCATGAAAGCGCAGGCTCCGGGCCCGCCGCAGGCGTTGCACTCCAGCGCGTGGAACTCCTCCTCGGTCAGCCTGCCAGCCTTGACGGCGCCCATCCCCTCCTTCACGTCGCTGAGGATGACGGCTCTTCCCTCGCTGTACCACGGGAGCATGGGTCCGCCGGTGAGGAAGACGCTGGGCAGGTCCACCCGGGCGGCGGCCATCAGCATGGCGGGCACGATCTTGTCGCAGGTGCCGAGGAAGAGGGCCGCGTCGAAGCGGTGGGCCTCGATCATCAGCTCGACGGAGGCGGCGATGACGTCCCGCAGAGGGAGGACGTAGTGCATGCCGGGCCCCTGGGCGATGCCGTCGCAGGGAGCGACGGTGTTGAACTCGACGGGCATGCCGCCGGCCTCCCGCACCCCCTCCTTGGCCGCCGCCGCCAGCTCGCGCAGGTGATAGTGGCCCGGCGTGGTCTCCGTCCAGGAGTTGACGATAGCGACGGCGGGCTTCCCGAAGTCCTCATCGCGGAAGCCCATCGCCCGGTAGAGGGCACGGGGATAGGCCCCCGTAAGGCCCTCCAGGAGCCCTCTGCTGCCTCCCCTCGGCCGTTCCTCGGTCAGAGCAGCCTCTCCTCGCCTCGCTCCCGCTCGTAGGTCGCCCGCCGCTCCTTCAGGTAGGCGGGGACCGGCACGTCCCACCAGCCGGTGACCAGGCCGCCGGAGTACGGGTGCTCGCGGTTCACCAGCACCTCGATCAGGCTGGGGCGACCCGACTGGAAGGCGCGGGCGAGGGCCGGGCCGACCTCCTCGGCCGCCTGAATGCGCTCGGCATGGCAGCCGAAGGCGAGGCCGATATCGCAGAAGTCGGGGCTGTAGGGCTCGCCCTCGCGCAGGAACTCGGTGGCCAGCACTCGCTCCGGGCCGAAGGCGGAGATCTGAAGGTCGCGGATGGACTGCCAGCCGAAGTTGTTGAGCACGGCCATGACGACGGGCACGTTGTACTGGACCGCTGTCGCCAGCTCCTGCATGGTCATCATGAAGTCGCCGTCGCCCACCACGCCAACGACCTGGCGATGGGGCGCGGCCAGCTTGGCCCCGATGGCGGCGGGCAGGGTGAAGCCCATCGTCGAGAAGCCGGCAGAGGTGACGTTGCTGCGCGGCTCGTAGAAGGCGAACTCCTGGAGCACCTGCGCCTGCGCGTGGCCAGCGGACGTGACCACGATGGCGTCTCGCTCCAGAGCGGCCCGCAGCTCCCTGATGAAGCGAGAGATGGTGACCGGCACCCGGTCGGAGTCGCGGAAGGGGCTCAGCTCCCGCAACCACTCCTCCTTCGCCCGCTGGACGTCCTCGAAGTACGGGGTGCCGGTGTACTCTCGCTCGGGCGTCCGCTCGCGCACCTCGGCGACGAGCTGCTGGAGCACGCTGCGGGCGTCGCCCACGAGGGCCACCGACGTAGGGTAGTTCTTGCCGATCTCGCCGGGGTCGATGTCGGCCTGGATAAGCTTCGTGGGAGGGATAGCGAAGCTGATGCCGTGGCGGAAGGACGACGCGGTCTCGTCGGCGAAGCGACAGCCCACCGCCAGCAGCACGGCGGCGCTGCGGGCCAGGTAGTTGCCGCAGGTGGTCCCCTTGGAGCCCGCGTGCCAGCCGTAGAGCGGATGGTCCTCGGGAAAG
>DAOUMF010000182.1:0-4258 GCA_034411955.1 Dehalococcoidia bacterium
GTCGGCCTCCACCAGGACCTTCGCCGTGATGCGGGCATCCTCGGGCGGCACATCCATTCGCTCAAACGCATGGGCCACGAAATCGCTCAGGCTGGCGTGCGAGAATCGCTGCTCTTCGGTCACGATGAACCCTCCTTCGGCCGTCTGCGGGCGCGAAACTGCTAGTACGTGGGGCCGCTGGGACCAGCGGCCTCGGTCTGGCGGACGCTGCGCACATCCTCGGCGGCCGCCCGGATCAGGGCCCCCAGATCAGAGGTGGCCAGCACCATCCGAAACCCCTCGGCGGCGCGCTTGGGGGCACTCGAGACGCTGGCGTGGATGCCAGCCGCAACGTTGTGCCGCTGACACGCCTCCAGGATGCGCTGGCGTGCCTCCGCATAGGCCGGCACATCGCTATCCATCTGCGGGGGCAGGCCAAGCGAGATGCTCAGGTCCATCGGCCCGATGTAGACCGCGTCGACGCCCTCCACGCTGAGAATCTCGTCCAGGTTGTCGACGGCGGTGGTCGTTTCTATCTGCGGGATGCAGCAGACCTCCTTGTTGGCGTGGACGAAGTAGTCGAAGCCAGCGTAGTAGACGGCGCGGGTGGGGCCGAAGCTGCGGATGCCCCGGGGAGGATAGCGGCAGGCGGCCACCGCGGCCTCCGCCTCCGCGCGGCTGTTCACCATGGGCACGATGACCCCGTAGGCCCCCGCGTCCAGCATCTTGCCAATGATCCCCGGCTCGTTCCAGGGGACGCGCGCGAAGGGGGTCGTCTCGGTGGTGGAGATGGCCTGGAGCATGGCCAGGGCCACCTGGTAGTCGATGGGCCCGTGCTGGGTGTCGATGCAGAGCCAGTCCACGTTCTGGTGGGCCATCACCTCCGCCGCAAAGGCGCTGGGGATCGAGAGCCACGCCCCGAAGGCCGGCCGATCCTCCCGCCAGAGCTTCTTCACGCCGTTCTCGCGCATGTCTTCTCCCTCCGGTCGTTGCCCGCCGCTATGCGTTGACTAGCACCCGCGGGAACGAGTGTCAAGCGGCTGGGCCGGGCGGCTGTCAACGGCAAGACAAAGAAGAACCCCCCGGCGTGGATATTCGTGGTTGCCGCCAACGGCCACGTCGAGGGGCTACCCTGGGGAGGGTAGGTGCAACTGCTGCACCGTACTGTTGAACGCCTGCGAGGTCGTTCAGGTTATCAGCCCTGCCCACCGCACCTTCCCCGCGCACAGCCCCCAGTGGCCCCGGCGCGCTATGGGCGATAGAATTGAGGGGACGGGCCGCCATACGAGGAGCTGGACGGTGCCCTTTCCCTTCCGAGACCCCAAGCAGGCGGAGCGGTTCGCCCTGGGCTACTTCGAGCGACTGCGGGGCTGCGAGGACATCTTCGCCACCTGGCTGGGGCTGGACGCCCTCGTCCAGGTGCGAATCCAGCAGCCGGACATCGCCGTCACCATCGACACCCGCGGCGGCCGCGAGATGCGCGTCACGCCCGGCGTCGCCGCCGAGGAGCCCCACCTCACCCTGACCCTCACCGCCGACAGCTTCCACGACATCTACACCGGCCAGCTCAACGTCTTCTCCGCGGTCGCCGATCGCAGGATCAAGACCAACGGCAACGCCGCCCTCCTTATGAAGACCGCCTGGACGCTGCCGCAGGCGATCCGGATATACCGCGAGCACTGCGCCGCCGCCGGGCTGCCGGTCGACGAAAGGGAGGCCCCGGCTCCGCAGGCAGCCGAAGCGATGGCGGCGGTGTCCGTCGGGAACAGGGTCGACCGTCTACGTGAGCGGTTCCTGCGCGGGCAGAAGGAAGTCTGCGTGGAGCGCGCCCGCTACCTCACCGAATCGTACCGCCAGACGGAAGGGCAGCCCGCCGTCCTGCGCCAGGCCCGCGCCTTACAGCACATCCTGGGCCGCATCAGCGTGCGCATCGAGCCGGACGAACTGCTGGTGGCCAACGTCACCGGCAAGCCGCTGGGCGCGGGAATCTACCCGGAGGGCGTCGGCGCGCGCATCCTGGGCGAACTGCCGAACCTCGCCCGCCGCGACTGCAACGCCTTCGCCGTCGACCCGGACGACGAGCGCGAGCTGGTGGAGGGCATCCTCCCCTACTGGCGCGGCAGGACGATCGAGGAGCGGGCGCGGGAGCTCTGGTCGCCCGAGGTGACCGCCGCCTTCGAGAAGGTGGCGCCGTTCATCCTCACCGAGATCGGCGGCATCGGGCACATGCTGGTCAACCACCAGCGCGTGCTGGAACGGGGGCTGCTGGCGGTCGCCGAAGAGGCAGGCGAGAAGCGGCGCGCGGCAACAGACAGGGCGCGGCGCGATTTCTACGAGGCCGCGGAGATCGCCGGGCGCGCTGTCATCGCCTGGGCCGACCGGTACGCGGACGAGGCTCAGCGGCAGGCCGACTCGGCGACCGATTCCCGCCGCGACGAGCTCCTCGCCATCGCCGAGGGGTGTCGCCGCGTCCCCGCGCAGCCTCCACGGACGTTCCAGGAGGCGCTCCAGTCCGTCCTGTTCATGCACTACGCCACCCAGATCGAATCGTGGGAGTCGGCCATCTCGTTGGGCCGGATGGATCAGTTCCTCTACCCGCCATTCAGCGCCGACATGGAGGCCGGGCGGCTCTCGCGGGAGAGCGCCCTGGAGTTGCTGGCCTGCTTCTACATCAAGCTCAGTCACTCCATTCCCCTGTTCGACGCCGACGTGACGCTCGCCTTCTCTGGGCTGAGCAACTTCGCCAACACCGTGATCGGCGGCGTGGACAGCGACGGCAACGACGCCACCAACGAGCTCTCGTACCTGATGCTGGAAGCCATGCAGAGAGTGCGGACGCCGCAGCCCAACTTCGGCGTTCGCCTGCACAAGGAGGCCCCGCGGGAGTTCCGCGACGTCATCGTCCAGGCTGTGGCCGACGGCATCGGGAACCTCCAGCTATTCGGGGACGAGGGCATTACCGCCTCGCTGACCAATCGCGGCGTCCTCCTGCAAGACGCGCGCGACTACGGGATCGTCGGTTGCGTTGAGCAGGCCGTGCCGGGCAAGAGCTTCACGTCCTCCGACGCAGCGCTGTTCAACCTGCCGCTGTGCCTGGAGCTGGCGCTCAACAACGGTCGCGGGCGGCTGTTCTCCGATCAGCTCGGCCCGCCCAGCGGAGACCCGCGGCGCTTCGCACGCATCGAGGAGGTAATGGAAGCGTTCCGGGCACAGGTCAAATACCTCGCGGGCCAGATGGTGGAAGGGCTGGAGGGGCTGGCGCAGGCCCACGCCGAGCGACGGCCGGTGCCGTTGGCCTCATCGCTCACCGATGACTGTCTGGAGCAGGGCCTCGACCTGACGGCAGGCGGCGCGCATTACAACTTCACCGGCGTCCAGGGCGTGGGCGTGGCCACCGTCGCCGACAGCCTGGCCGCGATCGATCGGCTGGTGTTCGGCGAGAAGCGTATCACGATGGAGGAGCTACTGGCCGCCCTCGACGCGGACTTCGAAGGGCGAGAGGCGCTGCGACAGATGCTCCTGAGCAAGGCGCCCAAGTACGGCAATGATGATGATGACGCCGACCGGTTCGCTCGCACGGCGGCGGAGGTGTACTGTCGCGCCGTCGAGAAGCATCGGAACTCCCGCGACGGCTCGTATTCACCCGGGCTGTACAGCGTGACGACGCACGTAGCGTTCGGGCTGATGGTCGGCGCCACCCCCGACGGACGCCACGCGGGCGCCCCGCTCTCGCAAGGGATCAGCCCGGCGCACGGGCGGGACGGCAGCGGCCCTACGGCCGCCCTCAAGTCGGCCGCCAAGCTCGATCATACGCTGGTGTCCAACGGCCTGGCGCTGATCCAGATGCTCAGCCTGGGCGCGTCGGCGCGAGAGCACGCTACCGACGTGTTGGGCGGCCTGCTGGAGGCGTATTTCGGCCTCGGCGGGCAGGAGCTACAGTGGAACCTGGTGGACCGGGCGACGCTGATCGACGCCCAGCAGAACCCGGAGGCATATCGAGGGCTGGTCGTACGAGTGGCGGGCTACAGCGCCCTGTTCACCGACCTCAACCGCGTCGTCCAGGACGAGCTAATCGCTCGGACGGAGCACGCCGTCTGAGGAGCAGCTCGGACAGCGCGGGTGACCCAGCTCGGGAGGCATCTGCTATGCGACCAACAGTGACCATCGCCGACACCACCGCCGGTTTGCCCGCCGCGTTCGACGCCGTCTTTGCGCCGTACGGCGGCGTCGCCGGGGCCATCCCTGCCGGCAGCAAAGTCCATATCAAGCCGAACGGCAT
>DAOUMF010000183.1:0-7745 GCA_034411955.1 Dehalococcoidia bacterium
AAACTACAATGCGCGCAGGTGCCCAATGCTGGTCGTCACCCGA
This sequence comes from Dehalococcoidia bacterium, assembly GCA_034411955.1. Taxonomy (GTDB): domain Bacteria; phylum Chloroflexota; class Dehalococcoidia; order SM23-28-2; family RBG-16-64-32; genus DAOUMF01. Next base: position 44 of record DAOUMF010000183.1, read on the forward strand.
AACAGTCTTCTTGGCAGGCAGACACGCCCCGCCATCCTCGTCGGCGGCCTCGCTCTCACCGCGTTCTCGACCGGCACCCTTCTCTCCCCCTCCCCCGGCATCATCGCCCTCATCCGTACTCGAGGCCGAGCCCAGATAAACCCGATCATCGTGTTCGAGGGCTAGCGGACGTGGCGGCACCGCAAGTGATCCTCAGCATGGAAGAGGTCACGAAGGTGTACGGCTCCGGGTACACAGCCGTGACCGCCCTCGAGCGCGTCAGCCTCCAAGCCTGCGCCGGGGAGGTCGTCATCGTCATGGGCCCCTCCGGTTCCGGCAAGACCACTCTCCTCACCATAGCCGGCGCCCTGCTCAGGCCGTCCCGCGGCACGGTGCGGGTCTGCGACACGGACATCACTGCGATAGACGAGCGCCGTCTATCCTCGATCCGCCGCGAGAAGGTGGGCTTCGTCTACCAGAGTTTCAACCTGCTGGAAGCCTTGACGGCGCTGGAGAACGTGCGACTGGTAACCGCAGAGGTCGTGCCGAACGGAGCGATGCCCCAGGATCGGGCAAAGCAGATCCTGGAGACGCTCGGCCTGGGCCGCCGCCTGAACGCCCTGCCCAGGCACCTGAGCGACGGCGAGAAGCAGCGGGTGGCCATCGCCCGCGCCCTCGCCAAGGAGCCCGCCCTGATGCTGGCCGACGAGCCCACTGCCAACCTAGACGCCAAACGCGGCCAGGAGGTGGCGCACCTGCTGCGTCAGAAGGCCCTCGAGATGAACAAGGCAGTCGTCATCGTCTCCCACGACCACCGTATCCGGGACGTCGCCGACCGCGCTTTCTGGCTGGAAGATGGCCGCCTGCGGCCCGAGTCCTGAAGTTCCCCTACTAGGCCGTCCTACTTCCCCATCTGAGGCGTACCTGTCGGACCACCCGCGTCAGTGCTGACGACCCGCGAGCCGCGGACATCTACAGGATGACTCGTCTTTCAGGCTCGACCCGGGCCATCGACGCTGGCCGCGCTCAGGGTCCCAGGGACAGAAGCGCTGAAGGTATCCAAGCCATCGTCCTCCGCCGTGCTCAGGGAAGACGTTGGCAACCCTGCTCTGAGCACGGCCCCACCCATGGCTCGGCCTCTAATCCTTGCTCCAACCAGCGTCTACCCTCAGGGCACGCCCTTACGGCGACGGCGACCAGGCGGGGTCCCTGTCGACAGCGGGGTGGTCGGTGAGACGGGTGAGACCAGTGCCATCCGCGTCCATAACATATATCTCTTCGTTGCCGTCGCGGTTGGAGACGAAGGCGATGCGAGTGCCGTCAGGCGACCAGGTAGGGCTGACGTCACGGGCGCTGTCGCTCGCAAGGCGACTGAGGCCGGACCCGTCGGCGTTCATGACGTATATCCCGTCGTTGCCATCCCTACTGGAGACGAAAACGATGCGGGTGCCATCGGGCGACCAAGCGGGGCCAATGTCAAGACCGGGATCACTAGTCAGCCGGGTGAGGCCGGAGCCGTCCACGTTCATGGCGTATATCTCGAGGTCGCCGTCGCGGTCGGAGACGAAGGCGATGCGGGTGCCGTCGGGCGACCAGACGGGGCCAACGTCACGACCGGGGTTATTAGTCAGCCGGGTGAGGCCGGAGCCGTTTTCGTTCACAAGGTATATCTCGCTGTTCGTCTGGCGCCCGGACGCGTAGGCGATGCGCGTACCATCGGGCGACCAAGAGGGAACCAGGTCGGACGCAGGGCTACCTACAACGCGTGTGCGGTCAGAGCCGTCAGCGTCCATGACGAAAATCCCGGAGCTAAAGTCACGACTAGAGAAGAAGGCGATCCGGGACCCGTCGGGCGACCAGGCAGGCAGCCCGTCGCTGGCGGGGTCGTTGGTGATCCGGGTGAGGCGAGAGCCGTCGGCATTCATGACGTAGATCTCGCCATCGCCACTACGGTCGGAGCAAAAGGCGATGCGGGTGCCGTCGGGCGACCAGGAGGGAGCGAAGTCCACGGCGCGGCCGCCGGTCAGCCCTGTAACCCCGGAGCCATCGGCGTTCATGACGTATATCCCCCGGTGGCCGTCGCGATCCGAGTAGAAGGCGATGCGGGTGCCATCGGGCGACCAGGCGGGCTCGCCATCGTCGCCGGGGTCGCTGGTGAGGCGGCTGAGGCCGGAGCCGTCGGGATCCATCGCGTAGATATCACTGTTGCCCTCGCGGTTGGACGAGAAGGCGATGCGGGTGCCATCCGGTGACCAGGCAGGCGCGAAGTCGACGGCGGGGTCGTCCGTGAGGCGGGTGACGCTGGAGCCATCGGCGTTCATGACGTAGATCTCGAAGTTGCCGTCGCGGGCGGACTCGAAGGCGATGCGCGCGCCATCGGGCGACCAGGCAGGGAAGTCGTCGGGCCCCGGGTGATCCGTGAGGCGACTCACGCCGGAGCCATCGGCGTTCATAACGTACACGTCGCTATTGCCGCGTCGTCCAGACGCGAATGCGATACGTGAGCCATCTGGTGACCAAGACGGGAAGCCATCCAGTGCTGGGTCGTTCGTGACGCGCGTGACCCCGAACCCGTGGGCGCTCATCACGTATATCTCAGCGTTGCCGTCGCGGGCGGAGACGAAGGCGATGCGGGTGCCGTCAGGCGACCATGCAGGATAGCTATTATCGGGGGCGGATCTGTTGGAGAGATTGACAAGACCGGTCCCATCGGCGTTGATCGCGTGGATCTCCGCCTTGCCGTTACGGAGCGAGACGAAAGCGATCTCAGCGGCGGCAACGGGCGGCGGCGCCGTCGCCTCCGCTCCCTCGTCTACCGGGACCGGGAACGGTCTCGTCACCGAGGCGCCTTCCCCAGCAGCGCAGGCGGAGGCGAGGAGAGCCACTACGGCGAAGGCGATGAGCCAGAGCAGTCTGAAGATGGTGACGCCCCATCCGTGCAGCGGACGTGGTAGATCTGGATCAGTCGGCTCGCTTGCAGGCAGCGGAACCGGGTCCGGCCGAGGCCACAAGGCGGCTGAAAGCGCGGGAACGCAGAGCGCCGCCTTCGACCCGCTCAGAAGCTGTCGAGTCCCTACCCCCAATCTCCGCATCAGGTCTTGTCGATTCTGGGCACCTGCAACAGTGGCTGTCAAGTGTGCCAACCGGGCCTGGGTGCCCATTCACTGGCGACGCCTCTGCAACCACGGATGCCGCGATCCAGCCGGCGCCGGGATGCCCCGTGGCCTTCGCCCTCTCTCTTGCCAGCAAATTGGCCGAACGAGTAGACTACAGTCCGCCAGCACGGTTCCCTAATGCTGCTTATTGCCCGTAAGAACCTGTTCCACGAGTGGACCCGCTTGGCGATCTCCGTCGGCGGCGTCGCCCTCTCCGTATTCCTGATCAGCATCCTCCTCTCTCTCTACCGTGGCTGGGACGAGAAGGTGGGCGAATATGTAGAGGCGGTGCCGGCCGACCTGTGGGTGGCCAGCGAGGGTGCCACGGACTTCGTCATGGCGGCGTCCATCCTGCCGGGCAGCGTCGGCGAACAACTCGAATTCCTGCCGGAGGTCGACACGGTGAGCCCCCTTATCGTGAGGCCACTGGAGCTGACTAAGGCGGGCGATGACCCCAACAACTCCTTTGACATCCAGCTTGTCGGTTATGATCCGGAAATCGGTCTCGGTGGACCGCTGGCAGTGGAAGAAGGGAAAAGCCCTCCGGGACCCGGCGAGGTCGTCATCGACAAGGCGACTAGTGACCGCCACGGCGTGGACATCGGCGACCGTCTCGTCCGCGGCGCCGAGTCTCTGACGGTGGTGGGCAAGTCCTCCGGGGGCGACTTCGTGTTCACGCAAGTCGCCTTCGTCACCCTAGATACTGCGGCGGACTTTCTGAGGCTGAACCCCGAAACCCAGCGCACCTTCTTCCTCCTCACCCTTGACGATCCCACTCAGACGGAGGCGCTGGCACAGCGGCTGCAGACGGCCGCGCCAGGGGTAGTCTTCTTCACCGGTGAGGAATTCGCCGACGAGACGCGGCAGCGCATCCTAGGCAACATCTTGCCCATGCTCGTCGTCGTCCTCATACTGGCCTTCATCGTGGGCCTGTCCGTAGCCGGTCTAACCATCTATTCAGCCACCGTGGAGAAGTCGCGGGAATATGGGATACTCAAAGCGGAGGGATTCACGAACCGCTATTTGTACCGCGTCGTCTTCGAGCAGAGCCTCGTGACGACCGCCTTGGGCTTCTCGCTAGGCCTCGGAGCGACCCTTGTGGTTGCGCCCTTCACCCAGGACCTTGTGCCGCAATTCGTCGTCTTCATTCGCTGGCAGGACATTCTGGGCATCATCGGGGCCACTCTGCTCATGGCCCTCTTAGCCGCCTTCATTCCCGTGCGCCGCCTGGCTCACATAGACCCGGTTACCGTGTTCAAGGGCTAGCGGCCTCGTCAGAACTCCCGAATCCGACGGTGGAGGCGCCGCTGGTATCTGCGCTGACTGACAGCACTGGAACAGGCCCGCCCTTCATGCCAATGCCTGGAACACGGGCGAAGGCTGTGGTAAGAAAGAATTTGAGGAACCCTTGATGAGAAGGATCGAATCAAGGATGCGCAGGCGGGTGAGCGGTCGAGAACGTCGGGCGCAACGCCGCCGAGCGCGGGAGCGCGGTAGCCTGATATGGCTCTTGACGCGGGTCGGCCCGGCCGTGGCCGCGGCGGTGGCGCTGATGGTGGCGCTGGTGGTGGCCACGCTATGGCTGCTCTCGACATTCGTCCTCGACGGCGAGTCCGGGCCGCCGCCCGTGCCAGGCGAGCTCATATTTACCGAGACGGGGCTGGGCATTATCGACATTGAAGTGGGGGCCGGACCCACTCCGGAGCCGGGGGACGGCGTCGCTGTTAGCTACACCGGCTGGCTCAGCGATGGTACCAAGTTCGACAGTTCGCTGGACAGAGGGGAGCCGTTCGAGTTTATCATCGGCGCCGGGCGCGTAATAAAAGGCTGGGACGAAGGAGTGCTGGGCATGAGGGTACACGGAAAGCGACGACTCATCATACCGCCGGAATTGGCCTACGGCGAAGAGGGATGGCCGCCCATGGTACCACCAAACGCGGAGGTGACGTTCGACATCGAGCTGCTGGCCTTCAAGTAGGCGACCGGCAGGCTCGACAGGCGCACCGGCATGGCCAGACAGTTCGCCCTCCTAGCTTCGGTCCTTCTTCCCGCTCTCCTCGCCCTCGCCTGCGGCAATGCAGGCGTCCCCAGTCAGTTCACTCCCGCCGCAGGCGTCACCCCCGTTACCACGCCGGCCAACGTTAGGGAATTTCTCGCCCAGTTCGTGGATGAGACGGTTATCCAGGAAGCCTGCACCTACAGAGAAGACCTGGGCCAGATCGATTGCGGCAGTTTCGGCCGATATGGCCCCAATCCTCCCCCCGCCGGTGAGGCGATCGTCTGCAGCGTCCTTTCGGTGGAGAACCGGCCCGTGGCCATTACCTGCATCACCCACGAGCCTTCCCAACTCCTCTACTACGCAGTCGAAAGTTGAGTGGCTGCCTCTCAACACCCCTACCTGCCCAGCGTCGCTACCCGAACCCGGCCCAAACCTTCAGCGCGGATACACAACCTCAGTCTTGACCGTCTCAACTGCGGGGGACTGATTCCGCGCGCCCACCGGACGACGGCCAAGAGCTAGAGCCTTCGCCGCCGGCGGCTCCCCATTCGCCGCGGCTGAAGCGAAAAGGCAGCGCTTCGCCATCGAGGAGAGGAAGGCCCGCGTCATGGTCGAAGCCAACGATAGCGCCGCTGTCGCCGCCCTCATCCGCGCTCTCGACGGCGACGTCGACGGCAACGGGCGGTTCAATCTCTTCGTCGATGACGTGATCGATGTGCAGGACCTGGACGCCGTGGCGCCGTTCGTGTTCCAGTCCTGCCAGCCCGCTCCCTAGGCTCTCGCGCCCGGTGTCAGCCCTCCCGACACACGATCATCCCTCCACGGGCGTTGGCGTAAGGGTGACACCGCTCGCCAGGATGATCTCAACGATGATTTCCGTCCCGTCGCCGTCAGGCGGAACCGTGATGGCAGCGGTACCGTTGATATCAGGATTGTCTCGACCGCTGAAGAGGACCAGAGTCGTCTCCTCGTCCGCATCGACGACAGTCTGCAGGTCCCACGGAGCTTCAGCCAGCGCTTCCTCATAGAACCTGGCCACGTCCTCGCGGGAATCGCCAGTGTCCAGGACCGCGGTTACCTTGGCCTCCTCGATCTCACTTTCCACCAGCTCAGCGCCAGGGTAGACCGGGAAGTCCTGGAGGATGCCCTCCGGCAGCTCGCTGCCCGAGGTGGCGCCCGGAGTCGTGGTGGACAGAGGGCCACCGGTGGCCGTTGGCGTGGGCTCAGGAGACGCCTTGTTGCCGTCTCCGCAGGCCATGGCGGCAGCGGCGACGATGGCAATCAGGGCAAGAAACCAAACGCCCCTGCGTTCGAACAAGGTCACTAGTGGACGCCCTCCAATAGCCTTGGGGTCTGCTGTAGTGTAGCAGCGCTCCGCTGGCGGGGCAACGCCGGGCGGGGAAAGACGGTCGGCCTGCACCCACATGGGAACCTCACCCCCTCGCCTGGGGACACGCGGCCCCGGTCTTGACGGAGATGGATGCCCAGCAGCACCGTCACTCCGTCACTTCGTACTGAACGGATTGCAGACTGCTCTGATCTGTGCAGGCGATGGCCACCGGGTCGCCTTCCACAAGGAGGAGTTCGCACATCACGTCCTCGCCCTGTGGATCAGGGGAGAGGGCGTAGCTGCCGCGCTCACCGCAAGACAGGAGCCCGTTGTCAAAGTCGTATTCGTCACAGACCTCCCGCTCCAACGCCTGACTCTGTAGCTCCTCAAAGAAGGCAACGGGGTCGTCGGGGAGGGTGGCGCTGATGGGCGTTTCGCTTGCCTCTGGTGTGGGTGATACGCCTGAGGCAGGCGTGGGAGAGGAAACGGCTGTAGCCGTCGGGCCCTGCGTGGGCGTGGACACGGCTGTCTCTGTAGGCGCGGGAGTCGGAGACGAGGGTGCCTGCTCAACCCCCTCCCCATCGCAGGCCAGGGCCAGGACGGCGAGCCCGGCCAACAGGGACAGGACAAGAGCCCCGTTGTGCCGCGTGAGGCGTCTCACTCGGGGCCTCGCGTCGGCGCCCAGATGGGGAGTACGTCCTCAGCCGGGTCATCCGTAAGGCGCTTGACATCTGAGCCGTCCGCGCTCATGACGTAGATCTCGAAGTTGTCATCACGGTCGGAGACGAAGATGATGTGCGTGCCGTCGGGTGACCAGCGAGGGAGTACCCCGCCACCGGTAGTTAGCTGAGCCAGGTCGCTGCCGTCTGCGTTCATCACGTGTATCTCCACATTGCCACTTCGCTCAGAGCCGAAGGCGATGCGTTCGCCGTCCGGCGACCAAGCGGGGAAGCGATCATCGTGCGGATCGTCGGTGAGCTTGGTCAACCCTGAGCCGTCCGCGTTCGCCACTTCGATTTCGCCCTCGGAAACGAAGGCGATCTGCCTGCTGTCGGGCGACCAGTCGGGCGCCCTATCACTCGTCGTCACGTCGGCGAGCCTGGTCAGCTCTGAACCGTCGGCCCTCATCACGTACAGACCGCCGCCGCCGCGGCTGGAGTGGAAGGCTAAGCGGGAGCCATCAGGCGACCAAGCCGGATAGTAATCATCGGCTGAGTCGTTCGTCAGGTTGGTCTGAGC
>DAOUMF010000184.1:0-11982 GCA_034411955.1 Dehalococcoidia bacterium
GCCACAACCGGCCTACGGTGCCCAGATCCTCGAAATGCGAGTTGATGCAATAGCTGTACTTCGAGAACCTGCTCCAGTCCGCATCCAGTAACTCCAGGCGCCTGAGAGTCCGCGGCAGGTCCATGCCCGATCCCTTTATCTCAATCACCGCGCCTTGCAGTCGCAGCTCCCGCTCTCCGTGGCCCAGGCCCCGAGCGACAAGGGTGGAGCGGATGCTGCGATCCAAACACACACGGTCGCCGGTCAGGATTTCAGTGAATCGGTGCCGCCTGTAGGACACGAGCATGGTTGGCCGGAGAGGTCTTCCCGGGAAGTGGCCGAATCTGGCCATCGTGTCGAGGAGGGTCGTCTTGCTCACGACTCCTGCGCGTAAGCGATCCAATCCAAGCGCTTCCGCCGGTACCGTGAATCTCTCGCGCCGCTTGCTGCCGGCAAATCCCCGCCTTGACTTGAGTTCCAGAAACACTGGGACCATCTGTGGGAGGGATACGCCGTCACGATACCAGCGAATGCGCACCTTATCCTTCTTGAAGTCTCCCTCTTCCGACCTCTCGTGCTGGTCAAGGTCGGGGGTATCGAAGTAGAGGCTGTTGATCTCCTCTTCGGGGTATTCGCCGTCGAGCCGGCACGTGTGCCGCAGCAGGGCGTATGCGAAGCCGATGTTCCTGGGCACGATGAAGAACTTCCTCTCAAACCTTTCCCGGAATTGGCCCCCGACGGGAGGTGCCTGCGGCAAGCGCTCGTCAACTGCCAGCTCCAACACCCGCTCCCTCCCACCGCTCTTGGGCATTTGGGCAGCAGTCTGCACGGAAATTTACCTCTCCAGGTGCCATCGGTCAGTCACCGTGTTGTCTGGCCACTCCGACGTCCATCTGGCCGCCGTTGCCGCTTCCAGCCTACGCGGTTGCCATTAAGGCGGCGTTGGAGAACGATTAGAGTTCCTTAACGCGGGGTGTCCGGTGATACGGCCGTCTCCCAGACGACTATGAGGTCGGCCTCGCCCACGCGGCGGCCCTTTGGGCGCAACTGGATGTACACGCTTCGGCTCTGGAAGTAGAGAGCGGGCAGCGACAACAATGGGACGTCAGCTACCAAGCGCCAAGACGCCAGCGTCAGCGATTAGAGAGATTGCCTCGGGCTGCAGAACCTTAGTGCCATAGGGCCATCTGCCTATCGAGCTAATGGCCTTCGGCTGTATCTGAATTCGGGTTGTGGAATGATCGTTAGATAGGGAGTGGCCCTCTGACTTCGAAAAATGCCGCCGTTTCGGAGGCCTCTTTGAGGGGAAAATCCTATCTGGAGCGGGCGATGGGGATCGAACCCACGGCCCTCTGCTTGGGAATCAGAAGGGCCGGCTCTACGGCCCGTCTACCCCACTCTCAGATTCGGGCAAGGCACCTCTCGGTGCCAAACGGGACACCTGATGCCCATTTCGGCCATCTGACTAGACCAGTGCCGAGCATCTGATTGAAGTGTACCCTCCGTTGACGGCCTGTCAAGCCATCTGACTTGCTGGGGAAGGTCAAGTGGACCCAATGCGCTAGAGAGGATGTGGGCCCCTAAACACGGCCGGCATCTGCTACGTGCCCTCGCTGCGCATAGGCTCCTCGATCGCATTCAGCAAGAAATCCGCGACTGCGTCCGCTGCCTGAGGGTAGGATCGCTCGGCAGCGAGTTCCAGCAGCATGCCGGATTCGAAGATCGACTCCACTGTTGCCACAGCGACACCGACATCAAGGTCGGACCGGAAGACCCCCTTGCGTATCCCGCGCCGCAGCAGGTCTGCAACGAGCTCCCTGAATCCGACGAACCAGTCGGGGTGACCAGCGTGGTATTCGTCGTGCCCGCCTGGGTGGAACTTGTCCAGATCGGTAAGCATGACCTCGGTGAGAGCGCCAAACTGCTCACAGAACTCTGCTCCAGCGTGAATCAGCGCCCTGAGGGCAGCTCCTGGGTCTTCCACCTCCGCCACGGGCTGCATCCGCCGCAACAACTCCTGCTGGGCCTCGTGCACGAGCGTTGACAGCAGCCCCTCCCGGCTCTCGAAGTGACGGTACAGCGTGCCGATGCCCACGCCAGCCCGCTCCGAGATCTCTCGAATCTCGGCATCGAGACCCCTGCGGGCGAACAACGCGCGGGCAGCTTCAAGGATGCGCCGTCGATTCGCCAGGGCGTCTGACCTCGCCGCCTTGCGGCTCCTCTGCGTTGGCCCAGTCATCGAAGTAACGATAGCATCTACAACGTCTTGACAGAATCGGAACTCCGGTTCATAATACAGAATCGGAACTCCGGTTCCTATCTTACGCAGCTTCTTCGTCGGGTGTCAAGGAGGTGGCTGCTCATGCCGAAGAAGGGCTCCTTTTTCTTCAACCGCTGGCCACGGTTCGCCTCTGGTCATCCCTGGTACGTCCTCGCAGGAGCGCTGGTCGTTCTTGCCGGATTCGTTGCACTCTACGTCGTGGGCGGGGGTCGCTACGCTACGAGCTTCAGAGTCCCTGGCACCGAGTCGCAGCGCCTCGTCGACCTGCTGGAGGAGCGCTTTCCCGAGACAGCCGGCGATCCCGCGACGGTAGTACTGCACGCCCGGGACGGCCTCCAGAATCCGGAGGTGCGCTCACATGTCGGGTCACTCCTTGAAGACCTTGCGCAACTCCCCGAGGTCGCGGGTGTCTCGTCACCCTACGAACAGTCCGAGGCGATCTCTCCTGACGGCCAGATTGCATGGATCGAAGTCCTATATTCAGACGAGGCCCACGGTTTGGAGCGATCCAGCCTCGACGCCCTCGCCGACCTGCGAAAGGAGTACTCGTCTCCAGAGTTCCAAGTCGAACTCGGGGGCCCGGTAGGTGAAGAGGCGGCGGAGGCGGAATTTGGTCTAGGTAGCTCTGAACTGATCGGTCTCGCCTCTGCGGTCGTCATTCTGCTCGTCGCCTTCGGCTCTCTAGTGGCAATGGGCCTTCCAATTGCTGTGGCGCTCCCTGCTGTCGCATCTGGCATCCTACTGTTGGGCGTGGGAGCCTCCTTCCTCGATATCCCGGATTTCACGACTGAATTTGCGACGATGATTGGCATCGGCGTCGGTATTGACTACGCACTACTGGTCATGACGCGATACCGCGAGGGAATTGCCCGAAACCTAGCTGTTGAAGACGCCATTGTCAGAGCATCGGCGACAGCAGGGCGCTCAGTCGTGTTCGCCGGGTCAATCGTCGTAATTGCCCTCCTGGGTCTCTGGGCGGTTGGCGTTCCCGTGTTGGCGTACATGGCGACGGGGGCGGCGCTGGTGGTAGCTCTGTCCGTCGTGGTGGCTGTCTTAGTGCTCCCCGCGATCCTCAAGCTCGCCTGTATGTGGATAGATCGCTGGCGGATCCCGCTGCTGGCAGCCGCCCCTGACGAAAGTGAGACCGGCTTCGGCTATCGGCTGAGCCGCCTCATTCAGCGCGCCCCGCTCCCAGGTGTGGCTGTTTCCCTGGGCGTCCTTCTCTTGCTGGCAATACCGGCGCTTCGAATGGATGTGGGCGTCGCCGACGCGGGCAACAACCCGGTCTCGACTACGTCCCGGCGCGCCTATGACCTGCTATCTGAAGGCTTCGGACCCGGCTTCAATGGCCCGATCCTTGTGGCCGTCCGTATTGATGGTGGGAATGATTTCGACACGATTCAAGGGTTGCCGTCTGGGCTCAGACAAGTGGAGGGGGTTGCCAGCGTATTGCCTTCCAACTTCAATGAGGCGCACTCTGCCGCCACCATCACCGTGATCCCGGAGACGGCACCTCAATCGCAACAGACGGAGGAGCTGGTCGATCGCCTCCGACGCGTAGTCCCTCAGGCGATCGAGGGCAGCGAGTCGGAAGCCTTAGTCGGAGGGCCAACGGCTGCCTTCATCGACCTAGCCGACAAGATCACCTCCAGCATGCCCCTGTTCTTCACTGCGGTCATCGGCTTGAGTTTTCTCATGCTCATGGCGCTATTCCACTCCGTGCTGGTACCTCTGAAGGCGGCAGCAATGAACCTCCTGTCCGTCGGAGCCGCCTACGGGGTACTCGTCGCGGTCTTCCAATGGGGCTGGCTCGGAAGCGTCTTCGGCGTCGACCGGGGAGTACCAATCGAGTCTCACCTCCCGATTGTGCTGTTCGCCATACTCTTTGGCCTCTCCATGGACTACGAGGTCTTCCTCATCAGCCGTATCCGGGAGGAGTACCTCAAGACAGGTAACAATACGGAGTCGGTGGCGAGGGGCCTCTCGGCAACGACACGTGTCATCTCTGCCGCCGCGGCTATCATGGTCGCGGTCTTCCTAAGCTTCACACTCAGTGAGGAGCGGGTTATCAAGCAGGCTGGCCTCGGCCTTGCCACCGCCATATTCCTTGACGCCACACTCGTCCGGCTGATCCTCGTGCCATCGCTTATGCAACTGCTTGGTGATGCCAACTGGTGGTTTCCTCGCTGGCTTGACCGCCTGATCCCAGAAGTCAGCTATGAGTGACCCATCGGTTCTTGGCCACCGTTACGTTGCCGCCGGGTCCTGCGGGTAGACTGGAGTCTACGTTTGGGACAGTTTCGTGGGCTGCTTCGCAAACCCCTAGATGAGAACGTTCGTGCCAGAAGGCCATCTGCCTACATAGCTAATGGCCTCCCATCCGTATCTGAAGTGGGGCAAAGGCAAAGGTCGTCAGATAGGGAGAGGCCATCTGACTCACGAGAAATGCGGCCTTGCTGGCCGCCGCCTGAGGGCTGAATTGTATCTGGAGCGGGCGATGGGGATCGAACCCACGGCCCTCTGCTTGGGAAGCAGATGCTCTACCACTGAGCTACGCCCGCTCCCGGCGGACCTCGCTTCCGCAGCCTACATCGTCACCCCATACCTGTCAAGATTCTCGGCAAAATTACGATCGTCAAGCCCATCGAGGTGGGCTACGAGGTGTTCCGCTGCGACCAGAAGCCGGAGACCGCGCTCCTGGTCAACGTCCGGGACGCGACGGGTACAGGCCGCCACGTGCTGCACCGCTCCAGAGATCGTGGGGCTAGCCCATTCGGCTGTCAACCCGACGCTAGGACGGCGGCCGGTAGCCAGCCTGACCCGCCGTGCGCATGGCCTCCATCCCTTCCTCCGCGGTCATGAGCGGTGTGGTCTTTATCGCCTTGATGGCCCCACCTGCGGCGGCAGCAATGGAAGCGGCGCATGCGGTGGCGTTATCGGGCAGCTCCGCAATGACCACTGAATCGTATTCGCCGAACGAGAAGTAGTACGATATGAGTTTCCCGCCAAGCTGCTCGATTGCTGGACCAACAGACTCGCCTCGGTGCTGCGGCGTCTTCGCCATGATGGCCCAGGCATCTGAGGTGAACGCCGACTGAATCATGTAGACGGACATGGGGCGCCTCCTTGCTGCGCGCGTTCAGATAGCAGAATTCTGGGCCAAGGCGAAGCGGCTGTCAACGGGCAGCGACTAGGATACGCCCTCACGACCCGAATCCCCCGACCGCGTGCCCAAGGTGCCAGCGCAGCACCGCGTACGTAAGGGAAAGCCCTACATGAACTTGGGAATCTGCCCGACTGACGGATCGTCTCCCTCCGTCGCATATTGGGGGCGATAGCCCCTGCCCACTGTGGCAGAAGGGAGGATGTCATGTGCATGTGGTGCGAGCGCTATGGAGAAGGAGACGAGCGGTGGTATTTCAACCCCGCGAACTACGCCCGCCGCCTGTACAAGGTCCGTAGAGAGGAGACCGAGTCCGCCGGCGCGGAGGCCAACCCCCAGGCCGCCGGGGGCATGGCCGCGGTGGGCCGCGACTACCTGGAGGCGAGGGAGCGGGGCGATCACGAGACGGTTCAACGTCTCAAGACCGAGGCCGAGCAGCGCTCGTGGGCTGTCCACTTCGGGCAGGTTGTGACCATCGAAGAGATTCACCGTATCCTGGACATCATCTACCCGATCTGCCTTATGACCTGCGCCTGTCGCCGGTCCATGCGCGGCCTACCTGACGACGAGAACTTCACCTGCATCGGCATGGGCCCAGGGATGTACAAGTGGGAGCGTTGGCCGGACACCTATCGCGGTGGGGTGCACTTCCTGACGCCGGATGAGGGCAAGGAGGTCATCGATGTCATGAACCGGCGCGGGCTGGTTCACTGCATGTACACCTTCGGCACCCCTTATCTGGGGGGTATCTGCAACTGCGACTATCCCGACTGCGGCGGCATCCGCACCGCCCTGGACATGGGGGTAAAGGTCCTCTGGAAAGGCCACCACGTTGCTGAGGTGGACACCGACCTCTGCGACGGCTGCGCCAAGTGCGTCCGCCGCTGCCAATTCAACGCTCTCAGCTTCAGCTCCTCCGCACTGAAGGCGTGCATCGACCCGCTCAAGTGCTACGGTTGCGGCCTTTGCCGTAACGTGTGCAAGCCCAACGCCATCAACATGATAGATCGAGCCAGCCGTCCGGCGCTGGCCGAGGTGTGGTGAGCCATGGCCCTGCCCCACATCCTCGTCGATGATGAGAAGTGCCGCGACCCCCTGTCCTGCCGCCGTTGCCTGTTGATCTGCCCCTCCCGCGTCCTGGGGCTGGGCACCAGCGTAGGGCCGGAGAAGTACAAGGAGATCGACCCGCACTGCTTCGTGGTTCGAGGCGTCCGCTTCCAGTTCTGTACGGGTTGCCTGAAGTGCGTGGAGGTCTGTCCCACGGACGCCATAGAGATCAGCTTTGATGGGAGTCAGGCGGCATGAAAATCCGCTACCGCTACGGCAAGCCCATAGACGAGCGACTGCTTACGCTGGAGGATCCCGGCCGCCCCCTAGCCTTCGACGCCGACCGCGGTCTCATCGAGGATCTGTCGCAGCGGTGCGACATTAAGTCGTTGGTCGGCGGCCTGAAGGGGAAGAGCCGGGAGGAGAGGGAAGGGGAGCTGCGCGCCTTCGGTCAGCGGCTCATGGAGGCGACCATCGAGCTGGCGGACGGCAAGTATCTCGACCACGCCGGTGAGGTGATCGAGAAGGTGGCCCAGCAGACCGGCATCTCCTTCCCCCATCGCTTTGAGCGCTACGTTGAGCTGAGCATCATTGGCTCTCGGCCCCTGGATCGCTGGAACATCACTAAGGCCACGACCAAGGAGCTGACACTGGAAGTGTTTAGCTGCGCCGTCCTCCGCGAGATGCAGGAGGCCGGACTGGAGCCCGATGGGGGCCTCTGCCACGCCCTCTGCCTGGCCAGCTTCCAGGCGGTGGCCCGCAAGACCGGGGACAAGGTGGACATGAGCGTCGCCAAGTCGCTGCCGCAGGACGGCGTCTGCCAGTTCTCTTTCGTGCACGGCTAGGCGGCTACCGCAACGGGATTTCGGCCGCACATGGGCTTCGCCGTCGACCTCCATACTCACACCCGACATGGCTCCAACTGCTCCTACATGGAGCCGCGGTCCCTCGTGGCCCGAGCCTTGGAGCTTGATCTGGACGCCGTCTGCATCACCGAGCACGACATCTCCTGGGAGGAGGACGCGCTCAGAGCGCTGGGCGACGGTACCCCTCTTCGGCTCTTCGCGGGAGTGGAGGTGAGCACGGAGTGTGGCGATGTCCTCGTGTTCGGGCTGGAGGACGCCGGCCCGCGGAAAGGGGGCATCGAGGGGCTGCGCCGCATCGTGGAGCGGAGCGGGGGAGTCATGATAGCCGCTCACCCCTTCCGGCGCTACTCGGTGGCGGGGGTGACGATGGACGTGGAGGAAGCCAGCCAGAGCCCGGTACTGCGGTGGGTCGACGCCGCGGAGGTGTTCAACGGCCTGTCCACGCGTGCGGAAGCCAAGCTGGCCCAGGAGGTGTTGTCGCGGATCGGGTTACCGGGCGTGGCCGGGAGCGATAGCCACGCCCCCCACACCCTCGGTAGCTGCTACACGGTTTTCGAGCGGCCCTTGGCCACCGTCCGGGACCTGGTGAAGGAGATCAAGGCCGGCCGCTTCCAGGCCGTCCACCGGGGATTCGAGCTGACCTTCTAGCCGTGCACGAGCCCTTCGAGCCGCGTTGCTCTTTCTGCGTCCGCTTCGTCCGCTGCTACCCGGACTCCAGCCCCCTGGCCGACTGGGGCTACTGTCTGGAGCGGGCGGCTGACCGGCCGCCCGGCGGAGAAGCCCTGAAGGCCCTGGAGCGGATCGCGATAGCCGGGGCATACCAAAGGCTGCTGGCCCAGGCATCCGACCTGGGGCTGTATGAGGAGACCGACGATGGCTGCGAGCGATTCCAAGCGGGAACGCCGCAGCGCCCGATTGACAGTGTGACCCCGCCGTTGCCAGGCCGTCAAGCCATCTGACCTAGGCGACGCCCAGCGGATTTCGCCGACTGACCTGTCGTGGTTTGATATACTCGGCTGCGATGCACACGATCTCTTGGATCGCCTGGCAGCAAGAGGGGGATGGAATCCATGCTGTTCACTGATGATGGCGATGGCCGCCGCGACGAATTACGGAGTAGGCTTCAGGAGTATGAAAGCGTCCGTGCGGAGACACGAAGTATCATCCAAGGCGGCGATACGCTTGGTGTGATAACGGTCGCCGTGGGCGCTGGGGAACTCGCTGTTAGCCTGGAATTCCGTCGCGAAGCCCTGATCGCTCTTCCGCCCTTGATGCTCATCATGGCGGCAAGTTCAGGGCTGCAGTACGCGTTCATTACCTACCTCGCAGAGGTAGCGAGGCGGCTGGAAGATAGAATCAATGCGCTGGTGGGACCTGCGGTATTGCAGTGGGGCAGCCGATTGAGCACCCGCAAGCTCCCATGGCCAGTTCTCTTCAACCTAAAGCTTGTCTTGAACCTAGAGCTTGTCTTGAACCCAATGCTTGTCTTCGAATTCGTGATGGTGGTGGTACTTTTGGTGATCTACGCCATCTCGGCTGTGGCTGGCGGTTACATGCTCGTTATTGCCATGGACGATCTGAAAGCGCCCTTTGATCGCTTCAGTTCAGCGGAATGGCGTTGGGCAGCGGGCGTGATGTACTGGACGGGTCACCTTATCGGCGGCGCCGCAGTGATCTCCTTGTACTTCGGAGCAGGTGCGGTAATTAGATGGGCAATGAAGAGAGTGCCCACGAAGGACGACGGTCTGGACGTGTTGGATCCGGCACAGGCCAACGACAAGGAGACCACTACCAACACTGCCGAAAATTAGCTGTCTCGCCGCGTGTGTGCTACGCATCGGCCCCCACTCCTGCGCCCGCCCTAACCGCTGGCGATGGCGGCGTCCAGGCGGTCGCGGATTTGGAGCGCTTCCTCGACCATTCGGTCGATGAGCTCCTTCACAGTCGGCACGTCGTGGATGAGGCCCATCGCCTGGCCGGTGCTGGCCAGTTGCGAGTCCAGCACGCCGTCGTCGAAGACCGCGCCCCCCTGCCCGGCTACGATGGGCAGCAACTCCTCTAGGGTGGCTCCCCTGGCCTCCATCTCCATCACCTTGGTCGCCACGGCGTTCTTGGCCACCCGTGAGGGGTTCTTGATGGACTTCATGATGTAGGCGGTGTCTGCCTCAGTGGCGTCGACCAGCCACTGTTTCCAGGCGGGGTGGCCGCGGCACTCCTGCGTGGCCATGAAGCGGGTGCCCATGAGGACGGCGTCGGCGCCCAGGGCCAGAGCGGCTACCAGGCCGCGACCATCGGCGAAGCCACCGGCGGCCACCACCGGTATGTCCACGGCGTCCACGGTTGCGGGCACCATCACCAGCGTGGTCACCTCATCCATGCCCGGGTGACCGCCGCACTCGTGTCCGACCACGCACACGGCATCGCAGCCCAACCGTTCGACGGTGCGGGCGTACTTCACACCCGGCACCTTGTGCATTATCTTCACGCCGCCGGCGTGCAGCGGCTCCACGATCGCCTCCGGGCTGCGACCGGAGGTCTCGACTACGGGTATCTTCTCCTCGCAGGCGATCTCCACCCAGGCCTCGATCGGCTGAGGACGGAGGGCGGGGAAAAGGTTGATGTTCAGCCCGATCGGGCCGTCCGTGAGGTCGCGGGCCTTGCGGATCTCGGCGCGCAGGTCGTCCAGATTCTCGAACGTGGCACCCACCATGAAGCCCAGCCCCCCGGCGTTGGCGATCGCCGCTATCAGCTCTGCCCGGCCGATCCAGTACATCCCTCCGCAGAGAATCGGATACTTGATGTCGAAGAGCTGGGTGATCCTCGTCTCGAACATTCCACACGTCCTTTCCTGTGGGGGCCGCCGCTCGTTGTTTATCACAAGCGCTGACGCCTGACAAGGGGAGTGGTCGCCAGCGAGCCAGGAACACCCTCACCGGCTGTCCCCGTGTGTTGCCGAGGGTGCCCCGCAGGCGTACCCTTGAGCCGAGTACGACCAGGAGGCCGCCATGCCCCGCGATGAACTAATCCCGCCCGAGCAGCGGATCTACGGCTGGATCCAGCAGGTCTTCTCCCAGGGCGTCCGACGTCCGGGTTACCCCGCCGACAGTTGGGCCGAGCAGTTCTGCCTGGAGCGCTTCCGCGACTTCGGCCTGGAGAACGTAAGGCTGGAGCCGGTGGAGCTGCCCTACTGGGAGCCGCGCCGCTGGTCCCTGACCGTCCGCAACGACGGCCCTGGCGCCGCGCAGACGCTGGACCTAGCTTGCTTCCCCCTGCCCCACTCGGCCCCCACCCCCGGCCTGGAGGCCCAACTCGTTCCCTTCCAGGCCCAGACGCCGGAGCGGGTGAAGGGCGCCATCGCCCTGTACGAGCTGCCTCTCATACGCTCCCGTCACGCCATGTTGGCGGGCCTGGCTACATGGTTCCACGACCCGGACGCCACCTTCACTGAAACCACGCAGGTCCTCCCCTTCGGTCGCGAGATTCAGGCCGTGATGGAGCTGGCCATGGCCGCCGGCGCCGCCGCCTTCGTTGGCGCCCTCACCGACTACCCCTCTGACTCCCGCGACTACTACGTCCCTTACGACGCGGTGGCCCGGCCTATCCCCGGCGTGTGGATCAGCGGCAGCGACGGCGCGCGCCTGCAGGAAATGCTGCCGGCGGGGCCGCTGCAGGCCCGTCTGACCGTGGAGTCCCTCCGTCAGACCGTCACCACCCACAACGTGGTGGGCGAGCTCTCCGGTGGCGATGATGAGATAGTGATTATCGGCTCCCACCACGACGCCCCCTGGTCCTCGGCGGTAGAGGACGGTTCCGGGATCGCCATGGTGCTGGCCCAGGCGGAGTACTGGTCGCGGCTGCCTCCCCGGGACCGGCCACACCGGCTGGTCTTTCTCCTGAACTCGGGGCACATGGCTGGCGGCGCCGGGGCCCTCACCTTCATCGAGGCCCACCGGGCGGAACTGGAGCGGACGGTGCTGGAGGTGCACCTGGAGCACACCGCCAACGAGTGTGTCGATGAGGACGGTAGGCTGAAGCCGACGGGGCACCCGGAGGGCCGCTGGTGGTTCACCAGCCGCGTTGCCCGCCTGGAGGCGGCCGTGCGGGCGGCGATAGAGGCGGAGGACCTGCGGCGGTCCCTGATCCTGCCGCCCAACGCATTCGGACCCCGTCCCACCACCGACGGCGGCGACTTCCACCTGGCGGGGGTGCCCATCGTCAACTTCCTGACAGCGCCCTTCTACCTGTTCGATTCCCTTGACACGCTGGACAAGATCGACCGTTCCGGCCTGGTGCCCGTGACCCGCGCCGCCGTCCGTATCATCGAGTCGACCACCGGCGTCACGGCCTCGGCGATGCGGGCCGCGGCGGTTGCCTAGAGGAAGGCCCGCGCTGTTCTCCAGCCGCGGGCCAGAGCGATAGGGATACCAGGGTCGAGGTGGTGAAGGCCTTGAAGGCCTAAATCGCGTCCTTGATGGTGGCCAGGAACTCCTCGTTGTTGCGGGTGCGCTGGAGGCGGGCAAGGATGAGCTCCGTGGCCTCCAGGGGGTTGTTGGAGCTCTGCCCCACCACAGCGGTCATGCGACGGAGCAGGACGACACGCTGGTAGGTCTGCTCGTCCAGGATGAGGTCATCGCGGCGAGTGCTGG
>DAOUMF010000185.1:0-1874 GCA_034411955.1 Dehalococcoidia bacterium
TCGGTGTTGAGCTTGAGGAACTTCACCTTACCGCTGTACTCCTCGGACAGCTCCTCCACCACAGGCGCGACCATGCGACAGGGGCCGCACCAGGGGGCCCAGAAGTCCACCATAACCGGCTTGTCGGACTTCAAGACCTCTGTCTCGAAGGTGCTATCGGTCACTTCTGTTGGCTTGCTCATCCGCTCCTCCTTGGGGTCCTGTTCTCCTTGCGCACCTATCTACTGATACGGTTCCCAGGCATTGACCGGTTCACTGGGGGATGGTAACATACCCCATGGGGGTATGTCAACCGAGGAGAGATTCGCCATGGCGCAAGTAACTAGGGCCGACACGGAAGCTCTCCTGGCGCGCTTGCGCCGAATAGAGGGCCAGATCCGCGGCATTCAACGCATGGTGTCCGAGGACCGGATGTGCGAGGACGTGCTGACGCAGCTCATGGCGGCCCGCAGCAGCCTGGACCAAGTGGGGCTGCTAATCATGGACCACCACATCGAGCACTGTCTCCTGGAGGGCCTCCCAGACCAAGAGGGGCTGCGCAACCTCCAGTCGGCCTTACGGCTATGGCTGCGCTTCGGCGCGCCGGCCACGCCACAGGACTAGAAGCGGCAGGGCTGAAGCCCCGCCTGCCGGCGGGCAGGCCTGCAGCTACGGATACCCACCCGAGAGGAAGACGCCTTGACGGGTATCCATCCATGTGCTAAGATACTGACTGGTCGGTATGTAACCTAGGAGGAAACGTTCGATGGTGACGGCGCTGATCATCGCATTGACAGCGACCGCGTTCGTACTGGCCGCGCTGATCCTCACAGTGCTGGCGGGCTGGTTCTCCCGGCTGGCCGCCCCGGCCGCCCGCGGTCTGGAGATGATTCTCACCGGCGGGCAGCCGCGACGGCTCGATCCTCGGGACAGGGCTGAGATGATGGCCCGCCTATGGGTCCCCTAGCTGGCTCTATGGGACAGACGCGGCTATAATCGCCGCAACATGGTGGCAACGCTGAAAGACTCGCCGCGGCAAAGACAGCGGCAGAAGACACGGACGCGGTTGCTGGAGGCTGCCACGGGTATCCTCGCCCGCTGCGGCTTCGAGCGGGCGACGTTGGACGAGATTGTCCGGGAGGCCGGCTTCTCCAAGGGCGCCTTCTACGTCCACTTCGAAAGCAAAGATGACCTGTTCTGGGCGATGCTGGAGGAGCGCATATCCCGCCAGCAGGAGGCGTTCCGCCATGCTGTGGACTACGACAAGTCCATGGACTACAACGTCCGCACGATCCTGAGCGCCGTGTTCGGCCTGCTGGGGGAGGATCCGCTCTGGGGCTCCCTGTTCATGGAGTTCCACGCCCACGCCGCCCGCAACGAGAAGGTGCGCCGACGCCTGGGCGCGATGTACGAGGGGTGGCGGCAGCTCATCGTGGACATCCTGAGCATCAGCCGCGAAACGGGCCGCATGCGCACGGACGCAGATCTGGAGCTCATGGCCACCGTCCTCGTCGCCACGGTGGAGGGGAGCATCATCCAGTCCCACCTAGCCCCGGAGGCGATCCGCCTGGAGGAGATGGTAGAGCCGCTGACGCGGACGCTGAGCGAGTGGCTAACGGGCGAAACCGGCGCGTAGCTACGCCTTGGGCCTGGTCGGGGCCGTCCCCCGCAAGGCCTCCAGCATGCCCGACTGCACGGCCTCGCGGGCCACACGCAGGGCGCTAAAGATGGCGCGGGCATCGCTCCGGCCGTGGCCGATGAACACGAGACCGTTCACGCCAAGCAGCGGCCCGGCGCCGTACTCCCGGTAGTCCATCTTCCTACGCATCTGGTTGAAGGCGGGCCTGAGGGCCAGCCCCGCGGCGGCGTACCAGGGCCGGCTCTTGATGGCCGAC
>DAOUMF010000186.1:0-2615 GCA_034411955.1 Dehalococcoidia bacterium
GTTCCAGTTCTCCTTGTGGCCGCAGTGGTAGTACCAGAAGAAGGCCGGGGGCGTGGTGTTGTCTATGCCGGCCATGCGGTACTGAAGCTCCACCGAGGCCTGCTCACGGCTCCGCGCCGGGTCTTCCGCCTGGATCCCTTGGACGAATCGGTCCAGCGTGTCCAGCGCTTCGATGGTCGCCTCGGCGCCCGGGCGCTGCTTCGCTCCAAAGATGCCGATCCCGTCCCACGGGCCCGGGCTCCATATCCGGATGCCCGTCCCCTTGCGACCCCAGTTGTTCGTGAGCGCCAGGAGCAGGATCATCGCCCGCTCCATCAGGTCGCCGTGGTAGTACTTGGGGGAGCTGAACCCCAGAAGGATGTTCGTCTTCAGGCGGGCCACCTTCCGCGCCAGGGAGCGTATCGCCTCCGGATCGATGCCGCACATCTCCGATGCCTTCTCCGGCGTGTACCCCTCCAGGTGCTGGCGGAGGAGGGCGAACACGGGGGTGACCTCCACATCGCGGCCATTGGCGAGGCGGACCCGGCAGCGGGCGTCGAGGGAGGGATCCATATCGCCCAGGTTCAGGGCCGCCCGGGGCGCCTCCACCACGCTGCGGCTCTGCTCATCGAAGAAGTAGAACTGGTCTTCGCGGCCCCCCTCCTGGATGTCGCTCTGGCGCAGGAAGCGGCGGTTATCCAGGCGCACCATCAGGGGAAGGTCCGTCTGCTCCTTGACGAAGGCGGCGTCGTGCAGCCCCTCGTCGATGATCGTTTTGCACATCGCCAGGGCCAGGGCGGCGTCGGCGCCGGGGCGTACCGGCAGAAACCAGTCGGCGTGGACGGCCGAGGGGCTGAAGTCCGGCGCTATGGTTACTACCTCGGCGCCCCTGTAGCGGGCCTCCGATACGTAGTGGTAGTAGGGGATGCGGGTGTATGCCGGGTTCATGTGCCAGATCAGCAGAAGATCCGAGTGGAACCAGTCGTCGATGGTGGAAGCGAAGATCTTGCCGAACACCTCGTACAGCCCCATCGCCAGGTCGCCCACGACGCCATCCAGGTCCATGGAGAGAGCGCCCAGGCGGTGGATGAAGCGCATGCAGGGGGAGAGGGCCATGGCGCCGCCCTGCGCGCCGGTCATCTCGTGGATGATAGACTCGGGGCCCGCCTCCTGGATGGCCTCGACGATGGCGTCGGCGGTCTCGTCCAGGGCCTCGTCCCAGGAGATGCGCTTCCAGCGGCCGGAACCGCGCTCCCCCACCCGCTTCAGGGGGTAGAGGACTCGTTCCTTGGCGTAGAGCATCTGGCCCCACATCGCTCCCTTCTGGCAGCCCATGGGGTTCATGTCCGGAACGCCCTTCTCGATGACGTTATAGGTGGCGGTCTGCTCTTCGTGGAGGACGAGTCCATCCTTGATGTAGACGCGGTAGGGGCAGTTGCCGGGATAGCAGTCCACGCAGTGGGTGCCCCACACCACGTCGTCCCACCGCCAGCGCTGGCGGTACACGTCTTCCCAGGAGGTGTAGCGAGCGCCACCTTCCTCAGCGGCCGCCTGTAGGGACCTCAGCTCCGCTGTCACACTCGATCTCCTAGCCGCTCCTCAGGACGGAAGTCAGGTGGCGGCGTTCGGCTGTCAGGAAGCGCAGGATGAGGGCCATGAGGGAGCGGTAGAAACGCTGAGGCCGCTGGCTCTGCGTCGCCTCGACGGCCAGAGGCCACCAGTCGTTCAGGTGGCGTTCCAGGAAGTCCCTCTGCGCCCGCAGGTAGGATTCCCTGTCGCCGCCGGTCTGCCGGGCCTGGGCCTCCTGGTGGGCCAGGTAGTGCATAAACTCCAGTTCCACGGTGACGTGATCCGGCATAAGCCCCGGCGTGATCCGCAGGCCGAAGTAGTTGTAGAAGCGCACCAGCTCCTCCATGGTACGCAGCCGGTCGCTGCCGTAGTGACCGCTGTAGAGGGGGCAGAGGGCGTGTCCTCGGGGCCCCACCTCAAACAGGCGGATGTATTCGGACTGGAACGCTTCATAGTCGCCGACGGGACGCCAGTCCCGGGAGGGGCCCAGCGCCAGGCTATAGGGCAGACCTTCCAGGGCTTCGGCCATCCGATGGCGGAGGCGGCTGCTGACGGTTTCCTGGTGGAATTCAGGCTGAGGGAAAGCTAGGGCGCGGGCCAGCAGTACATAGAGGCCGCTGCGGGCAAGGGCGGCCGCAGCCGCGGAATCCTGCTTCACATCGCCTTTCTGCCGGACTGCCGTGACCGTCAGAACGTCCCTTCCATCTCTACTTCCACTGGATCTCGGCAGGGTCGCGATCGTACGGCTTGAACATGTCCTTCCACCAGTAGGCGATGAGGGTGTCCATGAGCTTCGACTTGCCGCCCTCCCGTGTCTTGGTCATCTCAGCCCTGAGGGTGTCCAGGGCGGCTCGCACCTTCAGGCCGAACAGGCTCTCGAGGTACTCCATCGGGATGCGGGGTGTGCTCTCGTCGAAGTTGCCGTCCTCGTCGAGGCGAGCTGGGCCGATGGGCGGAATGTAGAAGACGTTGGGCTCGGTGCCGTACTCCGGGTGCAAGGGCAACGCTACCTCCCACTTGCGCACCAGCGCGGCGACCGGCCCCTCCTCATCGTCCAGCATGCCGAA
>DAOUMF010000187.1:0-4828 GCA_034411955.1 Dehalococcoidia bacterium
ACCCACGGCTTCGCCGGGCCCACCGAGTGCTGGCGCCACGAGGCCGTGCCCCTGGCCGCTCGTCGTGCCCTCCTCCTGTATGACGTCCGCGGCCACGGCCACACTGAAGTCCCCCAGGACCCCTCCGACTACTCCATGCCCGTCTTCGCCGCCGACCTGGCGGCGCTGCTGCGCGGGCTGGAGATCCCGCGGGCGCACATCGGCGGCGTTTCCATGGGGGGCATGGTCGCCACCCAGTTCGCGGTGGACTACCCGCAGATGGTGGAGTCGCTCCTCCTGTGCGACACCACGGCTGGTAACACCGCCGGCGGCGACACCGCGGGCCAGTGGGAGCGCCGCCTGGCCCTGGGGATCACCATACTGTCGCAGATTGCCCGTGAGTTCAGCCTGGACGAGACCGTTCGTCGCCAGCACGAGTGGGACCGCGAGCACGACCCGCACTGGGACGACCGGCCGAGCCCGCCGGAGGACGACTATCAGCGCATCAAGCTGATGAGCGTCGCCGGCTACGTCGGCACGGCCCTGGCGATAGCCCAGCGGCCGGACCTCACGCCGCGCCTGGGTGAGATCACGGCTCCCACCCTAGTCATGATCGGCGAGTGGGACGACTTCCTCCCCTGCGCACTCCGCGACCACGAGCTGATACGCGGCTCACGGCTGGTGGTGCGGCGAGAGTGCGGCCACGGCTCCTGCTGGCGCACGGAGACGTTCCACCAGACGATAGCGGCTTTCCTGTCGGACGTGGAGGCGGGAAGGCCGGTGGCCGGGCAGCGAGAGGTCTAGCGCCGCCGTCCTACACCCCTCCCAGGCTCAGCCGCTGCTCGTACAGAGGCCGCGTCCCCGTGGAGCCGTGCCTGCCGGCAGGCAGGTAGCGCACCTCGATCCCCAGCACCCGTCGCCTCTCCCCGCTGAGGCCGGCGCCCCCGTCCGTCACCTCGATCACGTCGTACAGCTCCTGGCCGCAGTTCACCGGCACCGCGATCTCCCCGTTCGCCGCCGCCAGCGCCGCCTTGCGCAGCACCGCATCCCCACGGTCCTCCGCCTGCGCCACGCTCGTCAGGTTCTGGTCGTGCACCTGCTCCAGACGGTCGTACACGGCCTCCACACCGGGCCAGTCCAGCCGCTCCGCGAACACCCCATCGCCGAACACCTGCGCCCGGTTCGGCTCGCCCGCGCCCGCCCGGTAGCGCCCGCGCAGGAGAGCGTGCTCCATGCCGTAGGCGTAGGCGGCGGGCTCCGTGGCCAGCGGCTCCTTCAGGAACGCGAACTCGCCCCGCAGATAGACCACGTCCGGCAGGAACGCCAGCAGGCGACGCACCGCCGTCAGCCCCGATTCCCCCGGGTGCACCGTGAACGCTGGGTACAGGTTCGCCGATTCGCTGCTGCCCCCCGCCGACGAGAACTCCAGCCCGGCCCGCGCGAACAGGAACCGCAGGATCCCGAACACGTTCCTCTCGCCGCCCGCCCACGTGTACTGCCGTCGCGCCCGCCATCCGCCTAAGGCGGACCAGCCGTCGCTGCCGTGCAGGACGACCGCCGCCTGCCCGCCCCCGGACACCAGCTCCACGCCGTCGACCCAGCAAGCGGGCCCGTACGATGCCTGGGGGCCGCTGCCCGTCGCGTAGCCCGGGCTCACGCGCACCTCCGCGCCCGCTTTCAGCAGCGGCATGCCGGTGTAGCGACCGTCGTCGTTGCGGAGGACCAGCCGCAGCCGCCCGCCGCCAGGGCGCTCCTCCGCCACGGCCTCCAGCACGTCCGCCGTCACCTCCAGCGGCTCCTCGTCCAGGACCGCCGTCCACACCCCCGACGGCGCCGATAGCCACAGCGCCGAGTCCGCCTCAGGCGGATGCGCCACCGCCAGCCCGTACTCGCACTCGAAGTCGAACGGCACCGGCTCCCGCCACAGGTTGTCCGCGTACGCCGCCGTCGCCGGCGAGTAGCTGTGGTACGGCCGCGAGTACGCCTGCGTCCCCGTGTACCTCTCAACGACCGTCAGGCGGAACGTGTCCGGCCGGCCCAGGAACGGCGCCCGGAAGCCCACCAGCGACCCACTGCTCGCCCGCATCACCTCCGACAGCGACGACCAAACGCCCACCGGCTGCGAGAACCCGTCCCCGTACACCGCCGTCCACACGAAGCCGTTGCCGTCCCCGTCCTCCCCCGCCACCACCGCGTTGTAGTCCGCCGCGTGGTGACAGGCTAGGCCGGTGATCGCCGCGACACTGTTCGTCCAGGCCGCCGCGCTCCCCCAGCTCCCGCCGCTGCGCCTCACCGCGTACACCGTCCCGCCCACCGAGTACAGCAGGACGGCGTCCCCGTCCGACTTCACGTCCGCGGCCAGCCAGGTGACGCCCTCGGCGTTCGACGCCACCGTCACCGCCGCGCTCAGCGACGCCCCGTTGTCGCTGCTCTCCCGCAGCTTGATGTCCCGGCCGTTGGTGGCGACGTAGAACAGCAGGACCCTCGACCCCTCGCTGCTCAGCGCCACGTCCGCGTTGTCGGCGACCGCCCCCAGGTCCGTCCACGACCCGAAGTCGCTGGTCGGGCCCGGGTTCGTCACCCGCTGGTAGTACAGCCGACCGGACGCGACCCGCGCCCGCAGCAGCGACCCGTCCCCCGCCATCGTCGCCGCGTGGTACCCGTCCGCCTCCGACCCGCTGTACAGCCGCTCGAACCCCGGACGCGCTATCCCCCCGATGCGGTCCGCGACCGTGACCTTGAGGTAGGGGACGGCGGAGGCGCTCCGCTGCGCCTCCAGCAGCTCCGGCGACAGGCTGCGCATAGCGACCGCATGCTACGGGAGGAAGGGGGAAGGTGGAAGAGGGAAGTGGCAGGCCGCTCACCCTCGTCCCGTCCCGTAGCTGCAGGGCTTCAGCCCTGCCCCCCCACTTCCGACCCTGCCCCTATTGCGCTAAACTACACCCGAACATGCTTTCCCAGAAGCAACTTCGCCAAATCCGCCAACTCGTCGCCAAATACGAGGCCCTATCCGCCGCCCAGCGCCGCGCTCACCAGGAGACCGAGGTCCGCACCAACTTCATCGATCCCCTTTTTGCCGCCCTCGGCTGGCCCATGGACGACCGCGCTCACGTCGAACGCGAGACCAGCGTCGCCGACAGCAAGCGGCCCGATTACATCTTCAAGCTCGGCGGCGTCCCCCATCTCTTCCTGGAGGCCAAACGCTTCACCGAGGACGCCCGCGCTCCCGAGTGGGCCGCCGACGCCATAACCAAGGCCTACAACAAGGGCGTCGGCTGGGCCGCCGTCACCAACTTCACTGACCTCGTCGTCTACGACGCCTACGAGCACCTCTCCCCAGGCTCGCGTCCCCGCACCGTGATAGACCTCACCTACGATCGCTACAGTGACCCCGACTCGCTTCTCCGCGAACTCTCGCCCGCCGCCCTCCAACAGCGCCTCATGGAGAAGCGAGCCCAAGAGGAGGGCATCCGCACTCGTGTCATCCCTATCGAGAAGCGGCTCTACGAATCCATGCGCCAGTGGCGCGAGAACCTCTTCAACGCCCTCTTTCAAATCAAGCAGTGGAAGGCGGAGGCCGACTTTCGCCAGGGTGACGAGGCCATCCAGCGCCTCATAGACCGCCTCATCTTCCTCCGTAACTGTGAGGACCGCGCCATCGCAGGCACGGACCTCCGTGCCCTCCGCAACCGCATCCGTTCCAGAGACGCCAACGTCCGCGTCACCGACTCCCTCTTGCGCCTTTTCGCTAAGGCCGCTGACACCTATGACAGCGAGCTCTTTGACACTGACGCCGATGTCGACGTCCTGTTGCGCGGAATGGGCACTGTCCTAGACGACACCCTCGCCCAGATCGTCGACGGGCTATACTCCGTTCCCCGCAGCTACTCCGATTACGACTTCTCCCAGATGGAGCCCGACGTCCTCGGTGAGGTCTACGAGCAGTATCTCGGCTACGTCCCTCAGCGCGTCCGTACGCTGGTCGCCCAGCCCGCTCTCCCCGGCATGCCTGCCCAGGAGATCACTTTGCAGGCCAAACGGCAGCGGCGCAAGGAGCGCGGCATCTACTACACTCCCCGCTGGGTCGTCCAGTACATCGCCCAGCAGACCCTCGGCCGTTTTCTGCAAGAGAACCGCGACCGCCCCGACGCCATCGACAACCTCACCATCCTCGACCCCGCCTGCGGCTCCGGCTCCTTCCTCATACGCGCCTACGAGACCTTGCTCCAGCACCACGCCCAGCAGATGGGTGGCGATATCAGCCACATGGACACCCGCACCCGCGAGCGCATCCTTCGCCGCAACATCTACGGCGTTGACCTGGACCCCCAGGCAGTCGAGATCGCCCGCCTCAACCTCCTCATCCGCATGGTCCGCCAACAGGAGCTTCTGCCGGAGCTCAAAGACAACGTCCGGCTCGGCAACTCCCTAATCGAAGGCGACGAGGCAGCCCTTCGTCCCTTCTTCGGCGACTGCTGGGAAGACAAGCGCCCCTTCGGCTGGCAACGCGAGTTCCCGAAGGTCATGAAGCGCGGCGGCTTCGATATCATCATTGGCAACCCGCCCTACGTCCGCATCCAGACCCTGCCACGCGATGAAGCGGAGTACTACCGCTCTACTTATAACTCAGCCTTTGGATCCTTCGACATCTACGTCTTGTTCCTTGAGCGAGCTGTTCAGCTTCTGCGCGAGGGAGGAAGACTCGGCTTCATCACAGGCGGGAAATTCCTCAAATCCGACTATGGCAAGAAGCTTTGTAACTTGCTACTCAGCCGGACGACGGTTGAACAAGTCCTTGACGTATCCAGTTTGCAGGTGTTCGCCGCAGCGACCACCTATCCAGTTATCC
>DAOUMF010000188.1:0-16372 GCA_034411955.1 Dehalococcoidia bacterium
CATCGGCGACCCCAGCCATGCCACCGGCAAGTGGTACGTGGTGGAGCCCGGGGCCAGCGGCGCTGTGGGCGCCGGCGCCGACGGCCTCATGATCGAGGTCCACCCCGACCCGGACCACGCCCTCTCCGACGGCGCCCAGTCCCTAACGCCGGCCAACTTCGGCAAGCTGATGGAGCGCGTCCGCGCCATCTCCCTCGCCGCCGGAAAGCCCCTCCACCCACCCCTGAGCCGCAAGTAGGCTCCTAGACGGCTCGAACCCGGACCTAGCCGATGCCGCTACGCCCCGCGGCGGCTGCTAGACGGGCTTCCCGCTCCAGCGCCGGGCCAGCACTTCCGGATCGAGGTTGCCACCGGACAGGACTGCCACTGCTGCCCCGCCCCCGAATCGACGCGATAGCAGCGCCGCCACGGTCATGGCGCCCGTCGGTTCCACCACCAGCTTCGTTCGCGTGATGATGAAGTGCACCGCTGCCAGTATCTCCTCGTCGTCCACAGACACAATGTCGTCCACGAGTTTGGAGATGATAGACCATGCCTTCTCGCCTACGCTGATCCTGGCCCCGTCCGCCACTGTCTGGACGGGAGGCAGGCTGACCCGCCTTCCAGCCTCTCGGGAGGCTTTGGCCGCTGCGCACGCGTCCGGCTCTACGCCGATGATGCGGACCTCCGGGCGCAGGGCCCGCAACGCGATGGCGCTGCCCGAGATCAGTCCCCCGCCGCCGATGGGGAAGAGCACCATCTCGACGTCTTCTGGCGCGTCCTCTGCGATCTCTAGTCCTAGAGTCCCCTGCCCCGTGATCACCGACCAGTCGTCGAAGGGATGGACAAGATATCGGCCCTCTTTGACGTACCGTTCGACGCGTTCCGCCCGATTCGCGATTGTGACGCCGTCCTGAACGACGGTGGCACCGTAGGCGGTTGTGGCGGCCACTTTCAGCCGGTTGGCATCCTGCGGCATCACGATCACAGCATCTACTCCGAAGTGCCTCGCCGCCAGAGCCACGGCCTGAGCGTGGTTCCCGCTGGAGTGCGCCACAACACCGGCCTTGCGGGCGTCTGCGCCAATCGCCTGCAGCGCAGTCGTGGCGCCACGGATCTTGAAAGAGCCGCCCTTCTGCAGGCACTCCGCCTTCAGGAACACGCGTCGGCCCGCCGCCTCGTCCAGCAACCGGGAGGTGACTAAGGGGGTCCGGTGGATGAGGGGGCGCAGCCTCTCGGCCGCCGCTCGAATCTGGGGAAGATCAGACCGGTCCACGGCGACCAGTCTAGCACGTCGGACGCCAGAGGGTCGGCGCGGGCCGAAGCATCATACAGTCACGGGAGAGTCGATACACGGTGTGGTCGTAAGCTATGATCAGCACGGCGGGGTGAACCCGCCCGGTCATAGGACGTTCCAGGAGGGATCGACGATGGACGAGTCACCCATGTTCTCTCTGGCTGGCAAGGTGGCGGTCGTGACGGGGGGAGCCTCTGGCATCGGTGAGGCTACGGCGCGCCGTTTCGCTCGGGCAGGGGCCAGGGTCGTGATCGGCGACATCAGCGACGCGAGCTCGGTCGCGAACGAGATCGGGGGTCTTGCCGTCCGGGCCGATGTCTCCCGCGAAGGGGACGTCGAGAACCTGCTTGAGTCCGCGGTGAGGGAGTTCGGCCGACTCGACGTGCTCGTGAACAACGCCGGGTTGGGAGCAGGCAGCTTCCTGGCCACTCTGACCGAGCAGGACTTGGACGCTAACCTTAACGTGAATCTCAAAGGCGTCGTCTGGGGCATCAAGCACGCCGTGCCGCGCATCGCGAACGGCGGCTCGATCATGAGCACAGCATCTCTGGCGGGGGTGATCGGGACCCCCAGCTACGGCGCCTACGTTGCCTCCAAGGCGGCCATCATCGGGATCACGAAGACGGCAGCGCTTGAGCTCGCGCCCCGCGGCATCCGCGTGAACTGCGTCTGCCCGTCGACTATCGACACGCCGATGTCACACGGCCAAGAGGAAGGGGTAGAGTACCGCCTTGCGGGCGTCATCCACCCCCTCGGCCGGATGGGTCGCCCAGAGGAGGTCGCGGCGCTTTTCCACTTCCTGGCCAGTGACGAGAGCGCCTTCATCACCGGCCAGGCGATCGCCATCGACGGCGGCATGTCCGCGGGCCCGAGCCTGGGGGTCATCGCTCCCCTGTACCAGATGGTGGCCGGCGAGGAACTTCCGACTGACTGAGGGAAGTCTGGCGTGGCCCCGACGGTGGCCGCCTCCCCCTGCCGTTGACCGGCAGGAAGGCAGGCGCTATTCTCGCTTCAGTCATCTGGCGGATGCAGGCGCTTTTCGGCTGAGCGAACTGGCGTCCAGCAGGATAGGCGAGCCCAACCCGTGAAAGCTCTATATGTAGAACCGACGGCCCCACGGCTCCTGGCCACTCGGGTGCTGGCGCGGCTGTCCAAGAGGGCCTATTTCAGCCCCGCGGCGCCTCTTCGGGTGGGGGATATCGCATCGGTGCCGCTGCCTGGACCTCGCTATGTCCGCGTCCGCAATCGCCTGGGGGGCATCTGCGGCTCCGACCTTCACTTCATCCAGGCCGAAGGCGATCTGAGGATCGCCCCAGCAGCCCTACCGGGAATCAGACGCATGTATCTGGGTCACGAGCTGGTGGGCGATGTGGTGGAGGTAGGGGCTGAGGTTAAGGACTACAAGGTTGGCGACCGAGTGGCGAACAGTCGGTTGCCGGGTAGCTGCCTCGGCCTGGGCAGGGAGCCGCCCTGCAGGTACTGCGCGGTCGGCAACTACGCCCTCTGCGACGAGGCCAGGCAGCAGGATCCCCTGGCAGTGGGAGGCGGCTACGCCGAGGAGTGGGTGACCCACGAGGGTAGGCTGTTTCCCGTGGGCGATGATGTGAGTGACGAGCAAGCCGTCCTTCTGGAGCCAGCGGCTGTCGGTCTGCGAGCGGCGCTGCGGCGGCGCGCCCAGCCTGACGATCGTGTGATGGTTCTCGGCTGCGGCACCATCGGGCTTATGGCCCTTCAATCCATACGCGCCGTCCAGCCGCGCTGCGAGATCACCGCCCTGGCCCAGTTCGACTATCAGGCGGACATGGCCAGGAGACTGGGAGCGAGCAACATCATCATGCTGAGCGCCGATGCCTATGCCGAAGTGGCCCGTATCACTGGCGGCGAGTTGCATCGGGGCGCCTTCGGCAATCGCATGATCATGGGTGGCTTCGACATCGTCTACGACTGCGTGGGCAAGGCGTCAACTCTGCGCGACGGCCTTCGCTGGACGCGGGCTGGGGGAACAGTGGTGCTGGTTGGCGTGGAACTGGCGCCCATGCACGTCGACCTGACGCCCGTCTGGTACTGGGAGGTCGACCTCGTCGGCGTTCTCGGCCACGGCAGCGAGGAGTGGCAGGGAGAGCGGGTCTCCACCTATGACTTGGTCGTTCGCCTGCTCAGAGAGGGGAAGCTCAACCTCGACGGCTTCGTGACCCATCGCTTTCCCCTGTCCCAGTATCGCCGCGCGTTCACGACAGCCATGAATCAGGCCCGTAGCCATGCCATCAAGGTGGTCTTCGACTACCAGGGCGGCGCGGCGAAAGCGAGGTAGACTCCATGTCCAAGCTCATGGCCGGAGCGGCGAAGGGGATCATCACGCCGGAGGAGAACCTCCGGCTGGGGGGATATCGAGACGGATTGCCGTTCACACCCTGGGGCACCCGGGTTGCCACCGGCGTGCACGACGATATCTTCGCCCGTTGCCTGGCCCTGGGCGACGGCGAGAAGACCCTGGCCTTTGTGGTCCTGGACCTGCTCGGCCTGTATCAGGTTGACATCGAGGCGATCCGACAGCGGCTGCACCAGAAGGCGGGTGGCGAAGCGGTGATGGTCGCCGTCGGCACCGCCCACAACCATTCCGCCCCCGACGTCACCGGCTACTACGGGGGCGTTCCCAGGCGCTACAAGAGGTTCATCCACGAGCGCGCCTCGGACGCTGTGAAGGAAGCGGTGGAAAACATGGTGCCGGCCCGTATCGGCTTCGTCACGACGCGGGTGGAAGGCATCCTTAGAAACAACCGCGATCCCGAGGCAGGCCCGCTGGACGAAGAGGCGGTGGTGATGCTTGTGGAGAGAGAGGATGGCGGTACCCTGGCCGTGCTGGTCAACTTCCCCTGCCACGTCGATGTCCTTGGCAAACGCAATACTCTCGTCACCGCTGACTTCCCGGCCTACCTCTGCCGCGATCTGGAGCGAGAAAGGGGCGGGACGGCCATATACTTCAACGCCGCTCAGGGGGACATCTACCCCCGCCAGACCATCGAAGACCCTGATGACGAAAAGGGGCTGCGCACCTTCGAACAGGCAGAGGTGGTTGGCTCCGCGATCGCGAAAGCCACCCTGGAAGCCTTGGCGGGGACTACACTGGCCTCGGATGTGACCATCGACGTGCGGGTTACCTACCCGGACGTGTCGGTGGACAACCGCATGCTGAAGATTGCGCGACTCTTGCGCATGATCCCTCGCAAGCTCTACAACGGCCGTGCTCGCTCGGAGACCTGGGCGGTCAACATCAACGACGCCCAGATAGTGACCCTGCCCGGCCAGTTCTTCTGCAGGCTGGGGCTGGAGCTGAAGGAGCAGATGAAGGGGACGCACAAGTTTCTCTTCGGCCTGACCTGCGACGACCTGGTGTACGTGTTGCCGCCGGACGAGTGGGACCCCAAGCGAGAGGGGGAGGAAGAGGCGCTCTCCCTTGGCATCAACACCTGGCCGACGATCAGGGAGCAGTTGCCACCGCTGTAGCAGTGGCCGCTCTCCAGCGGTCGATGCGTCGCCCCAGCCCTAGTGCATCACTATTCCGCCGCAGACGTTGATGGATTGGCCGGTTATGTAGTCCGACTGGCTGGAGGCCAGGAAGGCCACCAGATTCGCTACGTCCTCGACCGTCTCCAGCCTGCCCAGCGGGATCTCCGCGACGGACTCCTGGACCACCTGCTCGTAGGGAACCCCGCGGAAGGTCGACGCCAGTCGCCAGCCCCAGCGCTGAAGATCAGTGTCGACGATTCCCGGGCAGACGGCGTTGACCTGAATGCCGCTGGCGGCCAGCTCGATGGCTAGGACCTGGGTGAAGGCCACAATGGCTGCCTTGGCCGCACAGTACGCCCCCAGGGCGGGAGTGGGCTTCTTGGCAGAGATGGAGGAGATATTGATGATCTTCCCCCCTTCCCTGCGGGCGGTCATCGTCCGCGCCACCCGCTGGGAGCAGAGGAAGGCGCCGGTGGCGTTGATGGCCAGGGTCTTGTTCCAGGCTGCCTCCTCCATCGCGAGCAGGGGGGCCGGGCCTGGGGCGCCGCCGGCGTTGTTCACCAGGATGTCGATGTGGCCGAAGGCGTCCAGGGTCTGGGTTACCATCTCGTCCACCAGCTTGCTGTCGGTCACGTCCACCCGCAACGGCAGCGCGCGCACCCCCAGGGCGCTCACCTCCTCGGCAGTGCTCTTCAGGCGCTCCCACGTGCCCAGACCGTAGCCGGGGAACTGCTCGAACTCGCCGCAGATGTCAGCCACCGCCACGTTGGCCCCGTCCCGGGCCAGCTTGAGGGCTATCGCCCGACCGATGCCGAGCTCGCGACCGGCCCCGGTGACGATAGCTACCTTTCCCTTCAGGTCGTACATCCTCGCACCTCCGCTGAGTCCAAGAGAACGCTGGTGTAGCAGCGACTATAGGAAGGGACCGGCCGCCGGTCAAGCGCTTGGGTTGATGTCCCTGTAGAGGCAATAGCCAGGGTTTCGCATTTTGACCTCATGACCCCGAAGTGGGTGCCTTCGCGGACGCTGGTTGGCATGAACAGTGCCGCCTGCCATAATGTTAGACTCCGCAGTGACAAGGGGTCCTTATACTGGTCTCGTGGAGGACGCCGTGAATTCGCACCAGCGCCTAGCCGGAACGGTCACGCTCATGGGCTCCGGCGAAATGACGAGACCCATGAGCAAGGTGCACCGCTGGGCCGTGTCGAAGGTCAAGGGGCCTGCGAGGGCCGTCTTCCTCGACACGCCGGCCGGCTTCGAGCTCAACGCCGACGACATCTCCCAGAGGGCCTGCGAGTATGTCGCGGAGTACGTACGCGTTCCCTGTACGCTTGTCTCCTTCAAGGCGGCCGACCGCGCTACGGCGCGGGAAGTCGAAAGCGCCCTCAGGAAGCTGAAGCGCGCCAACTACATCTTCGCCGGCCCGGGAAGCCCGACCTACGCCGTCCGAAACTGGCGGAATACGCCGGTTTTCGAACTCGTGGCCTCGCGAGTCGCTGAAGGGGCACACCTGGTTCTCGCAAGCGCAGCGGCGATTGCGATGGGGCGCTACGTCCTGCCCGTGTACGAGATCTACAAGGTGGGTGAGAAGCCCCATTGGGTCGAAGGGATGAACCTGCTTGCTCCCTATGGCTTGGACCTGGCCATCGTGAGCCACTGGAACAATGCGGAGGGAGGCACATTCGATACCCGATACTGCTATATGGGCCAGCCTCGCTTCGATGTCCTGGAGGACCTGCTGCCTGAATCGACCTCTGTGCTGGGTGTAGACGAATACACGGCCTGCATCCTGGACCTTGGCAGGAATGAGTGCAGCGTGATGGGCGCGGGTGGGGTGACGGTCCGGCGTGGGGGGCATGAGGAGAAGTTCGACGCGGGTGCCTCCTTCAGCCTCGACCGTCTGAGGAGCCGTGCGCCTGCCCGAGGCGACCGTCCTCTGCCGCCCTCAGAGCCCGATTTGCCCGAGAGGGTCGCCTCCCAGGCGGCTGATAGCCTGCTGCAGCAGGTTGCCGAGGCTGGTGACGTCCTTGCCAGTGTAGCCGAGGGAGACCTGGACCTCGCCGCCATGGCCAGCGCCATCCACGATCTGGCGTGGTCTGTGGATTTGGCTAGGGAGGCCCGCGTCGAAGAGAGCCTCGTTTCGCAGGCCCGCGCCAGGCTGCGGGACCTGCTCATCGCTTGGAGTGGCCACTTGGCGCCTTCGCCCGCTGACGAGGTGGGCGGGCTGGCGCCCTTCATCGACCTTCTTGTCGATCTACGCTGGCAGGCGCGTGCTGCCGGGAAATGGGCTCTCGCGGACGAGGTTCGCGACAGGCTCGCTGCTCTGGGGATCGTTCTGGAGGATGGTCACGACCAGACGACGTGGAGGAGGGGCTAGCCGGATCCGGATCTTGGCGGAGCAACTGGAAGCTGCGTGTGCTCCATCCGTGATTTTCGAGAATCCGTCCAGTAACAGCATCACCCCCAGTAACCGGATGTCAGCTTTCACGTTCTCACTAATGAAAAACAGAATCTAGTCGCCGAATTCCCACTTCGGAAGCGGGCGACGGCAATTAAAGCGGTGAATCTCGCTTCGGCGGGTAGGGCAAGCCTTTCAGCCCGAACCGGTAGCTAAGTCCGCAGGCGTAAGAAAGGCCTCACATCCTGGAGGAGTGGGGTTTTTTACGTTCCCCACTCTAGTCAGAGACCGAGGTGTGGAATGTTACCGGTTGGGCTGGATGTTGGCCGCCTGAAGGACTATGATGGGCTAGTTGAGCCCGCGCTGCGATTGCGCGTCAGGTCGATAGCAGAGCGGCTGGCGGGCCTGCGTGTCGTCCACATAAACGCCACCCCCTTCGGCGGGGGCGTCGCCGAGATCCTTAAGTCTCTGGTGCCCATGATGAACGACCTGGGCCTTGAGGCGAGTTGGTACGTCCTCGATCCCGACGAGGCGTTCTTCGACGTCACCAAGAAGCTGCACAACGGCCTCCAGGGCAAGCGCACGTCTCTGTCCCCCGATGAGGTTGACCGCTACTGGCGGCACAACGAGCTGACGGCCCGGCAGATCCGGGAGCTCGCTGGTCGCCCGGACCTGCTCGTCCTTCACGACGCCCAGGTGCTACCGGTCGCGATGTTCATGCCCTCCACGATCCAGATGATCTGGCACTGCCACGTAGATCTGACAACGCCCGACGAGGGCGTCCGCGAACTGGTGGAGCCGCTGACCAGCCTGTACTCGCGCTGCGTTGTCAGCATGCCGGAGTACGCCTCTTCCAGCATGCCCGCTGATCGGCTGGCGGTCTTTCCACCTGCGATCGATGTGTTCACGCCAAAGAACGAGGAACTCCCACTCCCGCTCAGCCGCACCCTCGTCGCTGGGCTCGGGATAGATCTCAGCCGGCCGCTCATCACTCAGGTCTCCCGCTTCGACCCCTGGAAGGACCCCTCGGGGGTGATTGACGCCTACCGGCTGGCGAGGCGGGAGGTGCCGGGCCTCCAACTCGCCCTTGTAGGCGCCCTGGCGGCGCAGGACGATCCGGAAGGAGCTGCGGTCCTGGAGAGCGTGCTCCGCCATGCGGACGATGATCCCGACATTCACATCATCGCCGACCCTGAGGTGGCCACGGACCAAGTCGTGAACGCCCTCCAGCGGCTCTCAGCCGTCGTTCTTCAGAAGTCCACCCGCGAGGGATTCGGCCTCACAGTATCCGAGGCGATGTGGAAGGGGAGGCCGGTCATCGGCGGCGACTGCGGCGGTATTCGA
The DNA here is from genome assembly GCA_034411955.1 of Dehalococcoidia bacterium. GTDB lineage: Bacteria > Chloroflexota > Dehalococcoidia > SM23-28-2 > RBG-16-64-32 > DAOUMF01. The sequence goes on from DAOUMF010000188.1 coordinate 8,526, forward strand.
GCGCAGATTCAGGACGGCGAAAACGGTTTCCTTGTAAGCGACATCAAGACCTGCGCTCAGCGAATCCTGTACCTGCTAAACAGCCCTGAGGAAGACCAGCGCCTGGGCGCCAGCGCCCGAGAAACAGTCCGCCGCAGCTTCCTGATGCCGCGGCTACTGGCGGACTACCTTTCCCTGTTTGAAGAGATCCTGGCTCCGCCCCACTCGCAGCGAGAAAGTGGTGCGGAAGTCGGCCGCCTGGAGGTAAACGAGCCAAGACCCTTGACGCTTGATCACTCATATCCTATCGGTACGGAGGTCACGGTGCGATGAAGATCCTGCAGGTCGCCCCGCTTTGGGAGAGAGTGCCGCCGCCGGGCTACGGCGGCACGGAAGCTGTAGCCAGCCTCCTGACCGACGAGTTAGCTCGTCAAGGGCACGAAGTAGTCCTCTGTGCGTCCGGTGATTCGGTGACCCTGGCTTCACTGCGCTCGGTCTTTCCGAAAAGCCTGCGCACCGCCGACGGCGTCAAGGATGGGACACCCTACGACTGGGTACACGCGGCTGCAGCTATCGCCGCCGCCAACGAGTTCGACATTATCCACAACCACGCGGGCGAGCCGGTCATGGCCCTGGCCGGTTTCACAGCCACGCCGATGCTGACGACCATGCACTGCCTTATCACACCGGACACCAGGATCGTCTGGGAGCACTACAACGGGTACTACAACACGGTTAGTCACGCCCAGGCCAGGACCGTGCCGCCGATGGAGAGTCCCCGCTACGCCGGCGCGGTGTACAATGCTGTTGATCTGGGTAGCTTCACATTCAGGGCATCGAAGGATGATTATCTCCTCTGCCTGAACAGGGTGGCGCCGGAGAAGGGTACACACCTCGCCATCGAGGCCGCCCGCAGAGCGGGCCGTAGGCTAATCATCGCCGGCAAGGTGGATCGCGTCGATACCGCGTATTTCGAGGCTATGGTCGAGCCTTTGCTGGACGGACGGGATGTGCTGTTCATCGGAGAAGCCGACCATCGCGCCAGGAGAGAGCTCTACGCCAAGGCCGCCTGTGTTCTCATGCCCATCTGCTGGGAGGAACCGTTCGGGCTGGTGATGGCCGAAGCGATGGCCTCCGGCACGCCCGTGATCGCCTTCGCACGCGGGGCGGCGCCCGAAGTCATCTTGGATGGCGAGACCGGCTTCCTCGTGCGCGACGTTGACTCGATGGTCGAAGCCCTGGGCAAGATCGATGCGATAGATCCGGCCCGCTGCCGCCAGCACGTCGAGGCCAACTTCGACATCCCGGTGATGGTTGATGGCTACCTGCGGCTGTACCGGAAGATCGTCAGCGCTCCCGCTGATCTGGCCGAGGCTCGGCGGCTGGCCGCCGTGCCATCCTTCTATCAAAAGGGTGGCGAAGCAGCGGACACCGCAGTTGCGTAGGAGGGATCGTTGTGAGGTCTTTGCGCCTTATTGATGCCTCTGTGAGCCCCGCCGCCCGAGAGCTGGAGCTTCTGCCGTGGAGAACGCCTGCAAAGCCCTCGCCCGGCAGAGCATCCTGGTGAACCGTCTCCCCGTTGCTGTTTCCGAGGGGCCGCGCGTATCATAGCTGCATGACGAACCTCGACAGCGCGCCTTACTCCAGGTGGGGAAGATTGGGTTGCTGCTTTTGGGGAGTTCTAACCTGATCCTTACATCGTGATCCGGCCCTGTCGAGCGACTACCCCTTATTGGCACTTGCAGGCCTGCGCCTGGCCCATGCGGTTTGTCTACAGTCCATTCCCTCGACATCAGCCAGGGAAAGCGCTGAAGGCCTTCTACGATGCGGCGGCCGCCCTTAGCGGCAAACGGGCCTCGAGGTGTAATGCCTCATGACATCGCCGGAAAGGCTTTGCCCAGGTCAGGGCCTCGCCACTTCGGCGCCGTCGACACGCGGCACTCGTGGTGAATCGCTTCTAAGATGGGCCGCGCAAGTTCTCGTCGCTCACGACGATTCCGCTTGGGTCTTGCTAGAAGAAGGCTACGATCCGGTCCGCGAACGGAGCGTGGAGTCACGGTTCGCCGTCAGTAACGGCTTCCTCGGCCTCCGTGCCTCCATGGAGCAGCCTACCAGTGCTTCGGCGCCCCGGACCTACGTGGCCGGCTTCTTCGACACGTCCCACAAGGATCAAGTAGGCCCCAGGCTTATTTCGGGCCCTGATTGGCTTCGCTTGCGCCTCGTCGTGGATGGCGAGAGTGTTGAGCTCGAAGCTGGCGAGACACTAAGCCACTGTCGTGCCCTTCACCTGTGCTGCGGCCTTCTGGTGAGGGATTGGCGTCAGCGGCTGCCCTCCGGAAAAGTGGTGCGTCTTCGCACGGGGCGCTTCGCATCCCTGGTCAACCGCCCGCTGGCCGGCCATCTCACCCTCATCGAAGTAGACCAGCCTGCCCAACTCGCCCTGGAGTGCCAGCTTGCTGGCACCACCGATGATCTCCTCCTCGTCCAGAGAGATGGTGAAGTCACGTCGTGGCGGACCGCCGCTTCCGGCCGACGACTCGCAGTCGCCACCTCGTGCGCACTCCACCATGCGGACCGATCGTGGCCAGATCGCGGTGTCGGTGACAGTAAGGAGCGACGCTGGGAGTGGCAGATGAGACCGCAGCAGCAGGCGCTGCACTGCCAAGTGATCGCCGTAGCTCGAGAAAACGACAATGGCAATCCTGACCGGAAGGCTAGGGCCGCCTCGCGATGGCTCCGGGTCAGCGATGTGCCGGCTCTTCTGGAGAAGCACGCCCGCGCCTGGGAGAGGCGATGGGCTGCCAGCGATGTGGTCATCGAAGGCGACGCGGAGGCGCAGGAGGCGACACGGTTTGCCCTGTACCATCTCATCGCCGCGGCCAATCCGCGTGACGAACGGGTCTCCATTCCTGCGCGGGCGCTCACAGGCGACGCTTATATGGGGCACGTGTTCTGGGATACCGAGATCTTCCTTCTCCCCTTCTACACGTTCACGTGGCCCGAGGCGGCGCGCGCCATGCTCATGTATCGATACCACACCCTCCCGGCCGCTCGCGATAAGGCGGTCCAGTTCGGTTGCCAGGGCGCCCTCTACGCCTGGCAGTCCGCCGAAACTGGGCAGGAATTGACTCCCACCTTTGACATTCGTGGAGATGGTCACGTCGTCCTCATCCGCTGCGGCATGGAAGAGCACCATATCAGCGCCGACATCGCATACGCGGTCTGGCAGTACTGGCAGGCAACGGGAGACGTCGGTTTTCTCCTGGAGGCGGGAGCGGAGATCATCCTGGAGACGGCACGCTTCTGGGCCAGTAGGGCGATAGCGGAGGAGGACGGGCGCTACCACATCCGGGGCGTCATCGGGCCGGATGAGTACCACGAAGGCGTAGATGACAACGCCTACACCAACTTCATGGCCGGATGGAATCTGGAGTGCGGCCGAGAGGTGGCGCAACTGTTACAAGCCCGTCGGCCGCAGCGGTGGGCAGAGCTCCGAGAGCGGTTGAACATCTCCCTTGATGATCTCAGCTTCTGGCACGAGGTGGCTGCGCGGATGGCAATCGACGCCGACCAGACCAGCGGGCTCCTGGAGCAGTTCGACGGCTTCTTCCAACTGGAGCCGCTGGATCTGGCGGACTACGAGCCCCGCTTGGCCGCGATGGACGTCCTGCTCGGTCGGGAGCGCACCCAGCGGTCGCAGATCATCAAGCAAGCCGACGTCGTCATGCTCCTTGCCTTGCACTGGGATCGCTTTGCCCCCGAGGTCCGCGAGGCCAACTTCCGCTTCTATGAAGAACGCTGTGACCACGGAAGCTCCCTCAGCCCAGCCATGCACGCGCTGGTGGCAGCTCGCCTCGGTGACGTGGCGCTGGCGGAGAGCTACTTCCACGAGGCCGCCGCCATCGACCTCCATGATGCCATGGGAAACGCGGCCGGAGGGGTGCATATCGCGGCCTTGGGTGGGCTCTGGCAGGTCGCGGTCTTCGGCTTTGGAGGCATGACTATGGAGCCGAGGGGTCTGGCCTTCGATCCTCGCCTCCCCGAAGGCTGGACAGCGATGCGCTTCCCCATCCGATGGCGCCACAGGCTGATTCTCGTGTGCATCGAGCGAGACCCCCTGACACTAACCGTGACGCTGAAGCGTGGCAGGCCGTTTGCCGTTCGCGTCGGTGACGTCAAGCACACACTTCGGCGCGGAGAGGAGTGGACCTGTCGGGCCGATCCCCTCGCTGGCGGCTGGAAGGAAGGCACATAAGAGAAGCGGAGTGGAGGTCATCGGCCGACCCGCGCCGTTCGGGGTCATCTAGACGAACCATTGGCTGTGGCGACCGGCCGCAAGTTGCGACTGCGATAGACACAACTGGCGCCCCCGGCAGGACTCGAACCTGCGCACCCGGCTCCGGAGGCCGGCGCTCTATCCGACTGAGCTACGGGGGCGCGGCTCCATATTAGTCTTCCTCGTCTCGCCCATCAAGGTGTCCTCCGGCTGAGCTTGACAGGCCCCGCTGCCTTCCGCCATGCTGCAAGAGAGCACCCCGCGACATGCTGAAAGGCGAACGCCCACACGGCAGCAAGCTGCGACGACTGCAAGCCCTCTGCCAGCAGATGCTGGCAGACCGGCGATTGCTCATCGCCAGCAACCGCGGCCCCCTGGAATTCACCATCGAGGATGATGGTTCGCTGACCAGTCACCGGGGCAGCGGCGGTGTGGTCACCGCCATGACCGCCGCTACCCGCTTCGTCCCCGCCGTCTGGATCGCTACCGCCATGACCGATGGCGACCGGCGGGCGGCGGAGGAGGCCGACGGCGGCCTCCTCAAGGTCCCCGACAATGAGATCTACGTCCGCTTCGTTGCCGTGCCCAGGAACGTGTATCAGAGGCATTACTACGTCTTCTGTAATCCCCTCCTCTGGTTCCTCCAGCACTACATGTGGAACACCCCGCGTACGCCCAACATCGGCCGCGCGGCATACGAGGCATGGGAGAGCGGCTACATCCCCGTCAACCGGGCCATCGCCGAGGCCATCGTCAACGAGACGCAGAACGATGACCAGCCTCCCTACGTCCTACTCCAGGACTACCACCTGTACCTCGCGGCGGCGCACCTGCGCGAGAAGGTTCCCGAGGCCACCATCCTTCACTTCACCCACATCCCCTGGCCCGGGCCGCGCTACTGGGGCATCCTCCCCGAGTTCATGCGAAAGACGATCCATGAAGACATCTGCGCCGCCGACATCGTCGGCCTCCAGAGCGATAGCGATGTCGTAAACTTCCTCCACTGCTGTGAGACGATGCTCAAAGGCGCTACCATCGACTTCCAGCAGCGCCACGTGACCTACAGGGGCCGTACCACCGCCATCTGCAACTACCCCATCTCCGTGGACGCCCCCGGCCTCCTGGAGTTCGCCCAGAGCCCTGAAGTACGGCGCTACGTCAGTCAGCTCCGCTATCGCTTGCAGGGACAGACCATCATCCGGGTGGATCGCTCCGAGCCCAGCAAGAACGTCGTCCGCGGCCTCCGCGCCTTCGAGCTCCTCCTTGAGCGCTATCCCGAGTATCGCGGTAAGGTCACCCTACTCCAGTTCCTCGTCCCCTCCCGCAGCGAACTCGGCGTCTACCAGACCTATACCGACGAGGCGTTCGAGGCCGTGGACTCCATCAACGACGAATACGGCGATGCCGACTGGCAGCCCGTCCATGTCCTCTACGAGAACAACTACGCTCAGGCCATCGCCGGTATGTGCCTGTACGACGTGCTCTTCGTCAACCCGATCATCGACGGCATGAACCTGGTGTCCAAGGAAGGACCCCTTGTCAACGAGTGTGATGGGGTGCTCGTCCTCTCCGAGATGGCTGGCTCCTACGAGCAGCTCTCCTCGTACGCCCTGGGCATTACCCCCGTGGACCTGGAGGGGACGGTACGGGCCCTCCGTCTGGCCCTCACCATGCCCCCGGACGAGCGGCGCCTGCGGGCGGCGGCCCTCAAGCGTCTGGTTCAGGAGGAAGATATCTGCTTCTGGCTGGAGCGCCAGCTCCGCGACATGCTGGCGGTCGCTAAGGGAGCGCTCTGACCATCTCCGTCAGTAGCCACTCTATCCCCGCAGGCCCCTCCACCGAATAGTCAGCCGCTTGGCCCACCTCCGGGCCCGCCTCTTCGCTGGTGACGACTACGGAGGCGCCGACAAGGCCCCGGGCCCGCAGTCGCCGCAGGGCGGCGAACATGTCGATATCCATCACGTCATCTCCCAGGCAAATGGCGGATTGCAGACCCAGGCGACCTACCAGCATCTCCAGCGCCGTCCCCTTGTCGGCCTGTATGGGCGGTCGCAGTTCCACCACCTTGCGGCCCTCCAGTACATGGAAGCGCTGCGCGGCCTGAGAGCGCGCTATGGCTTGCAGGATCGCTTCCCTGGCGCGCGGCACTTCGGCACGGCGGTAGTGGATGGCGAGGAGTGCCTCCTTGTTCACGACTTGGACGCCGGGTACCGTCCGCGACAGGACTCGCAGGTCGGCTTCGGCCTGGCGGACCAGCGCTTCGTACTCGGCCAGGCCGGGCGCGGTTTCGACACGGCCATCCGCCCATACGGTAAGCCCGTACTGAGCGGCGTAGACGACATCGTCCATGCCTGCCACAAGCTGGGCCCTACTCAGGCGGCGGCCCGTGATCAGCGCTATCTTTGCGCCCTTCGCCGCCAGTTCATGCAGCAGAGCCCGCGTGGCCTCAGGCACCCTCGCGTCCTCCGGCACCGGCACGATGGGCGCCAGCGTCCCGTCGATGTCCGACAGCAGCCCCAGCGGGCGCTGCCGGAGCACCGGCAGAAGCGGCTCGATGCTCGTCAGAGGTCGCGCCATCGCAGTGAGTCTAGCACGGGGTACCCTGTACGGCTACGGCCAGAGCCCGAGGTGAGTCCGCCGAATCCAGAAGCCGCGCCCTAGCTGCCGCCCCGCTGCCGGTACTGCAGCGCCTCCGCCAGGTGCGCCGTCGTGATGATCTCCGAGGCGCTCAGGTCGGCTATCGTGCGGGCCAGCTTCAGCACGCGGTGGAACGCCCGCGCCGACAGGCTGAGCTGGTTCATCGCCATCCGCAGCAGTGACTTCGCCTCGTCCTCCAGCACCCGCTGGCAGAACTCGCGCACCTCCACCGGCCCCATCTCCGCGTTGCACACCAGCCTGGACTCCGAGAAGCGCAGCCGCTGTCGCTCCCGGCTCGCCTCCACCCGTGCCCGCACCTCCGCCGAGGGCTCGGCCACCGCCTCGTCCGTCAGCTTCTCGTACTCCACCCGTGGCACCTCGACGAAGATGTCGATGCGGTCCAGCAGGGGGCCGGAGATGCGGTGCTGGTAGCGCGTGACCGCTGAGGCGGAGCAGGTGCAGTGTTTGGAAGGGTCCCCATAGAAGCCGCAGGGGCAGGGGTTCATCGCTGATACCATCATGAAGCTGGCCGGGAACGTCACCGTCCCCTGGGCCCGGCTGACGGTGACCATGCCGTCCTCCATCGGCTGGCGGATCGACTCCAGGACGGAGTGGGGAAACTCCGGCAGCTCGTCCAGAAATAGCACCCCGCGATGGCTGAGGGTGATCTCGCCCGGCCGGGGGTGGCGGCCCCCGCCCACCAGGCCAGCGTGGGACACGGTGTGGTGTGGGGCCCGGAACGGCCTCTGCCGGATGAGGGGCGTGTCCTGACGCAGGAGGCCGGCGACGCTGTATATCTTCGTGACCTCCAGCGCCTCCACCGAGGTCATGCTGGGCAGGATGGCGGGCATGGCGCGGGCCAGGAGCGTCTTTCCAGCGCCGGGAGGCCCCGTCATCAGCGCGTTGTGTCCTCCCGCCGCCGCCACCTCCAGCGCCCGCTTGACGTGCTCCTGCC
>DAOUMF010000189.1:0-5329 GCA_034411955.1 Dehalococcoidia bacterium
CCAGGGCATGCGACGCCAGCCGGGCGACGACATCGAAGGGGCCGACGATCGTGTCCGCGGATAGGATCTTTGCATCGGCGACGGCCAGCCTCCTGAGTCCCTGCTGGACACGCCTCTCCGTTCCTGCGGCGCATTTGATCAGGATGTATGCACGCACCGGCATGTGCACTGCCTCCACAGGCGTGCTCTACGGGCCTTCCTCCCGCCAGAGCACCTCGTAAACCTCGACTGCCTCCTCGAAGCCCTTGAGCGCCGTCCTGCCCCTGCTGGCGAACCTGAACTGCTTACCTGCGACCAGTTGCCGTACGACATCGGAGGCGAGTATCTCGCCACCGCGGGCCTGAGCCGCTATCCTGGCCGCAGCTATCACCGCCGTTCCGAACAGGTCCTCGTCCTCGGCTATCGGCTCCCCCGCGTTCAGCCCTATGCGCACCAGGATCTCCTCCGCTCGTCCTGCCTGCCCGCCTCTGGCGGGAGCTGTCGCAGGGCGAGCGGCGTTCCTCTCAGCGAACGCCCGCTGCATGGCGATGGCGCTCTCCAGGGCCCGCGTGGCCGACGAGAACGATGCCATGAACCCGTCGCCCAGCGTCTTCAGCTCCGACCCGCCGTGGGCCTTCAGCGCCTCCCGCACGATGCGTTCGTGCTGACGGAGCAGGTCGCGGGCTTTGGCGTCGCCTAGCCGCTGGGTTAGCGCGGTCGAGCCTTCTACGTCTGTGAACAGTATGGTGCGGAAGGCGCCCTCTTCCGTCGATTCGGCCTTCGATGCGGCCTCCTCGCTCTCGCCCAGGAACTCATCGATGGCGCTTGCCACTGCTTCCGTATCCTCCCGGAAAGGCATTCCCGACGTCCCTTCCAGCAGAACGAGGCGTGCATCTGGTATTCGCGAGGCAAGGCCTCGTGCGACGTCTACCTCAGGCCAGCGGAGCTGGCGGCGGTGCAGTACGAGGGTTGGTGACCTCACCTGGGGCGCGAGGGCGGTCACATCAAACTCGCGGCTTGCCGCGTAGAACGCCTGCAGCGCCTTCTGCGTGGTGCACTCACGCATAAACGCAGCTATCCTCCTCGCCTCCTCAGCCCGCGACCATCCAAAGCCAACATGCGCCAACGCCTCAGTATAGGTCTCCCAGTCCTCCTGCACGGTTGCACGGACGGCCCGAAGTTGTGGCGACGACTGCAGGTAGTCGGCGGCCCGCAGATAGGAGCACCACAGGACGAGGTGCGATACCTTCTCTGGATGACGAACAGCATAGGTGATGGCCGCCGGCCCAGCCTGCATAGGGCCGAAGAGGGCAAACGTCTCCAGGCCCACGCGGTCTACCACTGCCTCCACGTCCAGCACATGGGCCTCAAGCGAGTAGTCGGTCACATCGCGGTCGGACAACCCAGTCCCTCTGCCGTCGTAGCGGATAACCATTCTCTTCTCCGCCATGCGCTCGTACCAGCGGCGTATCTCAGGCCACTGCCACTCCAGTTGGATGTGGCTCCAGGGAATGAGAGCCATGTTCACGAGCGGCATGCCTTCCCCCAACGTCCAGAACGCTATGCTCACGCCGTCCTTGGTTGTGGCGTACTGAATCCGCGGCTCCATGGCAGAAAGCCCCTCCTAGCGCAGCAAGCATAGCGCCGAAGGCGAGAGGAGTCAAAGGAGCGAGGGACAGGGGGAATTACTGTAGGACGAGGCAGAAATACGGAAGTGGCGGAGGGAGTGGGATTCGAACCCACGAGGGGGCTGTTCACCCCCTACCCGCTTAGCAGGCGGGCGCACTCGGCCACTATGCGATCCCTCCGCGTGTCGCCAAGAGTAGTATAGCAAAGAGGTGGACCGGCAGACCCGTGCTGTCACTTTGAGCGTGGCCGAAGGGTCTCGTCGCGGCGCTAGATTCTTCGTCGGCCTGCGGCCTCCTCAGAATGACAGAAGGTCGAGGATTCAGAATGACAGGATGCGAAGGGCTCAGGCTCAGAGAGCGCGAAAGGCTCAGAACGACGTGAAGTTGGGTGGTTTGCTGGTTCTCTGGTCTGTTGGTTGGGGGTGGAGAAGGGGAGGGGCTAGCCGGCGGCTTCGGCGGTCTCCAGGAGCTCCATCGGCTGGAAGAGGCGCTTCTTGAGGGCCTCGCGCGGCGGGTCGATGTAGATGGCGTTCCAGCCGCAGGCCTCCTCGCAGAGGCGGCAGCCGGTGCAGCGCTTCTCGATCACCTTGGCGACACCGAAGAAGTCGCCCACCTGCTCGCCGGAGGTGTCCAGCTCCAGGGCGTCGAAGGGGCAGATGCTGATGCAGAGCTCGCAGCCGGAGCCGATGCAGTTGTCCTCGATGACGATGGCCTTTGGCCATTCGCGGCGGGGGAACTCCTTGCAGACCTCGCCGGCCTCGTCGAGGATGCACTCCACGGGACAGACGACGCCGCAGGCGCCGCAGTCGATGCAGAGGCCGGGGTCGATGATGTGGATGCCGTTACGCTCGCCGGAGATGGCCTGGGTGGGGCAGCGCTTGGTGCAGGCGGTGCAGCCGATGCAGGTATCGATGATCTTGTAGGACATAGGTTCCCTTCGGTGCCCAGTATACGGGCGGGGCGGCGAGTTTAGCAAGCGGATTATTCGTTTTTCTCTTCAGGTTCAGCCTTGCTCTCCTCTTCGGCGGCGGGCTCTGCCTCAAGCATGCGCTTGAGGGCGGAGAGGGAGCGGTCGAGGTTGCGCGCGTAGAGGGCGCCGGTGAGCGGCGTGAGGAACGCCAAGGGGCCCTCGATATCGATGCGCAGGGTGGCGACGGTGCCGCCGTCGAAGGCTTCTGTGATGTGGTCGAAGATGAGGCGGACGCCCGGGAGGGAGGAGGAGGCCCAGGCGAAGGAGCGGCCGGGGTTGACCTCCGTGACCTCCCAGACGCTGGCGAAGGGGCTGAGCTTGAGGGCGATGCGAGCCGTGCAGCCCACGGCCAGGGGGCCTTCGCAAAGGGGCTTGATCTCCCTGAGATGAGGGTTCCACTCCAGCCAGCGGTCAAAGTCGGCAAACGCCTCGTAGACCCTGGCGGGTGGGGCGTCGATGGTGAGGGAGCGTTGCAAGGACGGCATGCGGGGTGCCTCCTTTCTCGCCGCTCAGGCGGCGATGTTACGCTCGCGCAGGACGCGCTCGGTGGTGGAGCCGATGTCGGCGGGGCTCTCCACTATGGTTGCGCCGGCGGCGGCGAGGGCCTCCTTCTTGGCCTGGGCGGTGCCGGCGGCGCCGACGATGATGGCGCCGGCGTGGCTCATGCGGCGGCCGGGGGGAGCGGTGGCGCCGGCGATGAAGGCGATGACCGGCTTGGACACTCCGTCGCTGATGTATTCGGCGGCCTGCTGCTCGGCGAGGCCGCCGATCTCGCCGACGAAGACGACGGCGACGGTACCCGGGTCATCGACGAACATGCGCAGCGCTTCCAAGGGGGTGGTGCCGACGACGGGGTCGCCGCCGATGCCGACGCAGGTGGACTGGCCGATGCCGCGCTCCGTGAGCTGGGCGACGACCTCGTAGACCAGGGTGCCGGTGCGGGAGATGACGCCGACCTTGCCGGGGGAGAAGACGTCGCCGGGCATGATGCCGACGCGGGCCTGGCCGGGGGTGATGACGCCGGGGCAGTTGGGCCCGACGACGGTGATGTCGGACCCCTGAAGGAAACGGCGGACGCGGACCATGTCCATGGCGGGGACGCCCTCCGTGATGCAGACGATGACGGGGATCTCGGCGTTGGCGGCCTCAAGGATGGCGTCGGCGGAGAAGGGTGCGGGGACGAAGATGAGGGAGCAGTTGGGCTGAGCGGCGGCGACGGCCTCGTGGACGGTATCGAACACGGGGACGCCGTCCATCGCCTCGCCGCCGCGGCCGGGGGTGACGCCGGCAACGACGTTGGTGCCGTACTCGATGCAGCGGCGTGTCTGGAAGGAGCCTTCCTTCCCGGTGATGCCCTGGACGAGGAGACGCGTGTGGGAGCCGACGAGGATGCTCATGGGGCTTTGGACCTCCTGGCGTGGCTGGCCGCGGCCAACTGTGCCGCGTGCTCGGATACGTGATGCGTGAACATTTCGGTGTACTCCAGAACGTTGCAGGTGCTGCCATCGGCGAGGGTGATGGGGGCGGAGAGGTGCTGGGGGCGGAAGCCGCTGAGGAGGCGGAGGGTCTCCCGGCGGTGCGTGGCCAGTTCGTCCATCAGGTCGCGGACGGAGCGGCCGCGACGCGCCTCCCCCTGGCGCTGGTTCCAGCCGTCGATGTCGTTGATGGCCTTCAGTTCGGCCTCGTCCGCCTGGCCGAAGGCGGAACGGAGGCGGACGTGGACGCGCAGTTCGTTGGATACGACGTGGGCGAGGGCGTCCCGGTACGTCCAGCCGGGATCAGGGCCCGGCTCGTCCCAGGCGTCGTCGGCGACGGAGTCGACGGCGCGGAGGAGATCACGGTGGGCGACGTGGAGGGCGTCGATGGCGGCTTCGATCTGGGGCGGAGTCATGGCTAGCCGCGCCCCATAATACGACGGCGGAGGGGGAAAGCGGAAGGTTGCCCTACCTCCCCGCCCCTGGCGACCTGAAGGTCGCCGCTACTTCGCGCCGCCCGCCGCCTCTACGGCCTTCTGGGCGGCCTCGCCGAGGCCGGAGGCGGGCACCGCGGCCTGAAGGCCGCGGCATGAATGGCGTGCTTCATCGCCTCTCGAGCTTTTCCAAACGTTCCTTTTGAGACCTCACGTATTGTCGACGTGTTGTCAGTGACTCAGGCTGGATGGACCTGAAGCTATATCCGCGCTGCCAGAAATGATCTGAACCGCTGTCCAGTTTCAAATCGGGGAAGGCCATGTGCAGCCTGCGGGAAGATATCCCTTTCAAGAGGTTCATAACCCTGGGCAGCGTCTGGTCTGGGCGCAGTTGGAGCAAGAGATGGACATGGTCTACGGCAGTCTCGCACTCCATGAGGTGGATCCCCTTGTCGCGAGCCGCTTTGCGGATAAGGTCTTTCGCCGCGCGGTCGACATCACCCCGAAGAAGCCACTTTCGCCGCTTTGTGGCAAACCACACGTGGTATGTAGCGGGCGTCATCGTGATATCTTCGCATGCCGCGGCCTTCAGGCCGCGGTCGATCTCGTGCCTCTAGCCGCCCGCCGCCTCTACGGCCTTGTGGGCGGCCTCGCCGAGGCCGGAGGCGCGGATGACGGGGAGGCCGGACTCGCGCAGGATGCGGTCGCCCTCCTCCAGGTTCGTGCCGGCGAGGCGGACGACGACGGGGACGTTGACGTCCATCTCCTTGTGGGCGTCGACGACGCCCTGGGCGATGACGTCGACGCGGGCCATGCCGCCGAAGATGTTGATGAGGATGGCGC
>DAOUMF010000190.1:0-3856 GCA_034411955.1 Dehalococcoidia bacterium
TCGTCTCCGACCGACTGGGCCGGAAGAGCGTTATCGGCGGCGGCTTCGCCGTGTTCGTGGCGGTCTACCTGGGCTTCGCTCTGGCGGGCCGGGGTGCCGTCGTCTGGCCCCTGTTCGCGGCCTACGGCGTGCATATGGCCCTCACGGAAGGGGTGGGACGCGCGTTCGTGGCCGACTTCGTGCCCAGCGAGCGGCGGGCCACCGCGATGGGGCTGTACCAGGGGGCGATGGGGGGGATGATCCTCCTGTCCAGCGTCATCGCGGGGGCTCTTTGGGACGCTGTCGACCCGGCGGCGCCGTTCTTCCTGGGTGGCGCCACCGCCCTGGCGGCACTGACAGCGCTGGCCGTTCTCAGGCCCCAAAGGCTTGTGGCGGAAAGCGAGTAGTGAGCTGAGGGCAAGAACTGTCACATGGGCCCGTCTCGGCCCAAATAGGCCTACCTCCGCCCGTATCGGGCACAGATCGCTGTTTGACAGCCCTGATACGGTGGAAAATGAGTCTTGTCGCGATTTGCTGCCTGACGGCGATGGCGCTGAGAGGAGGACTTCGTGCTTAACGTGACAGAGAAGGCTGTTGGCGCCTTGGCTGATAGCCTGGAATCGAGTGAGGCCACTGACGAGCAAAGCCTGCGTCTGGCGCGCACCCCGCAGGGCGAGTTTGGCCTCGCCATCGACGAGGAGCGGGAGGGCGATCAGGTCGTGAAGCAGGAGGAGCGGTCTATCCTCGTGCTCGACGAGGAGATATCGACCGCTCTCGATGGTGCCATTCTGGACATAGCCGACTCCCCAGAGGGGCAACGCTTGACCTTGCGCATGCCGGGAGAGGGGTAGATCCCGCTCTTGCCCTCCGCACGCGTATAAAGGGGTGGAGAGACCCGTCCGGCTTACGATGCTTGACCGCCTGCGCCGTCTGTTCTCCCGCGTGCCGGAGCCGCCCCTGGCCGATATCACCCTGCGGCCCATTGGGGTGGTGATGAATCGGGTCAAGGAGCCCGTGTCCTACGGCTGGGAAGACGTGCGGTCGCGAATAGTGCTGCGGCGGGAGCTGGCCGAGGCGCTCCTGGGGCTGGACGGCTATTCGCACATCCAGGTGCTGTTCTGGCCGCACCAGCTCCCGGAGGAGGTTCGCGGCTCCAAGCCGCGGCTCCACCCCCTGGACGATCCCGCCAACCCCCTCCAGGGCGTGCTGGCCACCCGTTCGCAGATCCGCTTCAACCCGATCCTGGCCTCCGTGGTGCCTCTACTGAAGGTGAAGGGAAACGTGCTGCACGTCCGGGGGCTGGACGCCGTGGACGGCTCGCCGGTGCTGGACGTGAAGCCGTACATCCCGCACCACGACTCGATCCCGGAGGCGAAGGTGCCGCAGTGGGTGGCCGGGCGGGCCCGACGTGGATGAGACTCTCCCGTCGCCTCCTCGATGTCTACCACCGTCTCTACGCCGCCTACGGGCCGCAGCACTGGTGGCCCGGCGAATCGCCCTTCGAGGTGATCGTCGGGGCCATCCTCACCCAGTCCGCTGCCTGGGCCAACGTGGAGAAGGCGATCCGCAACCTGAAGGACGCGGGCACCCTTTCACCCCAGGGTCTGACCCGCTTGAGCGAGGGCGACCTGGCGCGACTGATCTACCCGGCGGGCTACTTCAACACCAAGGCGCGCAAGCTCAAGGCGTTCGTGGCATTGCTGTTCCAGCGGTTCGATGGCGAGCTGGAGAGGCTGCTGGCCGCGCCGGTCGAGGAGCTGCGGCCGCTGCTGCTGGCCACCCACGGCATCGGCCCTGAGACGGCGGACTCCATCCTTCTGTATGCGGCGGGCCGCCCGGCATTCGTCATCGATGCCTACACGCGGAGGCTGTTCTCGCGTCTGGGCGTGACCCCGAGCCGTGACTCCTATCAGTCTTGGCGGGAGCTTTTCGTGGAGAACCTGGAGGCGGACACGGCGCTGTTCAACGAGTACCACGCCCTCGTCGTCCGCCACGGCAAGGAGGTGTGCCGCCGCCAGCCCCGCTGCGAGGTTTGCCCGCTGCTGGAGGGCTGCCCCACCGGAGGGTCACGTTTGAGCCTGCCGAGGTGAGGGTGGAAGCTCTGAGGCTGCAACAATCCGAGGGGGCGGTCCGTCTTCATTCAGTGGATGTAACTTCGGAACGCGGGGGCGCACACTCTGTAACGCTGGGGCCGCTGGTGCGTCTTATAGTATGGTCCCAAACCCTCCCTTTTGGGCTCGTCACAGGAAAGCTACCGGCAGCTTTCCTGTGATGCTTTTTAGGGCCTGAAACGCGCCCCGCCCCGCCTAACCATTCGTTCCCTCCAGCATCTTCTGCATCGCCTTGCGGAGGCCCAGGACTAGGTCATCACCAGTCCGGAAGTGGGTAGGCTCCCAGCGACACTGGTGCATGAAATCGAGCGGCGCAGGCGGCCCTTCCGTCCACCGGCTGTCCTTGTCATAGAACAGGTAAATGTCCCAGGCTATCTGGCCCGCCCATTCGAGACCGTTGGCAACGGCCGCGCCCAACCGCTGCCGAGGGTCGTGGAAATGGCGGACGCGGCGGTCAACGATGATACCGGCCGATGCCTTGGCGGCCGCCTTCGTGTCCTCAGGGAGCATGTGGATCCAGACGATACTCGCGCGGATGTCGGCGTCGCGGAACTCGTCGAGCACGGACCTTCGCACCGCCCGGGCGCCTGCCAGGCAGAACGGTCAGGTGGGAGACACGAGGGCGAGGAGCCGAAGCTTGCCGCAGCTGCGGTTGAAGTGTTCCTTCAGCGGCTGCAAAGAGTCAGCCAGGGATACGACTTGCCTGGGCGTCATGGCTGCAGCATAGGGCACACACAAGCAGTGTCAAGCAGGGCATCGGGTGTTGGAGTGGGGCCGGAGCAGCATCCCTGTGACCCGTTCCTTGACCCCTGGCCGTGGACGCTCGTAATCTGGTTGGGGTGAAAGGAGTGGTCGCGTGGACCTCGCCATCGTCGGCCCCGCTCAGTCTGGCAAGAGCGCCGTTTTCAACGCCCTGGCCGCCGGACACGCCCAACGCGGCGACGCTCGCCGAGAGCACGTGGCAGCCGTCAAGATCCCCGATGAGCGCCTGGAGAAGCTGGCGGCGCTGGTGGCGGCCGAGAAGGTCACCCACGCTGAGCTGCGCCTTCACGACTTGCCGCCGCTGTTCGAGAAGGGACGGGCCGCCTCCGGTGAGGCGGCGGAGTCTCTCTCCCGCGCCGATGGCCTGATCGTGGTCGTGCGGCATTTCCGACGGCCGGATGTTCCCCACCCCCTGGGCGATGTGGATCCGGGCCGCGATATCGACCTGTTCCAGTCGGAGATGATCCTGCACGACCTGGGCATCGTGGAGCGACGCCTGGAGAAGCTGGACATCACCGTCCGTTCGGCGAAGCCGGAGGAGCGGGAAGCGGGACAACGGGAGCAGGCCACGCTCCAGCGAGCCCGGCAGCACCTGGAGGACGATCAGCCCCTGCGAGATCACATGGCTGGCGGCGCGGAGGCGCGAGATCTGGCCAACTACGGCCTGCTCACCCTGAAGGCGCTCCTCATCCTGGTCAACCTGGACGAGGCCGACATCGGCAGGGCGGCGGAGATCGAGGGCGAGTTCCGGGGGCGCTACGGCATCTCCGTGGGGGCGATGTGCGCCCGGCTGGAGGCGGAGCTGGCGGAACTGGAACCGGAAGAGGCGGCCGAGTTCCGGCGCGAGCTGGGGGCGACGGAGCCGGCGGCACCCCGCATCCTCAAGCAGGCGTTGGACGCGCTGAGCCTGATCACGTTCTACACACCGGTGGGGACCGAGTGCCGTGCTTGGCCGGTGCCAGCCGGGACGGCCGCCCTGGAGGCGGCCGGCCGCAACCACACCG
>DAOUMF010000191.1:0-14637 GCA_034411955.1 Dehalococcoidia bacterium
CTACTGCCTCGCCTTCCTGGCCATCGCCTTCGCGATCTTCCAGCGGCGCGACATCCGGGGCTGAGGATGCAGCGTCGGCAGCCCGGGCAGCGTGTCGAGGCGACCAATGCGGAGTGCGCAGACTGGCGCGTTGTCCTGCGCCGCCTGAGCGAGGAGGATCTCCGGGCGGCGCCGTGGCTGGACCGGGCGTCGCTGGATCCGAATGGCGACGCCCTGGCCATCACCTCTGGTGGGAAACTGGTCGACGTGATGGAGTACCGCGTGGGCGTGCCGGACGACGGATGGCTTGCCTTCAGCTTGGTGGCCGTGGAGCGGCGGCTGCGAGGGCTGGGGCTGGACTCGGAGGCCGTGCGGGTGATGGAGGACGATGCGCGCAAGCGGGGGATGGCCCGCCGCTTCTGGGCGAGCGTGCACGCCAACGACGGACTGGCGCTCTACTTTTGGCTGAGGTTGGGCTATCGCCCGGCGCGGCTCGATGAGGTCCTCTGGTCGGGGGGGCGGCAGCACGATATCATCGTGATGATTCGCGTGTCTCAGAGTCGGCAAGCTAGAACCTAGAACAGAGATGCGCGTATCTGTCATTCTGAGCGACCGCAGGGAGCGAAGAATCTGACGCTTGTGGTCGCTAGATGCTAGATTCTTCGTCGCTTCGCTCCTCAGAATGACAGGCAGGGGCTTTAGGCTTGAGGCTCTCGGTTTCGGGACGGGGAGAAGGGGGCATCATGCAGGACATCTTCCGCCACATCGACGACCACCTGGACGAGTCCATCGCGCAGCTCACGGAGCTGTGCAATCTGCCCAGCGTCAGCGCCGATCCGCCTACGGCGGAGACGATCGCTGAGACGGCGGAGCACCTCGCGGGCCTCCTGCGCGACCTGGGGTTCGAGGCCCGTATCCTCCCCAAGCCTGCCCTGAGCGCCGTCGAAGGGCCGCCCGGCGGCCACCCCGTCGTTTACGGTGAGCAGCCCGGCCGCTTGCCGCGCACGCTCCTCTTCTACGACCACTACGACGTGCAGCCGCCGGAGCCGCTGGAGCTGTGGTCGTCGCCACCCTTCGAGCCCACCCTGCGCGAGGGTAAGCTGTTTGGCCGCGGCGTCTCCGACAACAAGGGCAACATCGCCGCCCGCCTGGCTGCCCTGCGGGCCTGGAAGGAGGTCCGCGGGGAGCTGCCATGCGCCGTCAAGTTCTGCATCGAGGGCGACGAGGAGATCGGCAGTCCTCACATGGAGGAGTTCGTCGAGGAGCACTCCGAACTCCTGGCCGCAGACGCTTGCGTCTGGGAGGGCGGCGGCGTCACCTGGGAAGGCGTCCCGCAGATCATTCTCGGCGTGAAGGGGCTGCTCTACGTGGAACTGGAGGCGAACACCGTGAGCCGCGACGCCCACTCCTCTTACGGCACCGTGCTCCCCAACGCGGCCTGGCGCTTGGCCTGGGCCCTGGCCTCCATCAAGGGGCCCGACGAACGGGTGCTCATCGACAGGTTCTACGAGGCCGCGCGCCCGGTCACACCCGAGGAGCGAGCAGCGGTGGAGGCGATGCCATCGGAAGAGGCGGAGACGCTGAAGTCGTACGGGGTCGAGGAGGCGCTGACCGGCGTGCATGGCCTGGACTATCGTCTGCGGCACCTGTTCGAGCCCGCGGCTACCATCGACGGCCTCACATCCGGCTACGAGGGCGAGGGGCCGAAGACGGTCCTGCCGGCGCGGGCGATGGCCAAGATGGACTTCCGCCTGGTGCCTGACCAGGACCCCGACGACATCTTGGCCGCGCTGCGGCGGCACCTGGACTCCCGCGGCTTCGGCGACATAACGGTGCGCCGCCTCAGCGCCGAGCGGCCCGCCCGCACCCCCGTCACCGACGCCTTCGTTGCGGTAGTCCGCCGGGCGGCGCAGGACACGTACGGGCGCGAGCCGATCATCGTGCCCTCGATGGCGGGGACGGGGCCGCTGTATCCGTTTGTGGCCACGCTTGGCCTGCCCACGGCCGACATCGGCATCGGATATCCGGAGGCGCGCATCCACGCCCCGGACGAGAACATCCGCATCGAGGACTTCCGCCGAGGCGCAAAGGCGATGGCGGCGCTGCTGGGGCGGTTCGGGGAGGAGTAGGGCGTACGCAGAAAGGCGAAAACGGCGGCTTCCCCCGCCCCAGATTCCTTCGCGGAGACCGCCTTGTCCCCGGGCGTGCGCGGTCGCCGCTCAGAATGACAGGCGGGGGACGAGGGCGATAGCGGCGCTCGTGCGGCGGTTCGGGGAAGGCTAGTGCGCCTCGCTCACGGGCGGCTCGCCCGCGCTGCCTTGTCGGCCCAGGCAGTTGAAGCAGGCGTAGCGCAGCGATAGGAACTGCTCGTCGATCCAGACGTCGCCGCAGTCCTTCCCGTCCACGTCGCGTCGCGGGTTCAGATGGAACCGCTCGTCGCATTCGCCGCAGACGGCGGAGTCGGACTCCCGGGCGGGCTCCCCGCAGACGGTGCAAGCGACCTCGACGGTCCTTGTCATCGGTGCGCCTCTACGCTCAGGCCGAGCAGCCTCCGCGCCATCCGCTCTTCCTCTCGGCGGGAGCGCACTTCGCCGTCCAGCCTGGCAGCTCGCAGGCGGCGCAGCGCCCGGCCCAGTCCGGGCCCCGGGCGGGCGCCCATGGCCAGGAGGGCATGGCCGTCCAGCGACGGCTTCACGTAGCGCCACCGCTGCAGGTAGCGCAGCGCCTGCTGCCGGGCCCGGCCTGACGCCGATGCCGCCAGCGCCCACACCGAGGCCGGTGGGAGAGGCGACAGAAGCGCCACCACTCGGCTGGGCCTGACCCCCCGCGATAGCTTGCGCTTGATGGCCATCGCCTCCGGAGCGGCGCGAACGGCCTCCGTCTCTCGTCTGGTCAGGGTCAGGCGGGCGGCGAGGGCAGTAGCCTCGGCGAGCGACAGGCCCCACGCCAGCAGAGCGAGGTATGCCGTGGTCGGGGGCTCGCCGCGCACCTCTCGTAGCCAGGCGAACGCCCTCGCGCGGCGGCCATCGAAGGAGAGCGCCGAATGGATGGCCTGTAGGGCGCCCAGCCGCTGCAGGCGCAGGAGGACGCGCTCCGGCTGGGGCTCGCGCAACGCCCGGGCCAGCTCCTCGCGGATCCTGGGCCCGCTGATCGTCTCCAGGTAGCCCACGTCTCGTTTGAGCCAGAGCAGGGTGCGGCGCTCCAGGCGGAAGCCCAGTCGCGACTCGTAGCGGGCGCCCCGCAGGATGCGGGTGGCGTCGTCCCGGAAGCTGCCCTCGTGCAGGACGCGCAGGAGGCCGGCTTTCAGGTCCGTCCTCCCGTCGAAGGGATCGACGATGTCCCCGGTTCGGCTGCCCGTCAACGCCAGGGCCATGGCGTTCACCGTGAAGTCGCGCCGGGATAGGTCTTCGCGGAGGGAGCCGGGGCGGACGGAAGGGAGCGCCCCCGGCCGGCGGTACGTCTCGCCACGCGCGGTGGCCACGTCAAGGCGGAAGCCAGCGTTCTTCAGGGTGGCTGTGCCGAAGGCGCTGTGGACCAGACAGCGGAGGCCCGGCAGGCCTGCCGCCACTCGCTGCGCCAGGTCAGGGGCGTCTCCCTCCAGCGTGAGGTCAACGTCCAGGGTTGGGTGGCCAAGCAGGAGGTCGCGGACGCTGCCACCGACGAGGTAGAGGGTCAGTCCATCTTCGTGGCCGGCGTTGGTGATGGCGGTCAGGGCCGTGCGACCCTCAGCGGGTAGGGTGCGGGCGAGCTTATCGATAAGGTTTGCCCTCTCCATATCTGGCACTGGGGCTTATTATAAGACGTCGCCTTGACAGTCTGTTTGAGGGACGCCTAACATGGTGTGAAAATCAGCCGCGTCTTGCACCATAGGGCCTGGGAGGGGGCCGTACGGTGTACGCCGCGGTGCCTTTATCGCTTAAGTTAGCTCTACATGGCAACTGTCACCAAGCGCAAAGGCCCCGTCGCCCTTCTCAAAACGCTGGGCATCGACTTCCGGCGTCTCGCCCTGCTGGAGCAGGCGCTGGTTCATCGCTCGTACCTCAACGAGACACCCGACCTCGAGCTGGAATCCAACGAGCGGATGGAGTTCCTGGGGGACGCTGTCCTCGGGCTCGTCATCTCGGATCGGCTGTATCGGGACTATCCGGGCCTCAGCGAGGGCCAGCTTAGCCAGATACGAGCCCTGCTGGTCCGTTGGGACACCCTGGCCGAGGCCGCCGAGCGCATCTCCTTGGGCGACCACCTGATGCTCGGCCGCGGCGAGGAGATGTCCGGTGGCCGCAATCGTCCCTCGAACCTGGCCGGCGCATTGGAGGCTCTCATCGGCGCCGCCTTCCTGGACAGCGGTCTCACCAAGGCCCGCCGGTTGGTGCTCCATCTGCTAGGGCCGGAGTTGGAGCAGATCGCTGCTGGCGCCGTCGCCGTGGACAGCAAGTCGCAGCTCCAGCAGGTGGTGCAGGCCCGTTGGCATGAGATACCCAAGTACCGTCTCATATCGTCCGTAGGCCCGGACCACGCCAAGACGTTCATGGTGGAGGTGCTGGTGCACAGCGAGGTGCTGGGCCGCGGCGAGGGTCGCAATAAGAAGCAGGCGGAGCTAGCGGCGGCCCGCCAGGCCCTGGAAGCCTTGGCCGCTTCAGGTTGAGGTTGTCATGTACCTGAAGCGACTTGAGGTTCAGGGCTTCAAGAGCTTCGCCACTCGTACTATCTTCGATTTCGGCCAGGGCATCACCGCCATCGTTGGCCCCAACGGCTCCGGAAAGTCCAACATCGCCGATGCCCTTCGCTGGGTGCTGGGCGAGCAGTCCGGTCGTCTGTTGCGCGCCCGTAAGATGGAGGACGCTATCTTCGCCGGCTCCTCCAAGCGCCAGCGCGCCGAGAAGGCGGAGATCACCCTCACCCTCGACAACGCCGACGGCTGGTTGCCCATAGACTTCACCGAAGTCGCCATCACCCGCCGTGGCTACCGCAACGGCGAGAGCGAGTACCGCATTAACCGCAAACGAGTCCGCCTGCGGGACCTCCAGGAGTTGCTCGCCAAGTCCAGCATGGCTCAAGGCTCCTACGCTATCATCGGCCAGGGGCTGGTGGAGACCGTCCTCAACCTGCGCCCCGATGAGCGCCGTCAGCTCATCGAGGAGGCGGCCGACATCCAGCGCTACCGCCTCCGCATCGACGAGGCGCAGACCAAGCTGGCCGCCACCCACGAGAACGTTGAGCGCATCAACCTCCTCGTCAAGGAGATCGCGCCCCGTCTCGGCCACCTCGAGCGCCAGGCCAAGCGTGCCGCCGACTATGCCCGCATCTCTCGCCAGTTGTCGCAGGCGCTGCGTGCCCAGTACGGGCACCAGTGGCACCACGCTCACGAATCGCTGGCCGTCTCCCGTGCCGCCCACGATCAGGCCCAGGCCGAGTTCACCCAGGCCAAGGTCGCCGCCGACACCTGCCAGCAGGAGCTGGCGGATGTCAGCAAGGGGGTGGAAGAGCGCCGCCGCCGCGCCTCCGCCTCGGCCGCCGACCGCCAGCGCCTGGCCGATCGCATCCGAGAGCTGGAGCAGGACCTGGCCGTCTCCGCCCAGCGACGCGCCATCCTGGAGTCCCGGCAGCAGGAATTGCGAGACGAGGTCGCCGCTCTCGAGAAGGAGCGTGCCCGCTCCGCGGAGGTCGTCTCCGGCCTGGACGCCCGCCGCGCCGAGCTTGATGAGGCCCTGGCCTCCGCCCGGGCCGAGCTCGACCGTCGCCGCGAGGAACTGACAGCCCTGGAGCAGGATCTAACGGGAGGGCAGGGCCGGGCCGCTGACGAGGAGGCGAGGAGCCAGCGCCTGCGTGCGGCCGCCGCAGACATCGCGGCCCGAATCAAGCGTCTCGGCCTCAGCGGCCGCGACCTGGAGAGAGAGACCGCCCGCCTGGACACCCGCCGGCGCTCCATTATCAGCCAGATGACGGAGCTGATCCGCGTCCTCCGAGGCTATCGCGCCGACGACGCCGGGCTGGCCGGTGAGCTGGCCGGGGTCAGCCAGCGACGCCAGTCCCTGGAGTCGCGGATCGCCGAGCTGCGGGACTCGCTGGCCAAAGTGGAGGCCAACCAGAACACCCGCCGCGGCAAGATGGAGGCGCTGGAGGCCCGCCTCAACGTCCTCAGCGAAGCTCAGCGCCAGCTTCAGTCCGCCCCGCCGGACGAGCCTCCCGTCACCATCGAGGGTGCCCTCGCCGCCATCTATCAGGTCGTCCGCGTGCCCCGCGGGCTCGAGCAGGCCATCGAAGCCGCCCTCAGCGATATGGTGGAGGCGTTCATCGTTCGGAATCGCTCGGAGGCCGTGGACGCCATTCGGACCCTGGTCGCTCAGGATGCCCCCCGCACCACTATTCTCCCACTGGACGCCGTCAAGCAGGTGTACCCCCTGAACCACATGCGGGAGAAGGGGATCGTCGGCGTGGCCGCCCAACTGGTTCGTTGTCAGGCCCCGTACCAGAAGCTCATCGATGCCCTCCTGGGCCGCACCATCGTCGTCCAGGACGTGGAGACAGCCGCCCGAGTCATCCGCCGCGGTCTGGGCACGGTGGTCACCATGGACGGCGTCGTCTTCCACCCCATGGGGGCGATTACCGCCGGCTTCCCCCGCGCCACTCGTCCCTACATTCTCGGCCACGAGCGTGACCTGGAGTCCCTCCCCAAGGAGATCGATCGCCTGCGCCGCTCCGTCGCCGTCACCGAGAACGAGGCCCATTCCCTGCGCGACCGGCTCGGGCAGGATGAGGCGGCTTTCGCCGCCCTGGCCGCCGAGGTCGACCGCGGACTGGGACGCCGCATGCGCGTCCAGAACGCCATCGCCGATCGCCAGCGGAGGATGGGCCAGCTCCGCGGCGAGCTGCGCGGCCTCATCTCCTCGCAGGACAACCTGCGCGACCAGGCCGACAGCCTGACCCGCGAGTGCGACCGCCTGGCAGAGGAGAAGGAACGCTCCCTGCTCGAGGCGCGAGAGCTGGAGGAGTCCGCCAGCTACCTGCGCAAAGCGGGCAAGGTGGTGGAGGGACGACGCGCCCAGCTCCAGCGCGCCGTGGCCGAGGCGACTGCTCTGCCGTCCAATCTGGAAGGTCACCTCCAGTCGCTGGATGTGCAGAGTGAGGGCAGCAAGGCCGCCCTGGCCCGCTTGGACGCTCAGCTCTCCGCTAAGGCCGTCCAGCTCCGCGGCCTGGAGATGGAGCGTTCCACCCTCGAAGCCAGCGCCCGCTCCGACGACGAGGAGCTGGCCCGTGTTAGCGAGGAGCTGCGACCTCTCGTCGAGACCTCAGCCCCCGACCAGGGCGAGACGGTCCAGCTCGAGCTGCGCGAGCGGGAGCTGCACAAGCAGCTCCTGGCAGCCCAGGGCCGCATGTTCCAGGCCGAACGCCGCCTCCTGGAAGCGGAAGCCGAGGTCCGACGCTGGGAGACGGACGTCGATGCCCTCCGCCAGCGCATCCGGGACGAGGGACTGAGCATCACCCGCGAGGGTGACATCGTCTCGCCGGAGATCGCCGTGCCGCGGGTGCCCCACTGGCTCGCCGCCGATCCTTCGTCCGCCTCAGGCGGATCAGGACAGGTTCACCCCGACGAGGGCCCCGGCGGCCTGCGCCCCATCTCCGGCGGCGCCGACGTCGACCCCGAGACGCTGGGGCGGGACATCGAGCGGATGCGGGGCCAGTTGCGTCGCCTGGGCCCGGTCAACGTCGAGGCCGAGGAGGACTACACCGAGCTGCGACAGCGACACGATTTCCTGACCTCGCAGCTCGACGACCTCAGCGGCGCCGAGAAGGCCCTCCACCGCGCCATCGACGAGCTGCACGGGGTCATGCGCAAGCGCTTCCAGTCCACCTTCGAGACGGTGGCCAGCGGGTTCGAGGAGTACTTCCAGGCGTTCTTCGGCGGCGGCCGCGCCCGCCTCGCCCTGACCGACCCCAAGGACCCGCTGCACAGCGGCGTGGAGATCGAGGCCCAGCCGCCGAGCAAGCGCCTCCAGAGCCTGGCCCAGCTCTCCGGCGGGGAGAAGGCGCTCACCGCCGTGTCCTTCCTCTTCGCCCTCCTCCAGGCCAACCCCTCGCCGTTCTGCGTCCTGGACGAGGTGGACGCCATGCTGGACGAGGCGAACGTGGGCCGCTTCGTCTCCGCCCTCCAGGAGCTGGCGAAGAAGACGCAGTTCATCGTCATCACCCACAACCGCAGGACGATCGAGGTCTCGGACAGCATCTACGGCGTGTCGATGGGGCCGGACACCGTCTCGCGGGTGCTGTCGATGCGGCTGTCCGACGTGACCGCGGACTGACAAGAGACTCCAAGCACTCGAAAGGAGTCGCAAATGTCGCCGAAGGCAGCACAGACGTGCTTCGTGATTAGCCCGATAGGGGAACCCGACAGCGAAGTTCGAAAGAACGCTGACCAGGTGCTGAAGCACATCATCCAGCCAGTGGTCGAAGGGCTCGGCTACGAGGCAGTGCGCGCCGATAGCGTGTCCGATCCGGGGTTGATCTCGAAGTCAATCCTTAGGCACATTCTCGAAGATGAACTCCTCGTTGCCGACCTGTCCGGCCACAACCCCAACGTGTTCTACGAGTTGGCCGTACGACACGCCACGGGCAAGCCCGTCGTGCAGATTATCAGCGCAGAGGACAGAATTCCGTTCGATGTCTCTGACATTCGGACTATTCAATACACGTTGGATCTCGATGGGGTGGATCAGGCTAAAGCAAAGCTGAAGTCCTACATCGATAGCCTGGAGGGTGGAGCCAAGGCAGACACGCCCATCTCAGATGTTCTCCGCTTGCTCAACATAAAGACGACTGAGCCGCCTGATTCCGCTCTTGCGCAGGTGATCGAGGAGCTACAAAGAATCCCCGAGTATCTGGAGTCGCTGGAGCTTAGGTTGGTGGGGCGGATGGCAGAGCAGTTCACGGTGGCGTCTGAACCGGGCACGATTCAGGACCGTGCAGCAATGATGCTGTTTGAAAAGATGTTTGAGGACCCAGCAAAAGCGCGGGACGTGATTTCGATGATCACCAGACTCCCGGGAGTCAGCGCGGGATCGCCGCGTGCTTCGGTGGTGCAACGGCGCGGCGCCCCGAAGAAGCGGAAATCGTAGCCGGCAGGCCGCACCCGACCACTGCTCCTCCCCTCCCGCTTGCCCGTCTCCGCACCGGCCCCTATCATCGAACCGTATGGTGCGCTTCTTCCGTCGCAAGCAGCAGGAGGCTATCGAAGAGGCCCCCGAAGCCCCTGAGCAGCCCACGGCCGCTGAGCCGCCGGTCGCGGCCGAGCCGAGCGAGGCCGTCGAGGCGCCCCACGGTGTCGAGGACGCCGTCGAGAAGACGCGTCGCACCTGGTTCTCGCGCATCGGCGGCATGTTCCGCCGCGGCCTCGACGACGACCTCTGGGACGAGCTGGAGGAAACCCTCATCGCCGCCGACACCGGCGTGGGGACAACGGTCAAGGTGCTCGAGAACCTCAAGGAGCGGGTCAAGGCGGAGGGGATCGGCGATCCGGAGCAGGCGGAGGAGGCGCTGAAGGAAGAGCTGCTATCCATCCTGGAGGTGGAGTCGCGTCCGGGCAAGCTGTGGGGTGCCCTAGGGGCGCAACATCCACCGAAGGCGGATCAGCCTCTGGCTGATGCTGCGCCCCTACCCGATGATGTCCCGAAGCCGGCAGTCATCCTCGTCATCGGCGTGAACGGCACCGGCAAGACCACCAGCATCGCCAAGATGGCCCACGCTTACCTCAAGGGGGGCCAGAAGGTGATCATGGCGGCCGGCGACACGTTCCGCGCGGCCGCCATCGACCAGCTCAAGCAGTGGGGCGAGCGCGTCGGCGTGGACGTCATCGCCCACCAGCAGGGGGCCGACCCCGGCGCCGTGGTGTTCGACGCCCTCTCGGCCGCCCAGAGCCGCGACGTTGACGTCGTCATCATCGACACGGCCGGGCGGCTGCATACGAAGGTCAACCTGATGCAGGAGCTGCGCAAGGTCAACCGAGTCATCCAGCGCAAGTACCCGGACGCGCCCCACGAGGTGCTGCTCGTGCTGGACGCCACCAGCGGACAGAACGCCCTGCACCAGGCGAAGTATTTCACCGAGGCGGTGGGCGTGACCGGCGTGCTCCTGGCCAAGCTGGACGGCACCGCCAAGGGCGGCGTCATCTTCGCCGTGTGCGACCAACTGCGCATCCCCGTGCGCTTCGTCGGCACCGGCGAGAGGGCGGACGACCTGGCGGATTTCGAGCCCAGGCGGTTCGTGGACGCCCTTTTCGCCTAGACGGGGAATCAGTTGACCGACCCGCGCCGCCGCTGGTGGGCAGCACCCGCCGAACAGGTCGCTGGTCCTCTCTCTCGGTCCGATGGCCTGACGGTGCGGGTGGATGTCCTCCTATGGCTGGCGCTCATCGCCGCCGCGGCCGCCCTGCGGCTTGCCCGCCTCGACGCCCTCCCCCTCACGTTCGACGAGTCGGCACGCGCCTTCGACGCCCTGCGCGCCTCCCAGGACATCGTCCCCGAGGGCTGGAGCGGCGACCTGACGGCCGCCGTTACCTCCTACCTGTTCCGTATCTTCGGTGAGAGCGAGTTCGTGGCCCGCCTGGCGCCCGCGGTGGCGGGCTCGGCGATGGTGGCCGCCCTGTGGCTGGGCGGACGCGTCCTGGGCCGGACCGGTGCCCTGGCGGCCGCGGCCCTGCTCGCCTTCTCGCCCCTGGCGCTCATCGTCTCGCGCTCGGCTCTCCCCTTCAGCGCCGGAGGCCTGCTGGCTGTGGGCATGGCCGTTGCCCTCCTCTCCTACCTGCGGGAGCCGAGGGCGCTGACGGCCTTCCTCTTCGCAGTCACCTTCGGCCTCGCCCCCTCTGCCGACCCCGTGGCCATCACTGCCGCCATCGCCGTCCTGGCCTTCCTCCTGCTGGAGTCCGGCCTTTCGCGGGAGAGTGAGGTGGCCCGCGCCTGGGCCGTCTTTCGGGGCAGGCCCTCCCACTGGCTGAGCGTGGGACTGGTCTTGGTCGGCGCCCTCGAGCTGGGGATCACCCATTTCGGCACATCCGTCGACGGCCTGGATCTGGCCGGCCTGGCCCAGTGGCGCGACATGTTCGCCCTGCCCCGAGACGGCCGCCCGCCGGAGTACCAGCTCGCCCTCCTCCTCGCCTACGACTGGCCCGTCCTCCTGTCCGGCACCGCCGCCGTGGCCGTCCTCATCTGGCGTCTGCGCCGCCGTGGCGCTCGCGCCCTGACGTCCCCCCAGCGGTTCCTCCTGCTGTGGACGGCGCTGGCGGCGCTCGCCGTGGCGCTGGCCACTCAGCGCGAGGCTGGCCAGCTCCTCATACTGCTTGTCCCCCTGGCGCTGCTGGCCGGACTGCTGGCGGAGGAGCTCCTACTTACGCTGGACTGGGCGGTCCTGCGACGATGGTGGCCGGTAGGCGCCGCGGCCCTGGCCTTGCTCGCCTACGCTGCCCTCCTCGCCACCGAGTGGTCACGCCCCGACCGGACCATCACCGGGGCTGAACACTCCTACCTGGTGCTCGCCGTGGCGGGCGCCGCAGCCATTCTGGCCGTTAGCTTTCCTGTCCTTGGGCGCCACGCTGCCGCCATTAGCCTGGCCCTGGCCGTGGTGTTGGCCTTCGCCTTCCTCGCTCACACCGACCTGGCCCTGACCAGCAACGATGAGGCCGTCGAGTTCGCCGTGGACATTCGCACCACGGGCCGGGTGGAGCAGTTCCGCGACACGGTAAACCAGCTCGCGGCCAGTCGGGCCGGCCCTATCCTGGTCGACCCGTCCCTGCGCGAGCCCCTTGCCTGGGACCTGCGGGACCACGCCGTCACCTTCGCCGAACCAGCGGCGGACGCCGGTGCGTTGGTCGTGCCGGGGGGACGGGAGGTGGAGGGCTTCACTCCGCTGGCGGAACCCTGGCGCCTGGGCGAGGGCTGGTACCCCGATGACCCGGACTCTCTGCGCCTCTGGCGCTGGTTGGTCTTCCGGGAGCCCTACGGTAACCTGGATAACGTGGACGTCCAGATACTGGTGCCGGCGCCATGAGCGGAGTGGCTGCGCCGCTGCCCGCCCAGCCCGCCGCCCGCCGTCCCTTCAGCCTAGAGATCCGCCTCTCCTGGGAGGTCGCGGCCTACGCCTCCCTCGTCGTCATCGGCGCTGGCATCCGCTTCTGGGACCTGGGCGCACGTGCCCTCCACCACGACGAGAGCCTGCACGGCTTCTACGCCTACGAGCTGTTCCGGGGCAACGGCTACGAGCACAACCCGCTTCTCCACGGCCCCTTCCAGTTCTTCGGCACGGCGTTGACCTTCTTCCTCAGCGGCGGCGCCAGCGACTATACGGTGCGCATCTTCCCCGCCCTGTTCGGCCTGGCCCTCATCATCCTGCCGTTCTTCTTCCGCCACCGTCTGGGCCGGCTGGGGGCCCTGCTGGCCTCCGCGCTCATCGCCTTCTCTCCGACCCTGCTCTACTTCAGCCGCTTCGCCCGCAACGACATCTACGTCGCCGTGTTCACGCTGGGGATTGTGATCTCTCTCTGGCGCTACGTCGACGAACGGAAGCCGCTGTTCCTGTACCTCGGCGCCGCCCTCCTGGGCCTCAGCCTCGCCACCAAAGAGAACACCTTCATCAACGTCGCCATCCTGCTGGTCTTCCTCAACCTCTGGCTGGCCGCCGACCTGGCTCGCCAGAGCCGAGATCGACTGCGCCTGGACCGCGGCTCCTCGACGATGGCCTACCTGTTCCTGTACCTGCCCTACGCCTGGGCGCTGGCAGCGCTCTGGCCCTTCATCCGCGGCCTTCGGGAGCGCCTGGGCCTGCGGGAGCTGCATCCCGCCGGCGACTTCCTCGTCGTCCTGGGCACCCTGTTCCTGCCCCAGCTCGCCGCCACCATCCAGGTGCCGCTGGAGTCGCTGGGCTTCGAGCTGAATACGCTGGACCGCGAGCAGACGGTGGGCGTCCCCACCGTGCTGGTGCTGCTGGGCGCCAGCGCTGTCGTGGGCCTGGGCTGGAACTGGCGCGTCTGGTTGATTGCGGCGGCCGCCTTCTACATCCCCTACGCCCTCCTGTTTACCTCCTTCGGCACGGATACCTCCGGCTTCGCCAGCGGCATCTGGGACTCGCTGGACTACTGGCTGGAGCAGCACGACGTCCGCCGCGGCGATCAGCCGGACTTCTACTACGTCATGCTGCTGCCCGCCTACGAGTTCCTGGCCCTGGCGTTCGCGGGTCCTGCGCTCCTCTACTTCACCCTGCGCGGCGGCCCCCGCTCCTGGCTCCTCACCGCCGTCGCCACCGTCAGCCTCCTCGCCTTCTTCGGGGCCGACAGCTTCTCGCCGTCACTGGGCGCGATCGTGGAGCCCCTGGCCCTCCCCATCGCCGCCGTCGCCCTCTACCTCGCCGTCCGCGGCTCCCCCTTCGAGCGCTTCCTCGTGTTCTGGACCGCGGCGGCCATCGTCGGCTACTCCTGGGTGGGCGAAAAGATGCCCTGGCTCAGCGTGCACACCACGCTGCCCGTGGTCATCCTGGCCGCCTACTCCCTGGGCAAGCTCCTCTCCGGCCGCCCCGGCGATGTGGCGACGCGGCTCGCGCCCTACCGGCGACCCCTGGCCGCAGCGACCTTCGCCGCCCTCGCCGTGGGTCTCGGCGTCTTCGCTCCCGAAGACGGAACCGCCGGCGTCCTGCGACTGGTCGCCGTCGCCATCGCCCTGGCCGTCATCGTCGGCCTGCTCCTGCCGCCGGGGCGACGGCGCCTGGCCAGCGTCGCCACCTTCGCCGTGTTTGGCGCCCTGGCCCTTTTCAGCGTGCGGACTGCCCTCCTCGCGTCCTTCGGCCACGGGGTCTTTCCCGGCGAGCACGGTGATGTCCCCAGGGAGATGCTGGTCTACACGCAGACGTCGCCCGAAGTGCCGGACGTCATGGAGCGCATCGACATGGTCGCCCGCATCAGCGGCCGCGGCCACGACCTCCCCGTGGTGGTAGACACTGCCTACACCTGGCCCTGGGCCTGGTACCTGCGCGACTACACGCATGTCACCTACGATGACATCGGCGAGGACTTCAACCCTCCACGGGACGCCGTCCTCCTCATCGCTCGCGAGAACGAGGGCAGGGTGGAGCCTATCTTGGACCGCTATCAGGAGCCGGTGCCGTACCGCCTGCGCTGGTGGTTCCCCGAGACCTACCGGGGCATCGGCAGCGGTAAGGATAACCTGTGGGCGGCGATACGGGACTTCGGCGAGAGCCTCGCCCGCGACAACACGTGGGAGACCTGGTGGCGCTTCTTCCGCGACCGCGAGCCTCCACAGGGCCTGGACTCCGTGTACTCCGCCGCCGTCTGGTCCACCGCCTACTTCCCCTTGATCTACAGCCCGGCTGCCGCCCCCGACGTCGAAGGCCGTCTCACCATCGGCCGGAGCGGGGAGGCCCCGGGCGCCTTCAGCGATCCCACGGGCCTGGCCGTCGACGGCGAGGGCAACCTCTACGTGCTGGACTCCGGGAACGGGCGCATCCAGAAGTTCTCCCCGGAGGGCCTGTTCCTGAAGGCGACGGGAGCCACGGGCCACGGCAAGGGCGAGTTCAACCAGCCCACCGACCTGACCCTGGACGCCCAGGGCAACGTCTACGTCGTCGATACCTGGAACCACCGCGTGCAGAAATTCGACCCCG
>DAOUMF010000192.1:0-17805 GCA_034411955.1 Dehalococcoidia bacterium
CTCAAGGTCGGCATCCTGTTCGGCGGCCGCTCCGCCGAGCACGAGGTGTCCGTGGTATCCGCCCAAGCCGTCATGTCCGCCCTGGACGCGGACCGCTTCCAGGTCGTCCCCATCGGCGTCACCAAGCAGGGCACCTGGTTGACGCCGACCGACACCGAGCGTGCCCTCACGGCCATCCGCTCCGAGAGGTTCCGCGCCCTGGAAGAGCCTCTGGGCCAGGGCATCCTCCACCGCACAGCGGCCCTGGGCGCCCTCCGCCGTGTCGACGTCGTCTTTCCGCTCATCCACGGCACCAACGGCGAGGACGGCACCCTCCAGGGGTTCCTGGAGCTGGCCGACGTCCCCTACGTGGGCGCCGGCGTCACGGCCAGCGCCGTGGGCATGGACAAGGCCCTCCAGAAGGCCATCTACCGCCAGCACCGCTTCCCCGTGCCCGATGACGTCACCGTCCTCGCTTCCCGCTGGCAAGCCGACCCGGCCGCCCTCATCCGCGAAGTGGAAGCCGCAATCCCCTACCCCACCTTCGTCAAGCCCGCCAACAGCGGCTCCAGCATCGGCACCTCCAGGGCCCGCTCCCGCGAAGACCTGCGCGAGGCGCTGGAGGAGGCGTTCCGCTACGATCGCAAGGCCCTGGTAGAGGTCGCCGTCGAGGGCCGGCAGGTGGAGGTGGCCGTACTGGGCAACGACGAGCCCCAAGCGTCGCCGGTGGGTGAGATAACGTTCGAGGGCGAGTTCTACGATTACCACGCCAAGTACGAGGACCCCAGCAGCCGCCTGCACATCCCCGCCGACATCCCGCCGTAGACGGCCGATGAGGCCCGCGCCCTGGCTCTCGCTGCGTTCAGGTCCATCGACTGCGCCGGGCTGGCCCGCGTGGACTTCTTCCTGACCCCGCAGGGAAACCTCGTCCTCAACGAAGTGAATACCATCCCCGGTTTCACCCCCATGAGCATGTACCCCAAGCTGTGGGAGCACGCCGGCCTCGCCTACCCAGACCTCATCGCCCGCCTCATCGAGCTTGCCCTGGAGCGACACGAGGAGAAGCGCCGTTGTGTATAGGTACAACCCCCGCAAGCGACGGCGCCCCCTCAGGGGCCACGTCCTCACCGACGAGAGGACGGAGCGGTTGCGCCGGCGGGTACGCTGGCGCCGCATCCTCATCTTTCTCGGGCTGGCGGCGGCCATCGCCGGGGCCATCGCCCTCTACCGGTCGCCTTTGCTGCGCGTGCAGGAGGTGCAGGTGGTAGGCGCCGCCAATCTGACCCCTCAGCAGATCGCCGACCTGGCCGACCTGGAGGGCGCCAGCATGTTCAACGCACCCCTGGGCGACGCCGAGGCCCGCATCGTCGCTCTGCCCATGATCAAGGCGGTCGACGCCAGGCTCCACTGGCCCAACAAGGTGCGCATCGAGGTTATCGAGCGCACGCCCTGGGGCCACTGGGACCTGGCCGGCACTCCCTACGTGATCGACGCCGAGGGCGTCGTCCTCGCCAACGTGGTGCCCCCTGACGGCGCCCCCGTCATCCACGACATGGGCGACCCGGCCCACCTCGACCCCGGCGACCTCGTCGACGTCGACGCCGTGGCCCTGGCCCGGGCGCTGCTCAAGTCCGTGCCGGAGCAGCTCGACCTCAACGTCGTCCGATTGGAGTACACGCCCGAGAAGGGGTTGTCCCTGGTCACCGACGCCAACTACCGGGTGGTCATGGGGGACAGCCAGAACGTGGACTACAAGCTAGCCGTCTGGCGGACGGTAGAGGAAGACATCGGCCGCGGGGCCATGGCCGGTCACGTCCTTGACCTCCGCTTTCGAGACCATCCAGCCCTCCAGTGAGCGGAGAGGAGGCGATGATACGGTGAGAGACAACATCCTGGCCTCCATAGACGTGGGGAGCAGCAAGATTTGCACTCTCGTCGCTGAGCTCACCCCCGAGGAAGACCTGCGCATCCTCGGCGTGGGCGTAACCCCAGCTCAGGGCGTCAAGAAAGGGATGGTCGACAACATCCAGGAGGCCACCGACGCCATCACCAGCTCCGTGGAGAAGGCGGAGCGCTCCAGCGGCAGCCGCGTGCTGGCTGCCCACGTCAGCATAAGCGGCAACCACATCAACTCCCTCAACAACCGCGGCATCGCCACCATCCCCGGCCGCCAGCGCCCCATCACCAGCCAGGACATCGACCGCGCCATCGAGGAGGCCCAGGCCCTCAACCTCCCCACCAACCGCGAGATCCTCCACGTCATCCCCCGCTTCTTCATCGTCGACGGCCAAGAGCACGTCAGCGACCCCGTCGGCATGTACGGCCAGCGCCTGGACATGGAGACCCATGTCGTCACCGGCTCCGTGACCGCCGTCCAGAACCTCACCCAGTGCGTGGAGAGCGCCGGCGTCCAAGTGGAGACCCTGGTCCTCTCGCCTCTGGCCGCAGCGGAAGCCGTGCTGGAGGAGGAGGAGAAGCGCCAGGGCATCGTCGTCGCCGACATCGGCGGCGGCACCACGAGCATCGCCGTGTTCGTGGACGGCGCCGTATTCCACACCTCGGTGCTCCCCGTGGGCGGCTACCACCTGACCCACGACCTGGTGGCCGGACTGCGCGCCCCCTTCTCCGCCGTGGAAGACCTCAAGACGGAGCACGGCTCCGCCCTGCCCTCCCGCATCACCCCGGAGGAGATGGTGGAACTGGAGGCTTTCGGCAGCCAGCGCCACAAGGAGGTCTCCCGCCGCCGCCTCGCCGAGATCCTCCAGGCCCGCGTGGAGGAGATCCTGGAGATGATCTACATCGACGCCAAGCGGGCCGGGTTCGATGAGATGATCGCCGCCGGCCTCGTCCTCACCGGCGGCACCGCCAGCCTCCACGGCATCGACGAACTGGCCGAGCAGGTGCTGGGGATGCCCGTTCGCACCGGTGTGCCCAAGGGCATCCATGGCCTGGCCGACTCCCTGAATAGCCCCGCCTACGCTGCCAGCGTGGGCCTCCTGCGCTGGTCCATCATGGCCAACGGCCACAACGGGCACAAACCCACCTTCAGCTTCAAGTCACCGTTCCAGCTCGGGGGGATAGCGGAAACCGCCCGCCGCTGGCTCAAGGCCCGCATTCCCCAGTAGAGAAGATGACCACAGGACAGCCAGACTGATGAACCACAGCAGGGAAAGGAGGACGCAGTGGCAGCTATGGACCTAGGAGGGCTCCCGCCCATCAAGGTCGTGGGCGTGGGCGGCGGCGGCTGCAACGCCGTCAACCGCATGGTGGAGGCCCGCATCCAGGGCGTCCAGTTCGTCGGCGTCAACACCGACGCCCAGGCCCTCATGCGCTGCGAGGCCGAGACCCGCATCCGCATCGGCGACCGCATCACCCGCGGCCTCGGTGTCGGCGGCGACCCCGAGCGCGGGCGTCAGGCGGCCGAGGAGTCCCGCGATGAGCTCAAGGAGGCAGTCAAGGGCGCGGACATGGTGTTCATCACCGCCGGCATGGGCGGCGGCACCGGCACCGGCGCTGCTCCCGTCCTCGCCCAGGTATCAAAGGACGCCGGCGCCCTCACCGTCGCCGTCGTCACCAGGCCCTTCTCCTTCGAGGGGGCCAAGCGTAAGGGCTTCGCCGACCACGGCGTCAGCGCGCTCCAGCAGGAGGTTGACACCCTCATCGTCATCCCTAACGACCGCCTGCTGGCCATCGCCGACGAGAAGACCACCGTGGTCGAGTCCTTCCTGGCGGCCGACGACGTACTGCGCCAGGGCATCCAGGGGGTCTCCGAACTCATCACCATCCCCGGTGACATCAACCTGGACTTCGCCGACGTCCGCCGCACGATGGCGGAGGCCGGCCCCGCCCTCATGGCCATCGGCCGCGCCAGCGGCGACAACCGCACCGTGGAGGCCGCCCAGGCCGCCGTCTCCAGTCCCCTCCTGGACGTCAGCATCCACGGCGCCACCCGCGTCCTGTTCAACATCACCAGCTCTGGAGACCTGGGCCTGCACGAGCTGAACATGGCCGCCCAGGTCATCGCCGAGGTGGTCGACCCCGAGGCCGAGATCATCTTCGGCACCGCCACAGACCCCACCCTGGGCGGAGAGGTGAAGCTCACCCTCATCGCCGTCGGGTTCGCCGCTCAAGACATGTTCCGGTCAGCAGCCGAAGAGGAGGAATTTCGGCGGATGCGGGCGGAGGCCATGGAGAACGTGGCCGACACCGATCTGCCGACGTTTCTTCGCAGGCCCGTCACCATCCGTTAACTAACCGCCGGGCCTTGCCCCCGGCAAGGCGGGGCCCGGCTTCGACGAGCAGTCGCGTCAAAGCCCGCCACGGCGGGCCGAGGAAGGGAGGAAGCGTATAAGGACAAAGCCGACACAGTTCCACCACTAGCACGGCTGTCCGCCAACGGCGGACGAGTCTGCCCGCAGCGGGCAGATAGGCGCCGCGGGGCTGTTTGCCTCCCCAGACATTCCCGCGGCGTCACTCTGTCTGCGCAGCGCAGGGCCGCCGAAGGGCCAGGCGTAGGGCCATGAAAAACACAATCCGACACGGCAGGGGCTGGTTTGTCACCCTGAGCGAAGCGAAGGGTCTGGCTGTGGGGCAAAAGGATCAGTGTGCGTAAGTGGCACCCCACCCCAGATTCTTCGCTGCGCTCAGAATGACAAGCTCTCGAACCGTTCTTTCAATGATCATTCGCCTGACCCGCCCTGAGCGCACCTGGCGGCAGGTTTGTCGAAGGGGCCGCTCATCCTTCGACGGGCTCCCGCCAGAGGCGGGCAGGCAGGATGAGCGGAGGCCGGCGGACATCCGTCAATCCCTGCCTACCGGCAGGCAGACGTTCTCCCATCCGCCGTCGAGGCAAACGGCGGTTCGTGAAACATTTCCACAAAATCTTGTGCCCAACCGCTTGACAACCCCAACATATAGTGCTAACGTGCTCCTTGCGCCCCCCTGTGGAGGGGGCGCAGGTGGTTCCTGGGGGGTATCGAGGATTCTGTCAAGCAAGCGCTGAGCCTGTCGAAGCCATGAACTGCCCGTTCTGCGGAAACCCGGACTCCAGGGTCATCGACTCCCGGCCCGACGTCGCCGGCATCCGCCGCCGCCGCGAGTGCCAGGCCTGCAACCGCCGCTTCACCACCCTCGAGAAGGTGGAGCTCGGCGGCGTTGCCGTCATCAAGAAGGACGACACCCGCGAGGAGTTCGACCGCGAAAAGATCATCGCCGGCGTGGGCAAGGCGTGCGAGAAGCGGCCCATCCCCTCCGGCGCCGTCGAGGCGCTGGCCGACGAGGTGGAGCAGGCCGTGATCGCCCAGGGCAAGGCGGAGGTCCCCTCCTCCTACATCGGGGAGCTGGTGATGGAGCGGCTGCGCGCGCTGGACCACATCGCCTACATCCGCTTCGCCTCCGTGTACCGGGCGTTCGCCGACGTGGAGGAGCTGGAGCGGGAGCTGGAGGCGCTGAAGGCGGGCTGGCGGCGGCCGGAGGTCCCCGACGGCCAGCTCGCCCTGCTCCCAGACGCCGAGGCGAAGGGGCCGAAGCCCCGCCTCCTGCGCGTGCGACGCCAGAAGGCCGAGGGCGAGCGTCAGAGGAGGGCGCGATGAGCAGACTGACCGACGACCAGTACGCGGAGTACCTCCAGTTGCTGAAGGAGTGGATAGAGGCGGACAAGGCGCTGAAGGGGCCGGCGACGCCGAACCCGGAGGCCCAGGAGCGCGCCCGCGCCGCCTACGCCGCCGTCCAGGGCTTCCGCGAGCGCTACGGCCTGGACGGGCACGAGCGGGCGCTGGAGGGCAGCGCGCGGGAGGCGGGGTGAGAATGGCAGGATACTCCGGCCCGGCAGTCCTGTCACAGAACGGACAGCTTGTGGTCCCCGTGTACTGTCACTATACCGTCACGGGCAATCGTGTTTCCGGAATGAGATGGCGTGGTTGGCTGCGAGTCGAGGACCCCGGGAATGCCTTGGACACAGGGCGGTATCGCCTGCGCCTGCCGGGTGGTGAGGAAGGCACCATCGAGATACCGAGTCGATTGAGTCCCCCTGGCCGCCAAACACGGTTCGACTTTGTTGGATCAGGGTCTGCGCCAGGAATGTTATAGGAAGGAGGCACGCGACCTGACCAAGCAGTCAACCTAGACGGAGAGAGCGTAACCGGCGGCGGAATCATCGGCAGGCAACGCGACGACTACGCGCACAGGAGGGGAACCAGTGACAACCGAGACGAGAGGCGACACAGCGGGCACGGATGTAGGGGCGATTCGCCAATCGCCCCTACTGAGGCGCCACTTCACCACCCCCGGCGTCGAACCCTACGATGAGCTGCAGTGGGAGAGCGATCGCACGGCGGTCATCGCAGGCGCCGACGGCAAGCCCGTGTTCGAGCAGGTGGGCGTCGAGTTCCCCTCCGGCTGGTCGCAGAACGCCACCAACGTCGTCGCCTCCAAGTACTTCCGCGGCCCCCTGAGCGAGGAGGCCGCCGCCGCCCCCGGCCGCACCGCCCCCGTCCGCGAGCGCTCCGTCAAGCAGCTCATCGACCGCGTCGTCAACGGCCTCACGGATTGGGGCCGCAGAGCCTGTCCTGAGTCCGCCTCAGGCGGACGAAGGAACGGCTACTTCGTCGACGAGCAGGAGGCCGAGGCCTTTCACGCCGAGCTGAAGCACATCCTGGTCAACCAGATCGCCTGCTTCAACTCCCCCGTATGGTTCAACCTCGGCATCGAGGAGAAGCCTCAGTGCTCCGCCTGCTTCATCCTCTCCATCGAGGACTCCATGGACTCCATCCTGGAGTGGTACCGCACGGAGGGGAAGATCTTCAAGGGCGGCTCCGGCTCCGGCATCAACCTGTCGCGGCTGCGCTCGTCGAAGGAGCGGCTCACAGCGGGCGGCCTCGCCTCCGGGCCCGTCTCGTTCATGCGCGGCGCCGACGCCATCGCCGGCACCATCAAGTCCGGCGGCAAGACCCGCCGCGCCGCCAAGATGGTCATCCTCAACGTCGACCACCCCGACATCGAGGAGTTTATCGCCTGCAAGTCACGGGAGGAGCGCAAGGCCTACGCCCTGGGCGATTGCGGCTACGACGTGACGCTGGACGGCGACGCCTGGATCTCCATCCAGTACCAGAACGCCAACAATTCCGTCCGCGTCAGCGACGACTTCATGCGCGCCGTCGTCGAGGACGGCGACTGGCAGACCCGCTACGTCACCACCGGCGAGCCCGCCCAGACCTATCGCGCCCGCGACCTCATGCGCAGGATCGCCGACGCCGCCTGGGAGTGCGCCGACCCCGGCATGCAGTACGACACCAAGATCAACGAATGGCACACCTGCCCCAACACCGGCCCCATCACCGCCTCCAACCCCTGCTCCGAGTACATGCACCTGGACGACTCCGCCTGCAACCTCGCCTCCATCAACCTCCTCAAGTTCCTGCGGGAGGAAGAGGATCCTGCGACCGTAGAGGCGCAGCATGCTGCGCCCCTACAAGGGCAAGCCACATTCGACATCGAGGCGTACCGCCACACCTGCGCCGTCATGATCGCCGCCCAGGAGATCATCGTCTCAAACTCCTCCTACCCCACCGACAAGAGCACCGAGAACGCCCGCGACTACCGCGCCCTGGGCCTGGGCTACTCCAATCTCGGCGCCCTCCTCATGTCCCTGGGCATCCCCTACGACTCGGATGAGGGGCGAGCGTGGGCCGCCGCCCTGTCCGCCGTCATGACCGGCCAGGCATACGCCACCTCCGCCGCCATCGCCGCCCGCATGGGGCCCTTCGCCGGCTACGAGCGCAACCGGGAGCCCATGCTGAGCGTCATCGAGAAGCACCGCGCCGCCGCCTACGACATCGAGGACTCCAAGGCCCCCACTCCCCTCGCGGCGGCGGCGCGCGCCGTCTGGGACGAGGCCCTCGCCCTGGGTCGGGAGCACGGCTACCGCAACTCCCAGGCCACCGTCCTCGCCCCCACCGGCACCATCAGCTTCATGATGGACTGCGACACCACCGGCATCGAGCCGGACATCGCCCTCGTCAAGTACAAGACCCTGGTGGGCGGCGGCGTCATGAGGATCGTCAACACCTCCGTGCCGCGCGCTCTGCACCGCCTCGGCTACGACGAGGACAGCGCCGCCGCCATCCTCGCCCACATCGACGAGACCGGCACCATCGAGCGTGCCCCCGGCCTGCGGGAGGAGCACCTCCCCGTGTTCGACTGCGCCTTCAAGGCGCAGAACGGCTCCCGCACCGTCCACGGGCTCGGCCACGTCAAGATGATGGGCACCGGCCCGCCCTTCATCTCCGGCGCCAGCTCCAAGACCGTCAACATGCCGGAGGACACCGCCGTCGAGGAGATCGAGGAAGCGTACATCGAGGGGTGGAAGCACGGCCTCAAGGCCCTGGCGATCTACCGCGACGGCTCCAAGCGCGCCCAGGTGCTGAGCACGAAGAAGGACACTTCTACAAGCGCAGCGAGCGAGGAGGAGGACGACGGCCCCCGCCCGGTTCGCCGGCGGCTGCCCGCCACTCGCGCCTCCGTCACCCACAAGTTCTCCATCGAGGGGCACGAAGGCTATATCACCGCCGGCATGTACGAGGACGGCTCCCCCGGCGAGATCTTCGTCACCATGGCCAAGGAGGGCTCCACCCTCTCCGGTATGGTGGACGCCTTCGCCACCTGCATCTCCCTCACCCTCCAGTACGGCGTACCCCTGCGCGATATGGTGAACAAGTTCTCCCACATGCGATTCGAGCCCTCAGGCCGCACCGAGAACGCCGAGATCCCCGTCGCCCAGTCCATCGTCGACTACATCTTCCGCTGGCTGGCCTCTCAGTACCTCAGCGAGGAGGAGAAGGAGGAGTTCGGCGTCCTCTCCCCGGCCGTCAAAGCGAAGCTGATGGCCCAGGAGCACCGGCCACCCGCCTGGGCCGGCAACGGCGGCCTCCTGCCCGGCCAGGGCCACGGCAACGGCGGCGCCTTCGACGATGCTCAGGACAGGCAGAGCGACGCGCCGCCCTGCTCCAACTGTGGCTGGATCATGGTCCGCTGCGGCACCTGCTACCGCTGCGACAACTGCGGCACCACCAGCGGCTGCGGCTAACACAGCCCACCCTCCCTTTGGGCAGGAGGGGCGCTCTCGCAAGGGGAGCGCCCCTTCTGTTTACGCCGTCAGAATGCTGCCATCTCTCTCGATATGACGACGTAATGATGTAACGATTTGCCGGAGAGCGGCATCATACGTCTCAGACCACCCTACAACGCAACCCCGCGCCGCAGGGTGAGACCCAGTATTAGAGGGGGCAAGAAATGGCTATCGCAAGAGCAGAACCGATCCAGAAGGGCGTCAAACTGTGGCCCTTCAGCAACCCCATCAACTCAGTGCGAAGGGCGGTGATCGCCGGCTTCGTCGTGCTGGTGCTGATCCTCATCGCCGTGGTCGCCGGATCCGCGTATATGGTGCGGACGTACCAGTCTGACACGGCGGCGATGCAGAAGCGCGCGAACGTCGCCTCACTGCTGCAAGAGGCGGAAGCGAACGCCAGCATGAGCGCTCTGCTGTCCCTGCGCTACTCACTGGCGGGGGGAGAGAACTACCCAGTGGAGATTGTCGCCCTCTCCGATGCGACCGGGGTTAACCTACAGGACGCGCGCGCCCTGGCGGTGGAACTCGACGATCAGGAGCGAGTCGCCGAACTGGACGCCCTCTATGCCAAGCATCTGTACCTGAATAACGACGAGACGGGCGCCCGAAAGATAGTCGCCCTCCGAGAGGAAGGCAAAGTGGAAGAGGCGCTGGCAGTCCAAGAGGCAGACGTGCCCATATTCCGGGAGCTGCGGCTCGGCCTCATGGAGGCCAACGCGTCAGAGTTGCAGAAGGTATCCGACCTGGAGAGCCGCGCGAACAACGCTGGCGACCTCGCTTTCCTGCTCCTAATCGTGTCGGGCGTCGCTGGCGGCTTTCTGGGAATCATCGTGGCGATCCTCATCGCCCGTTCCATCCTCCGGCCGTTGCATTCGCTGGAGTCGACCGCCCGGACTGTCGCCAAGGGCAGCCTGGATGCGCGGGCGTCGGCCGGTGGCCTGCGCGAGCTGTCTCACCTGGGTGAGACCATGAACTATATGATGGACACCATCCAGGACCGCACCGAGCAGATACAGGAGCACGCCAGGCAGCTCGTGGATGCCCGCGCTCAAGCGGCGACCGACCCGCTCACCGGGCTCGGCAACCACCGTAGGTTCCACGAGAAGATCAGAGACGTCGTCGATACCGCTCAGACGGACGGAACGCCCGTGGGCATGATCATGATGGACGTGGACAACTTCAAGGGCGTTAACGATACGCTGGGGCATCAGGCGGGTGACCAGGTGCTGCGTGACGTCTCCGCCACTATCACCGAGACAGTGAGCCAGGAGCAGGCCTACCGCTATGGTGGAGACGAGTTCGCGATACTGCTGCTGGAGCATGACCGGCAGAAGACCGCTGAGATCGCTGAGAACCTGCTGAGCGCCATCGAGAAGCGCACGACCGGCGGCGATGCCGAAAGGATCACGGTCAGCATAGGCGTAGCCACCTTCCCGGACATGGCAGAGTCCGTACAGGAGCTCATCTACCGGTCGGATATGGCTCTGAACTGGGCGAAGTCCGCAGGCAAGAACCAGGTGGGCGTCTGGGACAAAGTCTTCGGAAGCAGACAGAACGGTGATGAGCCTGACGTGGCGGCGGAAACGTAGGCGACCCACGTAACTTCGTCAGGCTCGAGCGGCAGGGGCGCTCTCACAAGGGGAGCGCCCCTTCTGCTTCTACCGCCGCGCCGTAGCTGCAGGCCTTCAGGCCTGCTCCGCCTCAGCCCGATTTGGCAGACCTGAAGCTCTGCAGCTACAGTTTAGCCGTCACTTTCCCCCCTGTAACGGCCCGCCGGGAGCGGCATCCTAAGCTTGTGTCGCCGCGCCGTCGGACTTGGACAGGGCGGCGCGCGATGCGCCGCGCAGTCGGAGTCTGGGAAGCGAGGCGATGACACTCCGGAAGAAGACGCTCCTCATCATTGCGGTAACCCTGCTCGGCCTGTTGACAGGTCTGTACTTCACGTCACGGACCATCGTCCTGGGGGGATTCGTCGAGGTCGAGCAGGAACAGACGCAGCACAGCGTGGACCTGGCCCTGACCACGATGTCCGACGACCTCGCCAAGATGGCCAGCACGGCCTCCGATTGGTCGGCCTGGGACGCAACGTACGAGTTCATCGAGGACGGAAATGCCGCGTACATCGAGGAGAACGTCTACGACGATGTGCTCGTCAACCTCCGTGTGAACCTCATGCTCTTCGTCCATTCCTCTGGACGGGTCGTGCATGCGAGGGCAGTCGACCTCCAGGAGGGGACGGAGGCGCCGGTACCGGAGAGCCTACTGGAGATCATCGCCACCGATGACCTTCTCCTGCGCCATACCGACACGCACAGCAGCATCACGGGAATCATCCTCCTCCCCGGGAGCCCCTTGCTGGTCGCCTCAACCCCCATAGTCACCAGCGCCGGTGAGGGCCCGACCCGCGGGACGCTGATTCTGGGGCGTTACCTGGATGCCGCAGAACTGGAGCACCTGGCCACCACCACTGGCCTCTCCTTGAGCATCCGTCGCTTTGACGACCCCGCAGTGCCTCCCGACTTCGAGAAGCCGATCGCGTCCCAAACAGACGAGTCGCCTGTCGTTGTCCGCGCCCTCGACTCCGACACGATCGCAGGGTATGCCCAGGTCGAAGACATCTTCGGCAACGCCGCCATTGTCCTGCGAGTCGATATGCCCAGAAACGTCTACGCGCAAGGCGAGGCGACCATCCAGTACTTCATGGTTGCGCTTCTGGCTGTCGGCGCAGTATTCGGCGTCGTGATCATGGGGCTCCTGGAAAAGACGGTGCTCTCTCGGCTGGCACGCCTGAGGGCAGACGTCAGGAAGATTGGGGCGACGAGTGATCTCGCGGCTCGGGTGTCCGTGCCGGGTCGAGACGAGCTGTCGGACCTGGGCCGCGCCATCAATGGAACGCTGAAATCGCTGGAGCGATCGTGGGCCGAACGCCAACGGGCGGAGGAGGCCCTGCGGGAGAGCGAGGAGCGATTCCGCACCTTGGCGGAGACCGCCGCCGCTGCCATATTCATCTTTCGGGGCA
This sequence comes from Dehalococcoidia bacterium, assembly GCA_034411955.1. Classification (GTDB taxonomy): domain Bacteria; phylum Chloroflexota; class Dehalococcoidia; order SM23-28-2; family RBG-16-64-32; genus DAOUMF01. The sequence continues at coordinate 12,123 of DAOUMF010000192.1, forward strand.
CCCGCATCCGCTACGCGAATGCTGCAGCCGAGGCCATCACCGGCTACACGCGGCAAGAGTGGCTGGAGATGAATTTCTGGGATGTTATCCATCCCGACTATCGAGAACTGGTCAGAGAGCGGGGGATAGGGCGCCAGCAGGGCAAGGGGGTCCCATCACAATACGAAGCTAAGCTCCTCACGAAGGAGGGGGAGGAGCGCTGGGTTGATTTCACTGCGGGCGCTATTCAGGTCGATGGGAAACCAGCCGTAGTGGGAACAGCCTTTGACATCAGCGAGCGCAAGCGGGCGGAGGAGGCGCTGCGGGAGAGTGAGACCAGACACAGGACGTTACTTGAGAATCTCCCTCAGAAGATATTTCTGAAGGACAGGAATTCGGTCTATGTATCCTGCAACGAGAACTACGCTCGGGATCTGAACATCAGACCCGATGAGATCACCGGCAAGACGGACTATGACTTCTTCCCGAAGGAACTCGCTGAGAAATACCGACAGGACGACAAGCGGGTCATGGACTGCAGCAAGACGGAAGATATCGAAGAGGAGTATGTCCGGGATGGGCAAAGAGCATATGTGCAGACGGTCAAGACGCCTCTCAGAGACGAAGACGGCCACGTTGTCGGCATTCTAGGCATTTTCTGGGACATCAGCGAGCGCAAGCGGGCGGAGGAGGCGCTGCGGCGGGCCAACCAGCAGCTCGCGAAGGACCGCCGGGAGATCGAAGCGCTCAACCGCTCCCTGGAGGCCAGGGTAAGGGAGCGCACCCGGGAGCTGCGCCTGGCCAACGAGGGCTTGCGGGAGCGCAGCCACCAGCTCCTGGACGCCCGCGCTCAGGCCGCCACCGACGCCCTCACCGGGCTTTGGAACCACCGTGCCTTCCACGAGAGGATCAAAGGTGAAGTCTCCCGGGCCCGGGAGGCCAGCTCCCCGCTCGGCCTCATCATGATGGATGTCGATAACTTCAAGCGCATCAACGACTCTCTGGGACACCAGGCCGGCGACAATGTCCTCCGTGCGCTCGCGCATACCCTCGCCGCCCTAGCGCCACGACAACACACGTATCGCTACGGGGGAGATGAGTTCGCGGTACTGCTGTCGAAGGCCGACGGCCGCAAGACCGCGCGGGTGGCAGAGCGCCTGCGCCGCGCCGTGGAGAAACGAACCGACGGCAACGGCAACTATGTCACGGTCAGCCTGGGCATAGCCTCACTCCCGGAGATGGCGGAGTCCGTGGAGGAGCTCGTCTACGGCGCCGACGCCGCCATGTACTGGGCCAAGTCCGCCGGCAAGAACCGCGTCGGCGACTGGAGCAACCTCCTCACCTACAGGGCAGACGGAACCCTGCCCTGGTACGCCGCCGACCGCGGCGTCAGGGCGCCGGATGTCGTCGCCGCCCTCATCGCCGCCCTCGCCGCCAAGGACCCCGCCACCGCCAGCCACACTGAGCGCTGCTCCTGGTACGCCCTCAAGCTGGCCGAGGAACTCGGCCTTCCCGAGGAGGAGACATCCGTCGTCCGGTTGGCTTCACTCCTCCACGACATCGGCAAGCTGGCGGTACCCGACGAGGTCCTGTTCAAGCCGGGCCCCCTCAACGAAGAGGAGTGGGCCCTGATGAAGCAGCACCCGGCGGCTGCCGTGCATGTGCTCAGCCACATCCGCTCGCTCACGGATGCTACTCCGGCCATCCTCCACCACCACGAGCACCTTGACGGGTCCGGCTACCCCGACGGCTTGGCCGGAGAGGATATTCCCATAGCCTCGCGCATCCTGCTGGTCACCGACGCCTTCGATGCCATGACCACAGACAGGCCATACCGGAAGGCGATACCCGTCGAGGCGGCCATCGAGGAGCTCCAGCGCAACACGGGCAGCCAGTTCGACCCCGCCGTCGTCGACGCTTTCCTGGCGGTGCTGGCCCGCGAAGGGCCCCAGCCTCTGCGCACAAAGACGGCCGCCCGGGCGCGGCCGGTGACAGCGGGAGTATCCGGCGAGGGCCGGGCTTGCACCGCTGGCAGCGCGGCGGGAGATACGCAACGCCACACGGAAAGCACGTCATGAGACCTGCAGAGCTGCCACGCATTCAGGGGACGAGATTGAGTGGACGGGCCAGGCTTCCCCTGCCTACGTCTGTCAGGGGACGGCTCATCGCAGGGTTCGGGCTGCTTGTGTTTATCTTGGCCACTGTGGCGGGAGGCTCCGCCTGGCTGATCCGCGAGCACCGAGCACGCCTCGCCGAAATGGAATTAGACTCCAACACCGTCTCCCGGCTTCAGCAGACCCAGTTCGAAGGCTCGGCGGCCGTCGTGAACGTCAGCCACTACGTCCTCACGGGTGACGAGTCCCTGATTCCAAAGGTGCGCGAGAGGCTGCGTGCGGCGACGGACGACCTCACCCAGGCTATCGCCAGCGAGCAAGCCGAAGGGAACGAAGAGGAGGTCGCCGAACTGCAGCAGCTAGCCATCAGCACCGCCTCCGTCCCCGGCGCTATCGAGGAGATAATTGCGCTCCGCCAGAGCGGAGACGTTGAGGCGGCAACCGAGAGGCTCTCGGAGTTCATGGAGTTCCAGCAACTGGAGGGGCCCTTCGAAAAGTCCGCGAGCGGTGAGCGCCAGCAGTTGGCTGCGACCCGCGAGAGCGCGACCAGAGTAGGAGACCTGGCGTTCTGGCTCCTCGTCACATCCGGGGCTGTAGCTGTGGCGACAGGCGCGGCGGCGTCGACCATCATCGCCCGTTCTATCCTCAGGCCACTCTCGTCGCTGGAGTCTACGGCGCTTGCGGTTGCGGACGGCCGCCTGGAGACCCGGGCCGCGGCCACAGGCCCTCGGGAGTTCGCTCGCCTGGGCGCTTCCCTCAACCAGATGACGGAAGCGCTGCTGGACGCCTCCAAGCGGCGGGAGCTGGAGGAGACGATCAGGCACCAAGCGTATCACGACGCCCTGACCGACCTGCCCAACCGAGCTCTGTTCAAGGATCGTCTCACCGTGGCCCTGGCCCAAGCGAACCGTAGCAGGCAGATGTTCGCAGTGATGTTCTTGGACCTGGACCGGTTCAAGGCCGTCAACGACACAGCCGGTCACGCCCAGGGAGACCGGCTGCTCAAGATCGTCGCTGGGCAACTGAAGGGCCTCATCCGGGAAGACGACTCCCTGGCCCGCGTGGGAGGAGACGAATTCACGGTGCTGCTGGGGATCACCAGGATAGAGGATGCCATCACCGTCGCCGAGCGGATCCTCAAGAGCTTCCAAGAGCCGCGGGCGCTGGGGGGCCATGAGTTCCGCATCACAGCCAGCATCGGCATCACCCTGTATCCCGGCGACAGAGGCGACGCGGAAACGTTGCTCCGGAACGCCGACATCGCAATGTACCGAGCGAAGGAGGAAGGGAGAAACAACTACCAGATCTACACCCCAGCCATGAACACGCTCCTGCTGGAGCGGCTGGCAGTCGAAAGCGATCTGCGACACGCTCTGGAGCGCGAGGAGTTCGTGATCTACTACCAGCCCCAGGTAGATATGGAGAGCGGAGGAATCACCGGCTTGGAAGCCCTGATCCGCTGGGAACACCCGCGTCGAGGACTGGTGCCGCCCTTGGAGTTCATCCCCCTGGCCGAAGAGACCGGGCTAATCGCGCCGATCGGCGAGTGGGTGCTGCGCACCGCCTGCAGGCAGAACAGAGCCTGGCAGGACGCCGGCCTTCCCCCCGTGCGCATCGCCGTCAACCTCTCCGGCCGGCAGTTCGAGCAGCCTGGCCTGGTGCAAACGGTTGCGCAGGTGCTGGCCGAGTCCGGACTGGCCCCCCGGTACTTGGAGCTTGAGATCACCGAGTCCACGGCCATGCGCAACGTGGACTACACTGCCAGAATGCTCCGTGAACTGAAGGGGATGGGCGTCCGGATCGCGATAGACGACTTCGGCACCGGCTATTCTTCGCTTGGCTACCTGAAACGCTTTCCCGTCGATATGCTCAAGATCGACCAATCGTTTGTGCGCGACCTCCCTGATGACGAGAATGACGCCGCGCTGGCGGCCGGTATCATCGCCATGGCACACGAGCTGAAGCTGGAAGTGATCGCCGAGGGCGTGGAGACGGAGGAGCAGCTCGCCTTCCTTCAGCGGCAGCGATGCGATGAGATGCAGGGCTATCTGTTCAGCAAGCCGGTGCCAAGCGACGAGCTGGAAAGGATGCTCAGGCGGGCGGAACGCCAACCGATGCCGAGCCTGCGGCCTCGTTGACTCTGCCCCTGTGCAATCGAGACCGGCGACGGCCTCTGCGACTCGCAGCAGGTGATCATTGTATGGCTACGGAGGAGAATCCGCCCCTGCTTTCTCAGTAACAATTCCCCCGCCGATAGCATCCTAATCATCGAGACACAGTGCCGCTTTCGAAGCAAGTGGGAGAAGACAAGTCACACATGAATACGCCGAAGTCGGCATCCAAGCTACATCCGCTCTCCTCAGTAAGGGGACGGATCATAGTTGGCTTCGGCCTGCTCGTAGTCATTTTGGTCGCCGTTGTCGTAGGCTCCGCCTGGCTAGCCCGGAAGCATCAGTCCGACCTGGACACGATGGAACATCACACATTCATCGCTGACCTGCTTCAGGAAACGGAGATCGCCAGCGGTACGACTGCCACATTCCTGTACGGATATGTCAGCACCGGGAACGAGCTACTTCTGCCAACGCTCCGCTCTTCCCTCGATAGATCCCAGCAGAGCATGGATGAGGCCGTCGCCATCGAGAAGGCGAGAGGCCATGACCACGTTCCGAATCTGGAAGACCTTTATAGGGTACGCGCCGAGCTGACCGACAACACCGAGCAACTGATCGCGCTGGCACAGGCCGGTGAAGGACAGCAGGCGGTGGTCGGCCTGCAGGCCATAACCCCCAAGTACATGCAGTGGGTGCTCGGGCTCACTCAGGCCGTCGAATCTGAGCAGGAACAAGCGTCGGCCCTACAGAGCCGAGCGGAACGGGCGGGCGACCTCGCATTCTGGCTCCTTGTGATCTCCGGGGCCATCGGAGCTAGCTTCGGGCTGGCCGCGTCCCTCTTCATCGCCCGCTCCATCCTCAAGCCGCTGTCGTCGCTGGAGTCGACTGCGCGCGCCGTGACCGCCGGCAACATGGACGCCCGCTCCGAGACCAGAGGCCCGCGTGAACTGAAACACCTGGGCGAGACCCTCAACTCTATGATCGCCAACGTGCAGCAGCGGACCGACGAGTTGCGGCTGGCCAACGAGCAGTTGCAGGAGCGCTACCGCCAGTTGACGGAAGCACGCACCCAGGCTGCCACCGACGCGCTCACCGGGCTCGGAAACCACAGGGCTTTCCACCTGAGAATCAGCGAGGAGATAAGCCAGGCCGCTGAGACCGGCACCCCTATCGGCCTCATCATGCTGGACATCGACGGCTTCAAAGAGGTCAATGACACGCAGGGACACCTCGTGGGCGACGATGTCCTCCGCAGCGTGGCGCGTTCCCTGGCAAGCACGGTGGGGCGAGAGGATGCCTATCGCTACGGTGGAGACGAGTTCGTGGCAATCGTGCCGGGGGGCGATCGCCAGAAGACTGCCCAGACTGCGGAAGCTCTCCGCCGCGCCGTGTCGAGAGAAGCGAACGGCGGTGACGGGAAGGTGACGATTAGCCTGGGTGTCGCCTCCTTCCCGGAGACGGTTAAATCGGCCGATG
>DAOUMF010000193.1:0-5961 GCA_034411955.1 Dehalococcoidia bacterium
GGTCCGCGGTAGTAAAAGGCGGCATCCTCGCGGGGGCGGTTCTGGGCAGTCTGGTAGTCGAGGGGCTGGTCTTCGGGGACGGCGGTCATGTCGGGCCTCCTTGGGGACGGAATGCGGGCGAGCGTACCTGCCCGCCGGTAGGCGGGGGCGCTCGCGGGCATTATACTCCGTAGGGGGTCCGAGGGCAGGCCCTTCGACATCCGCCTGAGGCGGACTCGCCTTCAGATCGGGCTCCCGCCAGAGGCGGGCAGGCAGGACGGGCCGGGGCTAGTAGTCCTTCGCCAGGTAATCGAGGCCAAGGGGCCAGGCGCTGAAGTAGAGGGGGGAGGCGCGCCGGAGCATGTCCAGCGCGACGATCGGCGCCAGGACGGTGTAGAGCCACCAGTAGTAGAGCATCGCCATCTCCAATCCCTGCTATTTGTCCGCCAATAGTAGACGCGCGAGAGGCAGATGCGTTACAGGCTGGCAGATCGGAGGTCCGCAGGCGAGCAAGCCAACAAACCAGCAAACCAACGGGCATCCAGCACGAGATTCCAGCAGGGTGCTGAAAGGGCGATAGCGCCCGCTCGTGGTTCTACAGGCTCCCGCCTGCGCCTGCCTGCCGGTAGGCAGGGCGGACAGGCACCACGAGGCGAACCTAAAGCCGTCCGCCCATCGACAAGCCCTTCGACAAGCTCAGGATAGACTCAGGGCAGGCTCCGTTCGGCAAGCATGACGGTGTTGGAGAGCAGCATCGCGACGGTCATGGGGCCGACGCCGCCGGGGACGGGGGTGATGGCCCCGGCGACCCGGGACACCGCTTCGAAGTCCACATCGCCGACGAGGCGACGGCCGGTCTTGCGGGAGGGGTCTTCGACCCAGTTGTTGCCCACGTCGATGACGACGGCGCCGGGCTTCACCATATCGGCGGTGATGGCGGCGGGGGAGCCCATAGCGGCGATGAGGATGTCGGCGCGGCGGGTGAAGTCGGCCAGGTCGGGCGTGCCGGTGTGGCAGACGGTGACGGTGGCGTTGGCGCGGGGGTTCTTCTGCATGAGGATAGCGGCCAACGGCTTGCCCACGATGTTGGAGCGACCGCAGATGACGACGTGCTTGCCGGCAGGCGGGTTGCCACTGCGGTGGAGGAGTTCGACGACGCCGGCGGGGGTGGCGGGGTAGGGGCAGGGCTCGCCCCGGAGGAGGCGGCCCTGGTTCACGGCCGTGATGCCGTCCACGTCCTTGGTGGGGTCGATGGCGTTGATGGCGGCGGACTCGTCCAGGTGCGAGGGCAGGGGGAGCTGGACGAGGACGGCATGGAAGCTGGGGTTTTCGTCCACGTCCATGATGTGGGAGATGAGCTGGTTCTGGGTGATGGACTCGCTGAGGTGAAACGTCTCGGAGAAGATGCGGGCCTCCTCGGCGGCGTTGCCCTTGGAGCGGACGTAGGAGATGGAGGATGGGTTTTCGCCGACGAGGACGAGGGCGAGGCCGGGGGTAACGCCGCGTCGGGCCAGCTTGCGAGCACGCTTGGCTACCTCGGCGCGGACCTGCTGGGCGATGGCGCGGCCGTCGATGATCTGGGCGGGCATGCGGGGATATGATAGCGCACCCGCGGGGCCGCTGCCCAGGCTAGGCGACCAGATCGGGGCCGAGGCGCGAGGGTCCGGGAAGGCCGCCAACGGATGGGGGTAGCCCGCCAGCTGAAGTCGGCGGGTTCGGGGAGGGGGGCTAGCCAAGGCAGGTTACCCCTAGCATATACTTGTAGTGAGATGGCACAGCGGTCGACGATTGAGTGGACGGAGGCCACGTGGAACCCGGTCACGGGCTGCACCAAGGTCAGCCCCGGCTGCGCCCACTGTTACGCAGAAACCTTTGCTGAACGGTTCAAAGGTGTGCCAGGGCATCCTTATGAGCGCGGATTTGACCTTCAACTGAGGCCAGAGCGACTCGAACAGCCGCTCGAGTGGAATCAACCGCGCATGATCTTCGTCAACTCCATGAGCGACCTCTTTCATGAACAGATTCCAGTGTCCTACATCCGCGAGGCCTTCAAGGTGATGCGGAAGGCGCACTGGCACACGTTCCAGATACTCACAAAGCGCTCTGCGCGAATGGCCGAGGTGACGAGGGGTTGGAGATGGCCAGACAACGTTTGGATGGGCGTCTCGGTGGAGAATCAACGGTGGACGTGTCGTGTAGATGACCTGCGCAAGGTTCCGGCGAAACTGCGATTCCTGTCCTGCGAGCCACTGCTGGGGCCGCTACGTCTTGACCTGAGAGGAGTCGACTGGGTCATCGTGGGCGGAGAGAGCGGCCGGGGAGCCCGGCCGATGCGGCCGGAGTGGGTCCGAGACATACGCGAACAGTGTCAGGCCGCAGGCGTGGCGTTCTTCTTCAAGCAGTGGGGCGCGCACGACGAGGCGGGCGAGCGCGTGGGCAAGGGGAAGGCGGGGAGACTGCTGGACGGTAGGTTATGGGGGGCTATGCCTCTGGGAGCGACAACTGGCCCATAGCAAGGTGATCCAGCGAGTTGTGCCGCTCCATAACATGCTTCATGATTCGCTTGCCTGCAGGATGGTCTGATGCGGCCACCAAGTGATAGAGCATGCGCCCTCTGCCGCCTGGCTGACCCAGTGTTTTGACCGGAAGGCTGAAGATTCCGTCGTCAGCATATCCAAGCGTCCTTAGCCCACCTCTGTAGATGTCGAGATACTGACTCCGCGCCTCCGGAGCCGTTATGTTCCCTGCTAGCTGGCCTTGGTAGACGTCCCGCCAACCCCTATCTGGGAAATACCGATCTAGCGCCTCTTCCGAAGCAGGGTCGATAGGCGCACGGGTCGTCAACATCCGCTGTTGGCCCATGGGCAGCGTGAATAGGATGAGCAACTCAGGCTTTCTATTCCGACCGGGTGTCTGGACCACCTGGCGTACGGTTGACCAGTGAAGCTCCAATGCCTCAGGGTCTAGGAAGCACAAGCACGGCGCCCGTCCCGGTACCTCTTGGGCCACAATCGCGGGCACGAGTCTATTGGCGTCCCCGTTGCGGACTTCACATCGGTTAGCGGCCGCGCCGGTGCGCGCGGATAGCGCTTGTGTTGCCGCTGAATCTTGCTCCACGAACAAACATCGCTCGAACAGAGGTTTAGTCTTGAGGGCGAGGAGGGGAGATCCCCAAACGAATCTGGCTGGCCCGGGTACTTCCCTGATCTCGCATATACCCGGCCCTGCGAAGCCATCGATGTAGTAGCCGCCGCTCGCCTTGCCGCACGCACGGGTGAACGGCTCGAAATACAAGAGCAGGACTGTGAGCTTCTTCAGGGTCCAAGCTCCGATAGCTCTGACAGGGAGACCGTCTGGCTCGGCGGTCAATTCACGCAGCAACTCCTGGTCGGATTTCCTGGGGCTGGCCAATCCCGGCGCCCCCTTACACCTTCTCGAACTGCGTGCGCGCCACCTGCGTGCCGTCGTCGAGGCGGACGATGTCGTAGTCGCAGAAGAGGTTGGGGGCCTCGCGCTGCATGATGCGCAGGAGTTCCAGGGCGACCTTGCGGATCTCCACCTCGGCCCACTCGGAGCCGCGCATCTCGATGAAGTGACGGAGGGCGCGGGCGTTGGCGGTGACGAAGATCATGGTCTCGGTGGCGTTGGGGAGAACGGAGCGGGCGGCCTGGCGGGCGAGCTTGCGCCGGTGGGTCCGGTCCTCCATATCGGCCAGCTTCTCCATGAGGCCTTCGACCAGGGTGAGGTACGCCTGATGGGACACCTGCACGCTGCGGAGCCAGACATCGTGCAGGGTCTCGTCCTCGGCGATGATGTCTGGCTCGATGTAGTTGGCGATGGACTCGTCGACGTAGCGCTGGGAGAGCTGGGAGTAGCCGAAGCCGGCGCGGTGGCGGACGAGCTCGTGAGTGAAGGAGCGGGAGACGCCGGCGATGATGAAGTTCCAGACGGCGTGCTCGAGGACGGAGCCGTGCTTCTGGGAGATGATGTTGCCGATGTACTCGGCGTTGCTCTTGCGGCCCTTGCCGAAGGAGAGGTAGCAGAGGCGGCCGCCGGCCTCGGCGAGCTGCTCGCCGCCGACCTCGGTGTCGGTCTGCCAGGTCATGCCGTGCTCGTCCAGGAAGCGGTCGATCTGGGAGCGGTCGACGTCCTGGCGGCCAACGAGGTAGACGTTGGGTTCGCGGATGATGTTCATGGGGGCGCTCCTTGGGGATAGCGCTGCCTGCTCGACGCGATGCATGATAGCACCGTCTTTAGAGGGGGTAAACACTAGAGCGTTTGAACATTTGGGGCGTCGGGACATGGTCCGCTGCTTAGCCTTGGTGTCATTCTGAGCGACCGCAGGGAGCGAAGAATCTAGCGCTTGCCGTCGCCAAACTCCAGATCCTTCGTCGCTTCGCCTGTCTGCCGGCAGGCAGGCTCCTCAGGATGACAGGTGCAAGACGATGCTCCAGTGCTCCATTGCTCCACTGTCCAGATGTTAGAATGGCGGATATGAGGGCGAACGCCGTGGGGGTGGACATCATCGAGACGGATAGGGTGAGGGCAGCGCTGGAGCGGTTCGGCGAGAGGTTCCTGCGGCGGGTGTATTCGCCCGTGGAGGCGGCGTTCTGCCGCGGCCGGGTGCACGAGCTGGCGGCGAGGTTCGCGGCCAAGGAGGCGGTGATGAAGGCGCTGGGGACGGGGGCGCGGGGTGTGGCCTGGCGGGAGATCGAGGTGCTGCCGAACCGGCGGGGGAAGCCACTGGTGTACCTGCACGGGCGGGCCAGGGAGCGAGCGGAACGGATCGGGCTGGAGGGCCTGGACGTGAGCATGAGCCACACACGGGAGTACGCGGTGGCGTTCGTGGTGGGGCAGGCGAGAGAGCCGGAGCCGGACCGGGAGGGCTGGCGGAGGAAGCTGATGGGGATACTGAGGGGACGCGGCTTGCTGGAATAGGAGTTGAGATGGCCGAAGAGCTGTCGATAGAGGCGCTGGCGAGGCGGACCGGGGAGCCGGTGGAGCGACTGCGCCACTGGCGGTCGCTGGGGCTCATCGGCAGGGAGGACGGCGAGGGGTTCCAGCCGGAGGATATCGAGAAGACGCGGCTGGTGCAGTCGTTCCTTCGTCGCGGGATCGACCTGGAGATGATCGCGCAGGCAGCCAAGGCGGGCGTCCTGGATCGCTACGTCGAGTACATATCCCCGAGCGGATCAGGCAGGGCATGCTCGCTAGCAGAGGCCGCCGAGATGGTAGGGATAAGCGTAGATCTAGCGCGGCGATTGTGGGAAGTGGCGGGGATGGCGGAGACGGGGGAGATGTGCGACGAGGACGACGTTACGATGTTGCGCTCGTGCAAGGTAGCGCTGGAGGCCGGCTTCCCGGAAGAGGCGCTGACGCAGGTGCTGCGGGTATACGCGGATGCCCTGGGGCGGGTGGCCGACGCGGAGTCGCGTCTGTTTCACTTCTACGTTCACCAGAGGCTGAAGGCTGCGGGGCTGTCCGGGTTGGAGCTGGCGGACAGCGTCCAGGCAGCCGGAGAGCGGATCAACCCGTTGATGGAGCCGGCGATCCGGTACTTCCATCGCAAAGCGATGACCAGGGCGGCACGGGACGAGATGGTGAGGGACCTTGCGGAGGAAGCGGGGCTGCTGGAGGAGGCGGAGGTGCCGGGCCAGCTTCAGGCGGCGATTGTGTTCGTCGATCTGTCCAGCTTCACGCCGCTGGCGGAGGCGATGGGGGACGTGAAGGCGGCGGAGGTGCTGGCGCGTTTCTCCAACCTGGTGCGGGAGGCGGCCAGCCGCTGGGAAGGGCGGGTGGTGAAGCAGATAGGGGACGCGTTCATGCTGGTGTTCCCCGACCCGCGGTCGGCGGTGGCCTGCGCGCTGGAGGTGGAGGGGCGAGCATCGAAGGAGGTGCAGTTTCCGGCGGCGCGGAGCGGGGTGCACTCGGGGCCGGTACTATACCGGGAGGGAGACTACGTGGGATCGAACGTGAACATCG
>DAOUMF010000194.1:0-9106 GCA_034411955.1 Dehalococcoidia bacterium
GGAGGGAGACTGAGCTTCCTCCCACGACAGCTCTGCGCGTACGGAAGGTTAGAAGGGGCAGGCAGTGCCGGTGGAGTCACTGATGCAGCCCGCGACTCCGTCGGCCCAGGCCTCGAAGGCGCCCGGAAGGTCGGCGATCAGGACGGCGAGGACGATAGCGGCGGAGATAAGGACGGTGATCAGGCCGTACTCCACCATGTCCTGACCGCGCTCGCTCCGGAGCAGGTCCTTCAGCCAGACGTAAAGCTTCAACATTGGGGTCTTCCTCCTTCTGGTCTCGCTCATTTACCTCTTGCGGTGTGAGTGCCCCCTTGCCAAGGCGGCGCCTTGGCCGTATCCTGAATACACGGCACCGCCGGATGCGGATGCGCGCTCTCGCCAGGGTAGGGGGCAATTACCTTGGGATGCGCTGACGGTCCTAGTGGTGCCGCATCTTCTTAGCGTCTCTTCCTATGCGCCTCACCTCCCTTCGTATCTTTCTCTCGTAATCTTCGACTTTAGTTCGATCAAGAAGTGCGGGGACGGCGCCACCTGCGGCTGCTCGCCCTGAAGCGTCTGGGCGATCTCCAGAAGGGGCCTCAGCCTCTCTCGGTACTCGGGGTATCTCTCCAGGCACCTTTCCAAGGATTCGCCCTCCCGCAGGAACTCCACGCAATCAGCCAGCGCGCGACTTAGCGTAGTGGTGGCCAAGGTCATCCTCCAGCCGGCGACGTAGGGCGCACAACGCCCGATACTGAATCACCCGCACTGCGCCGATGCTCTTGCCGAGCACCTTGGCGATGTCCGGGTAGCTCAGCCCGTCTACAAAGCGCATCACGATGACCTGGCGCTGGTCCCCTCGGAGTGTTCGCACTCCTTCCCAGACTTGCTCCCCGTCAGCTTTGGCCTCACATGATGCTTCGGGGGAGTACAGAGTGCCCTGGACTTCCATCGTCTCCGGAAGCGGGGCATTGCCGTTGGAGCGGACTTTCTTGTGGTTTATCGTGAGGTTGTAGGCGATGCGAAGGAGCCAAGCCAGGAACGGGACTCCCCGCATTTCATATCTGTGGATCGCCTCGAGGGCTTTGAGGAAGGTCTGAGCGGTGAGGTCTTCCGCTGTGTGGAGATCGCCGGCCAGATAGTAGACGTGACGGAAGACCTTGAACACATATCGCTCGTAAAGGGCGCCAAAGGCTTCGCGGTCACCCCTGGCTGCTCCAGCGATAAGCTGCGTATCATCGGCCTTCTGGAGGCTAGACCGACGCATGACCCTCCCCTGGGCTAGCACGGCTATGCTGTTCGGTTGGTGAGCCTTCTGGCGGCGTTCCGGCAAGTCAGCCGACAGGAATACTCACTAGCAATAACAACCGTGGGATACAGATGTTACAGTAGCGGCGACATGCCTGCAATGAATTTCTTGACATAGGGGATAGAATTTCGGTTAACATTGTGTTTCTTGCTGCGCAGGTTGACACTGCCTCCCCGCCTGTCTCCATAATAGTTGGGTCGATTGACCAGCAAGGAGGGAACCCCGTGGAGTTCAAACAGGTCGTCGGCCGTCGCCGCTCCATCCGTTTCTTCGAGCCAGACAGGCCGGTGGAGCGGGAGAAGATACAGACGATCCTGGAGGCGGCGCGGCTGGCTTCCTGCGCTGTGAACGCCTTCTGGCTGCGGGCAATAGTGGTGGAGCGGGACAAGCTGCCCAAGGAGAAGCTCGACCAGCTCAAGACGCCTGTTGCCGCCCTGACCCTTGATCTGGCGCCGCTCCATATCTACTTCTTCTGCGATCTCAGCGTCGTCAACCGGATCAAGGGGGAGCGGCTGAAGGAGCTGGTGGACGTGGGTGCCCTGGCCCCGACCCACGGCTGGAGCCATAAGTTCGTGGACGAGCTCGTCTATCCGCATCTCCTGAAGCCGCTGACGGAGAACCGGGAGGGGTACATCGCGGCGGCCGCCGGTGACTGCGGAGGGGCGATCCACATGGCGCTTCTGACCGCCTTCGAAGAGGGCCTGGGCGCGTGTCTGAACACTCCTAACCCGCCCCTCGTCAAGCGGGTGTTCGACGTGCCAGACGACTGGATTCCCCTCTGGGTGATGCTCGTTGGGTATCCGGCGGAGTCCTGGGAGGCGGGAGGCCAGCGGCCGCGGCCCCCCTTCGAAGAGCTGTTCTTCGAGGGGGATTCCGGCACTCCCTTCAAGCGGGACGAGAAGGTGGTGGGGAAGCTCAGGGAGGCGGGCATGATCCAGGCCCCGGCGCCCCTTCCCGGTCGTCGGGAGGAGATCAGGAAGCTGGCCGAGCGGTTCGGCCTGCCGATCTAGGCAGCGTGCCTCCGCCCACGCCCGTCCAGGAGTTCGAGACCGTCCGCACGTGGTTCCAGGGGCTCCGCGCTCAGTGGGGCGAGGACCCCGACGACTGGGACGAGCGGCTGGAGGCGCTTGCCGCTTTCTGCGCCTTCGCGGGCAAGGATCCGGACACTGTGATCAGGGAGTGTGTGCGCGAGTCGGAATCGGGGAAGCGGATCAGCTCAAAGGGCCGTCGTTTCTACAACGACAAGATCGCGGAGTGGCAGGCCTCCCTGCCGGACGATAGGCAGAAGCAGGCACGGGCGGGGAACGCGGTGCGCAGCTTCCTGATCCACAACGGGATCTTCCTCCAGTCCGGCCTTCAGGTGTAGGGCCGTCTAGATTCGCTGCCGCTCCGGCAGGGTCTCGACCTGCCCTCTGGCGGGAGGCAGCTTGAGGGAATCGTCCACGTCCCAGATGAGGGCCGCCGCAAGACCTTCCTCGGTCTCCACTATCAGCCAGCGGCGCCGGCGCGGCAGGCTCTCCGCCTCTACCGGCTGCCAGCGCTGCCTGTCCGGGCTCCACCATAGGATGTCCTCTTCCCAGACTGCCCAGGGCTGGCGCCTGGCCATGGCACGGCAGCGCTTTACCTCGTGCTCGGAGAGGCTCTCTCTGTCTATGGGCCGCATGCTCACCTTGACGTGCACGCTTGCTTCCTTATCTGGTCCTCGTCTGGCCCACCGGCGTCACTCAGACATCAAGACGCCTAAGCCGCGGGTTCGTTACACGAATGGCGGGCGGGGGTGGCCGTCCTCCAGTGGTAGGTCAGAAGCCTAGCCCGAGGTTCAGGAGCCCACCAGACGCGCTGAGAAGCCCAAGAACGACCGCCAGCCGCTGCAGGTGACTTCCTCCCCCTCTCTCTCCTCCGTTGGCATGGCCGATTGGACTCGACGTAACGCCATATAGACCGCATCCGATTGGCCGCTGCGAGCGAGGGGGCAGCCGCCGGACAAGGGGCGACGTTCCTCCCGGTGGCGGGGGTCGAGCCGACTCGTACGGGGCAAGCGGCTGGGACGATTGCCAACGTACTCGCGGGGTTACTTGGCTATCGCTTCGACGCTGATCTCTTTGACAGACACAGGGAGAGGCCCAGTGGTCAACTGGGCTGCCAGGATGTAGGCTGCGGACAGGCTGAGGTTGGTGATGATTACCTCGCCGTTAGTTACGGGCGCCCGGACTGTGGGCCCGGCGAGCAGTTCTCCGCTGACGACGATGCCCAAGGGCAGGCCGACCAGCCGCGTGGTGATCTGCTGGAAAAGGTCGGTTCCGTCGGGGGAGAGAGATGCGATGACTGCAGGCGTCGGTATCCTATCGGCGACGGCGCTGACGGGCTGGAGGGTGGTTGTGATCTCGTCCTCGGTCAGGCCCTCGCCGTCGTTCACCTCCACGGGCTCCCAGACGATGTGGCCGCTCTTCCCTGCGCTGTCGAGGCACCGCGGTACCGCACGAGCAGCGGGGTGCTCCGGAGTGTACGTGATTTCGTCTGTGGAGATGGAGAACCGGGCGCCGTCCGTCTGTTGGCAGATGATCCGGCCGTCCTCGTCAAGGACTGGCTGGCGGAAGTCGAGCAAGGTGTCCCGTTCCAACAGCTCGCGGGCCTCCTCCTGAGAGATGACACCCCTCAGCACAACGGACACGCGGTTGGGATCCTCGCGCTGGATGCGGGAGTCGACGGTGCCGAAAGCGATCGCTCTACGTTCTAGGGTGTCCATCAGGCTGGTCATCACCTGGTCGTGATCGGCCTCTGCGGGCAGGTCGCTGAGGTCGGCCTCTAGGAGGATGTGGACGGAGGGGCCGCCCTCGCTTCCGCAGGCGGAGAGGATAAGAGCGAGGGACGCAGCGATGAGAACGAGGATAATCCGCGCCACCACCCTAGCCTACCATAGCCCTTAGGCGGCCGGCAGGGCACGGCCTCCTGACGGAGTGAGGTGCTGCCCATCCTGTCCTCTCTGCGGCTGCAAGGTGACGATGTTGGGGCGCTGCGCGGGGTCGAGGTGCTTGACAGTGGTTTGGCGCAGCGCAATGCTGTGCTTGCGTCTACTGGCCCGCCGAGGACGGAGGAGCGAGCCCACGAGATGAGCAAGCGAAGACGACTGAGCGGGAGGGAGCGGCGTGAACTGCGACGTCGGGCGCGTGAGGGCCCTCGGTGGTTCCGCTGGGACGTCACGCTGTCCGTTGCCGGAGTGGTGACAGCTCTGGTGGTCGCCCTAGTGCTGACGCAATTCGTGTTCGGGGGCGGTGGGGAGGAAGGCGGCGGGGAAGCGTCGCCGCTTGCCAGCCCGACGGTGCAGGCCGGTGCCACGGTGACCGAGCAGGAAACGGGGCCGCCTCCCGTGACTGGTGAACCGACCTTCACCGACAGCGGCCTCGGTATCATCGATATCGAGGCTGGCACGGGAGAGACGCCTGCGGCGGGGCAGACCCTGGTAGTGGACTACACCGGCTGGGTGAGCGAAAGCGGCGCTAAGTTCGACAGCGCGCTGGACAGGGGGACGCCCTTCGAGTTCGTGCTCGGCGCGGGGCAGGTGATCGCCGGCTGGGACGAGGGGCTGGCGACGATGAAGGTGGGTGGCAAACGGCGGCTCATCATACCGGCAGACCTGGCCTACGGTGAGGAGGGGAAATCGCCGGCGATACCGCCGAACGCGGAGCTGACCTTCGACGTGGAGTTACTGGAGATCAAGGAGAGTCCCTAGCTCCCGCCCCGGCCAGCGCCTCCTGGCGTAGCGGCCGCCGCTAGCCACGGCACACCCTCACCACGTACGGGCCACCAGCGCCACTATCAGTGCGATACTGTCGTCGGAAACCTCGGTGCAGAGGGAGGTGCGTCAGGGCCAGTGACGAGCTCCCCTCAGCCCCGCTGCGCTGGCAGGGCCACGAGCATCTATTGGGGCATGCCGCCGGGCGGGGTGTCCCCAGACGCCTTCCGGATAGCGAGCGACGACGTGCGGAGACGTGTCCAGGAGTTCCTGCGCGGAGGGTAGCCCCTGGGCCGGGCTTAGGGGCCGCGGTTGCCGCCGGAGCCGACAGCGCCGCGCAGGCGTGGATCGGAGATGTCGCGGAAGGCGTCACCCAGCATGTTGAACCCCAGCACAACTAGGCTCAGGGCCAGGCCGGGGAAGAAGACAGGCCACCAGTTACCGGCAAGGGCTTGCTCACGGTTAGGGCCGGTGAGATCGGCGCCCCAGGAAGGGGTAGGCGCGGGCACGCCGATGCCGAGGAAGCTGATGGCGGCCTCGGCCAGTATGGCGATGGGGAGAGTGATGCTGGCCAGGATGACGACCAGGGCGACGACGTTGGGGAAGATGTGGTGCCACATGATGCGGGCGTCGCTCGCGCCCAGAGCCCGGGCCGCCTCGATGTAGGCATTCTCCTTGATAGAGAGCACGGCCCCACGGATGACCCTGGCCACGCTGGCGATGACGGCCACACCGATGGCCAAGGAGAGGATGAAGATGTCGAGGAAGAAGGGGACTCCCAGGAAGCTTCCCTCAGGCACCGGCGTGTCTTCGGCCAGAAACTTTCGGAAGGCCGATGTCTCATCGCCGACGACGGTGACGATGGCCAGCAGCAGGACGATCGCGGGGAAGGCCAGGAGCACGTCAACGGAGCGCTGGATCAGGCTATCCACGAAGTGGCCGAGGTAGCCGGAGACAACCCCCAGGAAGGCGCCGATAGTGACGCCGAAGAGGATGGAGACCATACCGATCATGAGGGAGATGCGGGCCCCAAAGATGGTACGGCTGAAGACATCCCTACCCAGGCCATCGGTGCCGAAGGGGTGACTCCAGGAGGGCCCTTCAAACACTTCATCGACGATCTCCAGGGAGGCGCCAGCCTCATGCGGGGCGGCGACCGATCCTCCTGTCCCACGCCCGACCATCAATGAATCGGGTTCTATTATCATGATGTACATCTTCTCATCGTCTATGGTGAAGGCTCCGCCAGGTCCTAGGTTCAGCTTGCCAGAGTACGAAATAGGCAAGGTGGTCTGTGCAGCGTCAATTGAGGAACTGAGCTGTGCCACCGTTTGGGGAGCACGGTCGATAGCCTGAGGGTTGTAGGGCGTGATGCCAAACTTGAGGCCAAACGCATCGACATCGGCGAAGATGCCGGCGAAGAGGAGGAGGCCGACGGTGAGAAGACCGAACAGGCCCAGGGGGTGCTGACGGGCCAGGTTGAGCAGCCTTCGCCGCAACGGAGGCCGCTCTAGCCTCGCCTCTTCTTCCAGCCCCAGGGGGACAGCGATTTCGCGAGCCATGGTATGCCTCTAGGCGTAACGGATCCTGGGGTCAAGCCAGCCGTAGGCGATGTCTACGAGCAGGTTGGCCACGACATAGGCGATGGCGAAGACAAAAGTCAAGCTCATCACGACGAAAATGTCTCTGCGGATGACGGACTCCACCACCCAGAAGCCGAGGCCGTTAAGGGCGAAGACGCGCTCGACGAGGACAGCGCCGCCGATCAGAGTTCCGACCTGAAGGCCGACGACGGTGACGACGGGGATGAGGGCGTTCTTGAGGGCGTGACGGATGACCACCGTCCTCTCCCGCAGGCCCTTGGACCAGGCGGTGCGGATGTAGTCGTTTCGCAACACCTCCAGCATGGAGGAGCGGGTGAGGCGCATGATGCCGGCAGCTATGGCCAGGGCGAGGACCAACGATGGGAAGATGAATTGCTGTAGGTTGACCCAAGGGTCATCGAAGAACGGGACGTAGCCGTGCGCGAACTGGGGAGGAGTCCAGCCGAACCAGGCGAGGCCGAAGGTGATGACCAGGATACCGAGCCAGAAGGAAGGGATGGACAGCCAGAGGACACTGGCGACGCGAGCTATGAAGTCGAGTGGGGTGCCGGGCCGGATGGCCGAGAGGACACCTGGGGGTATGCCGAGGACGAGGGAAAAGATGATTGCCATGATAACGATCTCACCGGTGATGGGAAGCCGCTGCTCCAGGCCGGTAGTCACAGGGAGATCACTTTCGGTTAGGGACTTGCCGAAATCGGCCTTTAGGACGATGTTCTTGAGCCAGTCACCGTACTGCTCGTACCAGGGCCTGTCCAGGCCCTGGTCATGGCGGATGTCCTCCAATACCTCATCAGTGCAGCCGAAGCCGCAGGTGAGAACGGCGGCGTCGCCAGGGATGATGCGGAACATGGCGAAGGTGAGGAAGGAGACGCCCACCATTATGGGCACGAGGAGCAGCAGGCGGCGGATGATATACTCATACATTGATCGTTCGCCCGGCGACCATCCTTGTTGATACTATCGGCGGCTACGCGGTGTCAAGCCAGATGTCCGTGCCGGGGGGGCCGGCATCGGGTAAGATTTCCAGACCGATGTTGGTGGGGGTGGTGGCGACGTGAACGCGCTTCCAGCGAGCGTCGTACTCGAAGCCGCCGGTGAGGGTGAGCTGCGGCCCGTGCTCCGGCAGGATCATCCGCTGGGCCTTCAGGATGATCTCCCTGCGCTTGTCCTCATCGAACTCCTCGGCCTGAGCGTCAATGAGGACATCGAGATCGGGGTTGGTGTAATTGGTCCAGTTGCCGGTGCCGGTGACCCCCTTGGAGTGGTAGAAGGCGAGAGGCCGATCGGGCTCGGAGTAGGGGAGGTTGGGGAAGAAGGCCATGTCGAAGTTGCCGGGCAGGATGGTGGAGCTGATGAAGGCGCCGAGTTCAACCTCGTCGAGTTGAATGTCGATACCGACGCGGCTGAGCTGGTCCTTGATGAGGACGGCGGTATCAATAACCTGGGTGGCGCCGGTGATCTTGGGTAGCTTCATCTTTACCTTGAAGCCGTCCGGGAGGCCGGCCTCCGCCAGGAGTTGCTTGGCCCGCTCCGGGTCGTAGCGATAGAAGGTGCGCAGCTCGTCCTGGGGAAGCGCCCACTTGACCTGGGGCCACTGGATGGGGCCGTTGTAGAAGCCCTCACCGTCGTCGATCACGTTAATCATGTCGTCGCGGTCCAGGGCGAGATCGATGGCTTCGCGCACCCTGATGTCGTTGAAGGGCGGCTTCTTAACCTTCATGTGGATGACGGGATAGAAGAGGGCAGGGTATTTGTCAACGTCGAAGCGACCGTCCTCCATGAGATTTTCGGCGTCCTCCCTGGTGAGGACGGCGCCGTTGATGTCGTGTTGGCCGGAGCGGAAGGCGGCGAGGAGAGACGAGCCTTCCGTGATGACGATGATCTTAATCTCGTCCAGCCAGGGCCGGGGATTAAGGAAGAAGTTGGGGTGCTTCTTGAGCACTATGCGCTCGGAGCCGCGGAACTCCTCCATCATGAAGGGGCCGCTGCCGAAGGCGAGCTGGCTGAGGCGAGTTTCGAATTGCTCTATGATCTTGGCGGGAACGATCGCCCAGGTGGGGTTGGCCATGTCCTGAAGGGCCGGGATGAAGGGGCGGGTTAGGACGATGTTGAAGGTGTAGGGGTCCGGCGTGTCAAGTCGTCCACCCTTTTCTGGTAGGAAGCGCTGGGGGTAGCGCTTGTCCGGAGCGGTAAGGGCCGTGCCGCGGCGAAGGAAGCTCTCCCTGCAATCCGTAGAGGTCAGCTCTTGGTCAGCGGCAGGGCCAACGGGCCAGTTCTTGACGCCCTGGCGGAGGGTGAAGTTGAAATGGAGGGGGTCTGGTAGCTCCATCTCGGTGACGAAGTTGTTGAGGACAGCTTCCTCGACGCTGGGCCGCCAGGAGTAGAGGTAGGTGTACAGGAGCATGTCGATGTCGAGACCGGTGAGGTCGATGTGGGGGTCGATGCCCAGGGCCTCGACGAGGCGTCCCTGGATGATGC
>DAOUMF010000195.1:0-11916 GCA_034411955.1 Dehalococcoidia bacterium
CATCGAGACGTTCGGCACCCACAAGTTCGACCACGGCGCCATGCTCCAGTTGGTGAACGATCACTTCGACCTCAGCCCGCACGCTATCATCCGCGACCTGGACCTGCGGCGACCGATCTACCGGGCGACGGCGGCTTACGGCCACTTCGGGCGCACGGACATCGACGCTCCCTGGGAGCGTACGGACAAGGCGGAGGCGTTACGCCGAGCGGCGGGCCTGCCGGCGGCCGAGACCCAGCACGCCTAGGCCACCGTGTACGCGTTGATCGTCGCCGGCGGCGAGGGCGAGCGGCTGCGTCCCCTCACCAGCGAGCGTCCCAAGCCGATGATCCAGGTGGCCGACAAGCCCATCCTGGAGCACCAGATACGGTGGCTCGTAGGCGAGGGTGTCAGCGATGTTATCCTCCTGTGCGGCTACAAGGCAGAGGTCATCCAGGAGCACTTCGGGGATGGCTCACGGTTCGGGCTTCGAGTCCAGTACTCGCTGGAGCAAGAGCCGCTGGGCCGAGGTGGCGCGCTGAAGCTGGGAGCCCGCCTGCTACCTCCCGATGAGGAGCTGGCCCTGGGCCTCAACGGCGATATCCTCACCAACCAGCCGCTGACGCCCCTCTTGCGCTACCACCGACAAAAGGGCGCCACCGCCACCGTCATGCTCACCCGCCTTCGCAGCCCCTACGGCATCACCCGCGGGGACAGGGCGGGCCACATTACCGCCTTCGAGGAGAAGCCCCTGCTGCCCCACTGGATAAATGCCGGCGTGTACGTGCTCACCGCCGATTTCTTCCGCCGCCTGCCCGATCGGGGCGACCACGAGAGGACAACCTTCCCCGAGCTGGCGGCCGAGGGAAAGCTGTTCGGCTACCACAGCCGCGCCTACTGGCGGTCGATCGACACCTTCAAGGACCTGACTGAAGCTGCGGCCGAGGTGCGGGAGCTGACACCGGTATGAGCGGGCCGCCCATCCGCTTCGGCACTGATGGCTGGCGGGCCTGCCCGCCTACCCCCTTGGGACGACGGCAGAGTTGAGCGCAACAGCGATTCGATTCGGTACGGACGGCTGGCGGGCCATCATCGGCGACGAGTTCACCTTCGACAACGTGCGCCGCTGCGCCCAGGCGACAGCGCTGTACGTCAGAGAAGCCGGCCTCGCCGAACAAGGCGTGGTGGTGGGCTACGACACCCGCTTCGCCTCTGAGGACTTCGCCGCGGTCGCCGCGGAGGCGCTGACCGCCAACGGCCTCCCCGTCTACCTGTGCGATCGCCCAGCGCCGACGCCGGTCGTAGGATACGCCATCCTACGCCTCAGGGCGGCGGGGTCCGTGGTCATCACCGCCAGCCACAATCCGCCCCAGTACTCCGGCTTCAAGGTGCGCACGGAGTATGCGGGCGCCGCCCCGCCGGAGGTGCAGGACCGGATCGAGGCACTCGTTCCCTCAATTGCCCGGGTGCGCCACCTGCCGCTGGCCGAGGCGAAGGCCAAGGGGCTGGTGGAGATGTTCGATCCCCGGCCCGACTACATCACGCACATTTCGGAGCTGGTAGACCTGGACGGCCTGCGCGCCAGCGGCCTGCGAGTGGTTGCGGACTGCATGCACGGGGCCGGCGCCGGTTACGCGGGCGGCCTCCTATCCGGCGGCAGGACGCAGGTCTGGGAGGTGCGGGCGGGGCGAAACCCGCTGTTCCCGGGCATGCACAACCCGGAGCCTATCCCCCGCAACCTATCGCCCCTGCGGAGAGCGGTGCGCCGCCACGCCGCCCAGGTGGGCCTGGCCACGGACGGCGACGGCGATCGCCTGGGCGTCCTCGACGGCCGGGGGCGGTTCGTCAACCAACTCCAGACGTTCGCCCTGCTGACCTACTACCTGCTGGAGGTGCGCGGCCTGCGCGGGCCCATCGTCAAGTCGGTGACCACCACCAGCATGGTGCCGCGGCTGGGCGAGCTGTACGGGGTACCTGTGCACGAGACGGGCGTCGGCTTCAAGTACCTGGGCCCCAAAATGCGGGAGACGGACGCCATCGTCGCCGGGGAGGAGTCCGGCGGCTACGCCTTTCGCGGCCACCTGCCGGAACGGGACGGCATCCTCTCGGGGCTGTACTTCCTGGACCTGATGGCCCGGCGGCGCAAGGACGCGGCTGACCTCATCGAAGAGCTGTTCGGGAAGGTGGGGCCTCACTACTACGACCGGGTGGACATCGAGATGTCGGCGGAGGAGCGTGCGCGGGTAGAGTCGCGGCTGCCGGAGCTGAGACCGGACCGCATCGCCGGACTGGCGGTAACGGGCATCGACAGCACGGACGGCCTGCGCTTCAAGCTGGAGGACGGAGCCTGGGCCCTGATCCGGCTCTCCGGGACGGAGCCTCTGATGCGCATCTACACGGAGGTGCCCCGGGAAGAGCTAGTGCCCAGGGTGCTGGCCGAATGCCGGAGGCTGGCCGGTGTCTGATCCCGCCATCCTGGACGACCCACAGGCGCGGGCCCGCCTGGACCCCGGCGGCATGGGCGCCGCCGTCCGCGGCCTGCCCGATCAGTGCCGCGCCGCGTGGGAGGAGGCACGACGCCTGGAACTCCCCGCCGCCTACCGGGAGATCGATCGCATCGTCATCCTGGGCATGGGCGGCTCAGCCATAGGCGGCGACATCTTCCGGCTTCTGCTGGCGCGGGAGAGCGCGGTGCCGGTGTTGAACCAGCGTCACTACGATCTGCCGTCCTGCGTGGACGACCGCGCCCTGCTCATCGCCTCCAGCTTCAGCGGCAATACGGAGGAGACGCTGTCAGCCTTCGAGCGCGGGCTGGCCACGCGGGCCAAGAAGCTGGTTCTCACCACGGGGGGCAGGCTCCTAGCGACAGCCCGGGCCAACGGCGTCCCCGCCTTCGCCTTCCAGTTTCGCGGCGAGCCCCGTGCGGCTCTGGGCTACGGCCTGATCCCCCTGTTGGCCGTAGCCGAAGGCATCGGCCTCATGCAGGGAGTGGCCCGAGACGTGGACGAGGCGATCGCGGCGATGGAGTCCCTCCGGTCCCGCATCAGCGAGGAGGTGCCTCTGGCCGACAACGCCGCCAAGCAGTTGGCGGCCAGTCTGGTCGGACGGCTGCCCGTCATCTACGGGGCCGAGGTGCTGACCGAGGTGGCCCACCGCTGGAAGACGCAGCTCAACGAATCGGCAAAGGTCTGGGCGTTCTACGAACAGCTCCCGGAGGCGAGCCACAACGCGATCGTCTCCTACGGTCTGCCGGAGGAGGTGGCCCACCTGGTGCTCGTCGTCTATCTGCGATCGCCGGACTTCCACGCGGGGGTGACGCTCCACTACGAGTTCAACCAGCGGGCGCTGGCCAAAGCGAGGGTGGAGTACGCGGAGGTGCAGGCAGAGGGGAGGAGCGCCCTCGCCCAGGCGATGACCTGCGTCCTGATGGGCGACTACGTGAGCTACTACGTGGCCCTGCTGAACGGCCTCGACCCTACGCCGACGACGGTCATCGACAGCCTGAAGGCCTGGCTCGCCCAACAGCGGTAGGAGGTCGGCCTCCCGGTGACGAGCCTAGCCGCTAGCGCTTGGTGTACTGGGGGGCCGTGCGGGCACGCGTGAGGCCGGGCTTCATGCGCTCCTTGACCCGTGAGTCGCGGGTGAGGAGGCCGGCCTTACGCAGGGTTGGCTTGAGGCGTTCGTCGAAGGCGACGAGGGCACGGGAGATGCCGTGGGCCAGGGCATCGGCCCATGCGGAGATGCCGCCGCCAGCGATCTTGGCCTGGACGTTGAAACGATCGTCCGTCTCCGTGCTCACGAGAGGCCGGCGCACCTTGAGCCGGTGTAGCTCCCAGGCGAAGATGTCTTGGAACGGCTTGCCGTTGACGACGATGGTGCCGGAGCCAGGGTACAGACGCACCCGCGCGACGGCCGTCTTGCGGCGTCCGGTGCCGTAGTAGTACTGCTCCCCGGAGGGGACGGCTAGTTCAGTGGTCTCTTCTTGCGTCATGGCGGTCACTCCGTGCTCGTGGCGGCCTCTGCGGCCTGTCGCTTGCGGGAGGCGTTGATCTGCGCTTCGTGAGGGTGATCGGGACCGGCGTACACCTTCAGGTGGCGGTAGAGCTGTCGGCCGAGCCGATTGCGGGGGAGCATGCCCCGCACCGCCAGTTCGACGACGCGCCTCGGATGGCGCTGGAGCATGTTGCCCAGGGTGGTCTCCTTGATGCCGCCCATGTAGCCGGTGTGCCTGTAGTACTTCTTGTCCTTGAGCTTGTTGCCGGTGACGCGTATCTTCTCAGCGTTGACTACTACCACGTAGTCCCCCATGTCCAGGTGGCGAGAGTAGGTGGGCTTGTGCTTGCCCATGAGGAGGTTAGCCACCTGGGTGGCCAAGCGGCCCAGCGTCTGGCCGTCGGCGTTGAGCACGTGCCAGTGTTTTGCGATCTCTGCGCCCTTGAGGCTATATGTCTTCATCCGTTTCATCGTCAAACAGTCCGTCCTCGTAGCGAACCTTCATCAGGCAGAGCCCGCGGGCCGGGGCCGTGAAGCTGGCCGCCCCCGGGTCGGCCCGCCTCAGCAAGTCCTGGAACCCGCTCGGGGAGAGCCTGGCCCTGCCGACCTCCACCAGCGCCCCGGCGATGCGCCGCACCTGATGAGGCAGGAAGGCGTTGGCCTCCACCTCCAGCAGGAGGCAGCAGCCTCGCCGCCTGACCTCCGCCCGGGTCATCCGCCGGCAGGTGCTGCGCTTGCCCGCGATGGAGGGTTGAGTGAAGGCAGCGAAGTCGTGCTCCCCCACCAGGGACGCCGCCGCCTCCACCATCGCCTCCTCGTCCAGCGGCTCGGCCACATGCCAGACGAACCGCCGCTGGAGGGCCGGACGGTGGCGAGCGCGGTGGACCGTGTAGCGATACCAGCGGCCGACCGCCCGACGGCGTGGACCGAAGGTGGGCGGCACTTCCCGGACCGCGCGGACCGCTATCTGATCCGGCAGGTGATGGTTGAGGGCCCGCAAGAATACGTCGGGCCCGTGGCGGCTGCCCGTGCTGAAGGCGGCCACCTGCCCCTTGGCATGAACACCAGCGTCGGTGCGGCCAGCCAGGGTCACCCTTATCGGTTCGCCTGTTAAGCTGCTGAGGGCGCGCTCCAGCGCGTCCTGGATCGTCCGCGTATTCTTCTGGTACTGGGAGCCCCCGAAACCGGTACCTTCGTACTCCAAGAGGAGGGCCAGTCGGCGCAAGGGTGCGTCCCTCACCATCCGCCTCAAGCGGAGCAGAGCCGCCTAGCTCTGCACCTCCTCCACCATCTCCAGTTGGGCCATGCGGGCGCCATCTCCCAAGCGCGGGCCCAGCTTCACGATGCGAGTATAGCCTCCCGGCCGAGCCACGTAGCGCTCAGCCAGGTCATCGAACACCTTCTCCACCACCTTCTTGTCATACACGAAGCGCAACGCCTGGCGGCGGGCATGGAGGTCGCCCTGCTTGCCAAGGGTGATGACCCGCTCCGCGAGCCCCCGCCCCTCCTTGGCCTTGGCCTCCGTGGTGATGATCTTCTCATATCGAAGGAGGTCCGTCACCAGATTGCGGAACAGGGCCAGCCGGTGATCGGTGGCCCTGCCCAGCTTGCGCCCGTCGATGCGGTGGGCCATGGCTACTCCCCAGCCTCCTCACTGGTGAGCTCCATCAGCTTGCGCTTCCAGTCGGGGACCTCCTCATCCTCGGCGGCGGCCTCAGTCTTCTTGCGTTGGGCGCCCTTAGCGGCGGGCGCTGGGGCCTCCTCTTCCACCTTCGCCTCCTCCACGGCGGGGGCGGCCTCCGCCTCCTCAACCGCTAGCTGCGGGGCCATGATGGGGACCTCCCCCTCGTCCAGGGGCGGCGCCTCCATCACCTCCTCGGGCTGTTCAGCGAGGAGCAGGCCCAGCTCGCTCAGCTTGTCCCGCAGCTCCTCGTAGGACTTGCGGCCGAAGTTGCGGAGGGAGAGGAGCTCTTCCTCGCTCTTCTCCAAGACCTGTCCCACAGTCATGAGGCCGCTGCGCCGCAGGCAGTTGTAGGCCCGCATGGAGAGGTTGAGATCCTCGATGGGCATGTTGTATCTCTCGGGGGTGAGGACGACACCGGCGCCGAGGCCACGCTCCACCACCGGCAGAGGGGGCTGTCCCATGTGGGCGAACACCCTGAACTGGTCACTGAGGATCTCGGCGCTGCGGCTGACGGCATCGACGGCGCCTATGGTGCCGTCTGTCCAGACCTCCATCTCCAGCCGGTCGTAGTTGGTCTCCTGGCCGACACGGGTGCGGCCCACCTTGTAGTTCACCTTGCGCACGGGTGAGAAGACGGCGTCCAACGGGATCACGCCGATGGGCAGGCCATCGACCTGGCCGGCAGGCACGTAGCCACGGCCGGGCTCCACATTCAACTCCACGTGGAGTTGGCCTTTTGGCGAGTCCATGGTGACCAGGTGGAGCTCCGGGTTCACCACCTCATAGTGCTCCGGGACTTGGAGGTCGGCGGCGGTGATCTCACCCTCGCGCCCGCTGACGTCCAGGATGAGCGTCCCCGGACGGTCAGAGAGGGCACGCAGGCGCAGTTCCTTGACGTTGAGGAGGAACTCTATG
This sequence comes from Dehalococcoidia bacterium, assembly GCA_034411955.1. Lineage (GTDB taxonomy): Bacteria > Chloroflexota > Dehalococcoidia > SM23-28-2 > RBG-16-64-32 > DAOUMF01. The sequence continues at coordinate 6,572 of DAOUMF010000195.1, forward strand.
GTGTCCTCCTTCACGTTGGGCATGGTGGAGAACTCGTGCTGGACCCCGTCGATGCGCACGGAGGTCACCGCGGCGCCGGGCAGGGAGCTGAGGAGCACACGCCGGAGGGCGTTGCCCAGGGTGATGCCGAAGCCGGAGACCAATGGCGCGGCGACTATGCGGGCGCAGTCCTCCCCGATCTCCTCAACTTCGATATTCGGTTCGGTAGGCGGCTGCTCGACGACGGGCGAAGCAGGCACACCTTGGTAAACTTGAGACTCTAGCATCGACTATCCCCTACCGTGAATAGTACTCAACAACGGTGGCCGGACTGAATTTGGCCCCGATCTCTTCTATCTCCGGCTGCGCCAGCACGCGGCCGGTCATGCTCTCCGCATCCAAGCTCAGCCAGGACGGCACGCTTTTCCCAGCCATCTGCTCTTTCACAATCTGGAAGTATTGGGACCGCTGTCCCCGCGGCGTCCAGCCGACGAGGTCACCCACCTTCAGGACGTGCGAGGGGGCGTACGCCTTGCGTCCGTTCACGGTGACGTGTCCGTGCAGGACTACCTGACGGCCCTGGGCCCGCGAGTCGGCGAAGCCGAGGCGGAACACCAGATTGTCCAAGCGCATCTCCAGGATGCGCAGCAGGTTATCGCCGCTGACGCCGTGACGGCGCACTGCCTCGGCGTAGTAGCGGCGGAACTGGCGTTCCAGCACGCCGTATGTGGCCCTAGCCCGCTGCTTCTCCCGCAACTGGAGACCACGGTCGGACACCTTGCGGCGGCGCATAGACCGCGGCCCGGGGGGATAGGGCCGCCTCTCGAACGCGCACTTGGGCGAGAAGCACTTTTCGCCCTTGAGGTATAGCTTGTCGCCCAGGCGGCGACAGAGGCGACAGACCGGCCCCGTGTAGTGTGCCATGTTCCTCCCTAGACTCGCCGTCGCTTGCGCGGGCGACAGCCGTTGTGCGGCACCGGCGTCACGTCGCGGATGCTGGTCACCTGAAGGCCCGTGGCCTGGAGGGAGCGGATCGCCGCCTCCCGGCCGCTGCCGGGGCCCTTGATCCGGACGTCCACCTGGCGCAGACCGTGCTCCATTGCCCTGCGGGCAGCTTCCTCCGCGGCCAACCCGGCGGCGTAGGGGGTGCTCTTACGGGATCCCTTGAAGCCGGCGGTGCCGGCGCTGGCCGAGGAGAGGACGTTGCCGTTGGGGTCGGTCAGGGTGATGGTTACGTTGTTGAACGTGGACTGGATGTAGGCCAGACCGACGGGCACGTTCTTCTTCTCCCGCCTGCGGCTGCGCGTCTTACGTTCTGCCATATGTGGACTTCCCTACTTCTTGGCCATGGCGCGGCGCCTGCCGGCCACGGTGCGTCGAGCGCCCCGCTTGGTGCGGGCGTTGGTGCGGGTGCGCTGCCCGTGCACGGGGAGGCCACGGCGGTGCCGGATGCCACGGTAGCTGTTGATCTCTACTAGTCGCTGGATGTTTTGGCGCACCCGTTTGCGCAGTTCTCCTTCGACCACGAAGTTGCGGTCGATGTACTCACGGATGCGGGAGATTTCGTCGTCGGTGAGGTCACGGACCTTGGTCTCAGGCGACACCCCTGTGTGTGTGCATATCTGACCGGCCGTGGTGGAGCCGATGCCGTAGATATAGCGGAGAGAGACATCGACGTGCTTGTCACGGGGGATGTCCACTCCAGCGATACGAGCCATAGGAGCCTCCTACCCCTGCCTCTGCTTGTGACGGGGATTACGGCAGATCACGCGCACGACTCCTCGGCGGCGCACGATCTTGCAGTTATCACAGCGACGCTTCACGGATGCCGATACTTTCATGATAGGACCCTACTTGAAGCGGTAGGTAACTCTACCCCGGCTCAGGTCGTAGGGGGAGAGCTCCACCAGCACGCGGTCGCCCGGCAGTATTCGAATGAAGTGCATCCGGATCTTGCCAGACGCGTGGGCGAGGATACTGTGTCCATTAGGTAATTCTACACGAAACATCGCGTTGGGCAAATTCTCTTTGACTACCCCTTCAACTTCTATGGATTCTTTCTTGCCCATGGGCACCCTGGCCCTGCATTCGGGCCCTGCGGCGGTTCACCTCCCTTGGTCTCTGCCTTCAAGACTCCTATTCTACGGCAAAGTCAGCACTCCTGCCTGTCCGTCGCGGATGGCAATCGTGTGCTCAAAATGCGCTGACAGGCTGCCGTCCAGCGTCCTCACGGTCCAATTGTCGGAGTCGCGTTTGGTGCGCCAGTCGCCAACGTTCACCATCGGTTCGATGGCGATGACCATCCCCTCTTTGAGGACGGGGCCGGAGTCTGGGTCGCCGTAGTTGGGCACCTGGGGGTCCTCGTGCATCTGACGGCCGACGCCGTGGCCCACGTACTCCCGCACTACAGAGAAACCCCTGCCCTCCACGTAGCCCTGGATGGCGGCGCCGATCTGCCCCAAGCGGGCCCCGGCCCTGGCAACATCTATGGCCCGGTTCAGAGCCTCCCTCGTCACGTCGATGAGCCGCTGCGCCTCTGGGGAGATGTTCCCCACCCCCACCGTCACCGCCGCGTCGCCCACGAACCCCTTGTGAATGCAGCCGAGGTCGATGCTCACGATGTCCCCGTCCACGATCTTTCGATCGCGGGGGATGCCGTGGACGATCTCGTCATTGACGGAGACGCAGACTGCGGCTGGGAAGCCATGGTAGCCGAGGAAGGCGGGGACGACGTTGCGCTTCTTGAACTCCGCACGGACGATCTCGTCGAGCTCTCGCGCGACGAGGCCGGGCCGCAGATGGTCCGCCAATATCTGGAGCACCTCGGCGACGCTGCGTCCGGCCTCGCGGATGATGGCGATCTCGTCCTCGGACTTGATGACGATGGGCATGAGGGTAAGGCTGACCTCCTAGGGGCGCCCCATCGCCGCCAGTAGCCGTCCCTTCACCTCATCCACCTCCACCGCGCCATCCACCTCGACGAGCTTCCCGTCGCGCCGGTAGTACTCCAGAAGGGGCTCCGTTTGCTTGAGGTTCACTTCCAGCCGGGTGCGCACGACATCGGGGCGGTCGTCCTCACGCTGGTAGAGCTGGCCGCCGCAGCGATCGCAAACGCCCTGCTGCTTGGGCGGCACGCTCTGCTCATGGTATACCGCGCCGCACTGGCGGCAGTTCCAGCGGCCGGACAGGCGGCGGACAAGCTCCTCCGTCGACACGTTTATGTAGATGGTCTTGTCGATGGCCTTCCCTTGGCGGGCCAGAGCGTCGTCCAGGGCTTTGGCCTGGTCCAGGTTGCGGGGGAAGCCATCCAGCGCGAAGCCCTGGGCAGCATCCGGCCGGGCAATGCGGTCAAGTAGCATGCCCACGGTCAACTCATCCGGGACCAGGAGCCCCTGCTCCACGAAGGGCTGGGCCTTGCGCCCCAGCTCCGTCTGCTGGCGGATGTTCTCGCGAAAGAGCTCGCCGGTAGTTATGTGAACCAGGCCCGTCTCCTGACAGATCAGGACGGCCTGGGTGCCCTTGCCCGCTCCTGGCAAGCCCAACAGGATGAGATACAAGACCTTGCCGTCCTCCTAGCGGATGAACCCTTCGTACTGACGCATGAGGAGTTGGGCCTCGATCTGGCGCATGGTGTCCAAGACCACGCCAACGGTGATGATGAGGCCGCTGGAGGTGATGCCAAATGCGAGCGAGCGGCCCCGCAGGCTGAAGCCACCCCCGATTATGGTGGAAAAGATGAAGGGCGCCACCGCCACAAACCCCAGGAAGAAGGCGCCTCCCCAGGTGATGCGCATCAGCACCCGGTTGATGTACTCCCCTGTGGGACCGCCGGGGCGTATGCCCGGGACGAAGCCTCCCTGGCGCTGGAGGTTCTCCGCCAGATTTTGCTGCTGGAAGACCACCAGCGTGTAGAAGAAGGTGAACACCACGACGGTGACGAAGAGGAAGGCCCAGTACCCCCAGTTTCCCGGGTTGAATATCCCCTTCATGCCATCGCCGACGCTGGCGATGAAGTTGTTATTGGAGGTCTCAAGGATGCTGCCCAAATAGGCCGGGAAGATGATGATGGAGAAGGCGAAGATGAGGGGGATCATGCCGACGCTGTTCACCCGCAGAGGGATGTGGGTCTGGCCGGACTGGCGATACATGCGGCCGCTGCGGAACACGCTGCGGGAGTACTGGACGGGGATCCGCCTCTGCGCCTCCTGGAAGATGACGATGACGTAGACCAGGCCGACTATCAGGGCACCCAGGAGCACGGTGGTGGTCACCGTATCTCCGACGCCGGTGTAGAGCTGGCCAGCGACGTACTGAGGCAGGCCGGCGACGATGCCGGCGAAGATCAGGATGGAGATGCCGTTGCCGATGCCCTTCTCGCTGATCAGCTCGCCCAGCCAGACCAGGAACATGGTGCCCGCGGTCATGGAGATGATCATGGCCAGGGTGGGCAATGCCTGCTCGCCGCTGAAACCGATGCCCACGGTGCCCGCGAACCCGCCCTGGCTCTGGATGAGGACTAGCTGGCCATAGCCCTGGACGAAGGCCATGGGCACGGTCATCCAGTGGGTGTAGATCTGGATCTGGCGCCGCCCCTGCTCCCCCTCCCGCGAGAGCGCCTGCAGGGTGGGCACCAGGGGCACCATGAGCTGCATGACGATTGACGAGGTGATGTAGGGGTAGACGCCCATGGCGGCCACGCTCATGTTCTGAAGGGCGCCGCCGCTGAAGATGTTCATGAACCCGAGGACAGTGCTGCTCTCGAAGATTGTGGCCAGTTGCTGCGGGTTAGTCCCCGGCACCGGAAGGTTTGCGGTGAAGCGGAACACCACCAGCATGGCGAAGGTGAACAGGAGCTTCTCGCGGATGTCCGCTTGGAACATCGCGTTGTAGGCCGCCTGGAGAAGCTGTGGCCGTTGCTGCGCCCTAGCCGCCGTCGCCATTGCCTGTCCTGAGCTTAGCCGAAGGGCCGATCTCCAGGGCGCTGCCGCCCGCTGCCTCGATCCTCTCCTTGGCGGTCGCGGAGAACTTGTGGGCCTTCACCGTGAGCGCCTTCGTCAGTTCCCCGCTGGCCAGGACCTTTACCGGCCGCCGCAGGCTCCTGATCACCCGCGACTGCTTGAGCAGCTCCGGGGTCACCGCGGTGCCGGCCTCAAACCGCTCCAGGTCCCGCAGGTTCACTGCGGAGTACTCCTTGCGGAATATGTTGGTGAAGCCGCGGCGGCGGGGCAGCCGCTTGATGAGACGCGTCTGGCCGCCCTCGAACCCGAGCTTGGGCTTGCGCCCCGAGCGCGACTTCTGGCCCTTAAGGCCGCGGCCGGAATAGGTGCCGCGGCCACTGGCGTCGCCGCGACCCACCCGCTTCCGGG
>DAOUMF010000196.1:0-13025 GCA_034411955.1 Dehalococcoidia bacterium
GAGGTGCTGTCCAGCAACGGCAGCACCTCCATGGCCAGCGTCTGCGGCAACACCCTCTCCCTCATGGATGCTGGCGTTCCCATCAGGGCCCCGGTTGCCGGCGTGGCCATGGGCCTCGTCAAGGGCGACGACCATTTGCGTATCCTCACCGACATCGCTGGCCTGGAGGACGCCATGGGCGACATGGACTTCAAGGTGGCTGGCACGAAGAAGGGCATAACCGCCCTTCAGATGGACATCAAGGTGAAGGGGATCACGATAGAGATCATGGAGGCTGCCCTTTCCCAGGCCCGGGAGGCCCGTCAATTCATACTGGGCAAGATCCTGGAGACGATCCCCGAGGTGCGGCCGGAGCTCTCTCCATACGCACCCCGCATGTTCCGCCTATCTATCCCTCAGGACAAGATCGGCGCCGTCATCGGCCCGGGCGGCCGCGTGATCCGCTCCATCATCGAGGAGACGGGCTGCACCATCGACGTCGAGGACGATGGCACGGTATTCATCGGCTCGCCGGACGAGGAGCAAGCCCAGAAGGCGATCTCCATCGTCGAAAGCCTGACCAAAGAGGTCGAAGTGGGCGAGATATACACCGGCAAGGCGACGCGCCTCACCTCCTTCGGGGCCTTCGTGGAGATACTGCCGGGCAAGGAAGGCTTGGTCCGCCTGGGTGACCTGGCGGAGGTCCCTGTCCGCCGTCCGGAGGACGTAGTCCGCATCGGCGACGAGGTGATGGTGATGGTGATCGAGGTGGATGACATGGGCCGAGTAAACCTCTCCCGTCGAGCCGTGCTGGAGGGGCTCTCCCCGAAGGAGGCCCTGGAGGTGTCCAAGCGGGCTCAGGTCGCCCCCGTGGGTGGGCGGGGCGGCCGGGAGCGGGAGCGAGACCAGCGCCCGCCGCGGCGGGATATGGGTGGTCGCGGTGGCGGACAGGGGTTCGGCCGTAAAGGCGGCGGCAACGGCCGCCCTCGCGGCGGCAGCAGGCCACAGCGACCCCCGCAGCGGCCTCAGCAGCGGCCCCAGCAGCCGCCCGGCGGCGGCTTCCGGCGCGGCCCGGGCGACCCGCCGCCGCCACCTCCTAGCCCTCCCGGCAGGCGCTGGTAAGGCAGGTCCTGGACTCGACGGATGTCCACGAAGGTCGTTGTCAGCGGCACGGGAAAGATGGGCCGGCAGGTCCTCGAAGCTGTGTGTGCGGAGCCCGACCTGGAGCCCGTGGGCGTCCTCGACCGTGTCGCCGGCGAAGAGTATTTGTCGCTGCCTGACGGCTCCGGCCTCATTCCTTTCAGTACCGACCCGGCGGCCATTTTCGCCAGGATCCGCCCCGATGTCGTGGTCGACTTCACCAACGCTGAGTACACTCCCCAGGTGGCGAGGGAGGCGCTGGAAGCGGGGGCGCGATTGGTCATCGGTACCTCCGGGCTGTCGGAGGCTTTTCTCCATGAGCTGGGCCGAGAGTGCCGTCAGCGGAAGCTGGGGGCCGTGGTGGCCGCGAACTTCGCTCTGGGCGCTGTGCTCATGGCTCACCTGGCAAGGGTGGCGGCCCCCTTCTTCGATCAGGTCGAGATCATCGAGATGCACCACGACGGCAAGGCGGACGCGCCATCAGGGACGGCGATCGCCACCGCCCGCAAGATGGCGGACGGCCGTGAGGCCCCTTTCCGGCGGCCGCAGACCCAGCGGGAGGCGATTGAGGGAACCCGGGGTGGGGCCGTAGACGGCATCACGATCCACAGCGTACGCCTGCCGGGCTTGGTGGCCCATCAGGAGGTGATCTTCGGCGGTCCCGGTCAGACCCTGACCATCCGGCACGACTCCACCAGCCGCGAGTCATTCATGCCGGGGGTGATGCTGGCCATCAGGGACGTGATCGGCCGCGAGGAGCTAGTTCTTGGTCTGGAAGCGCTGCTTGGGATAGAATAGCGTCTCGATATGGCCGGCAAGACGGTAGCCGTCCTGGGGGGTGGATCTGGTGGACTGGTGGCGGCCAACCGACTGCGGAAGCTCCTCCCCCGCGAGCACCGCATCGTTCTGATAAACCGTAGCGCCTGGCATAGCGTCCCCGCCGCCTACACCGCCGTCATGCTGGGCGACAGAGCCCCTGGGCAGATCTCCCGCGATCTGCGTCGCCTCAACCGCAAGGGGATCGAGTTCATAGCCGCCGAGATCACCGGCATCGACCTGTCCCGCAACACGGTCCGCTTCGACGGGCAGGAGCTGGCCTACGACTACCTCATTGTCGCTCTGGGCACCCAGTACTCTGCGGGGGAGATCCCCGGGCTGGGCACGGCTTACACCTATTACACGCTGGATGGGGCGGAGGGCCTGCGGGAGGAGATCGCTGGCTTCGATTCTGGTCGCATCGCCATCGTGGTGCCCGGTCTGCCCTACAAGTGTCCCGCCGCCCCCTACGCGGGAGCGCTTGTGTTGGATCACTACTTCCGCCGCCAGCGTGTGCGGGCCGATGTGGAGATCCGGCTGTTCACCCCTGAACCGGCGCCCCTGCCGGTGGCCGGCGAAGCCATCGGCAGGGAGGTGGCGGAGCTCCTAGCTGGCCGCGAAGTACGGTTCAGCCCCAACACACGCCTCCAGGAGGTCGACTATCAGGGGAAGAGGCTGGTGTTCCAGGACGGCACCGAAGCCTCCTACGATCTCCTCATCGCGGTGCCCCTGCATGAGGTCCCGGCTGTGGTTCGGGAGGCTGGCCTGGCTGAGGAAGGTGGCTGGGTCAAGGTGGATCGGGAGACGATGGCGACGCCGTTCGAGGGCGTCTACGCCATCGGCGACGTCACGCAGATCCCCCTGGCCAGCGGACTGATGCTGCCCAAGGCGGGCGTATTCGCCCAGGGGGAGGCGGAGGTGGTGGCCCGTAACATCGCGGCTGAGATCAAGGGTGAGGAGGAGAGGTGGGCTTTTGGGGGAGAGGGAGCGTGCTTCCTGGACACGGGGTACGGCAAGGCAGCCTACGTAACAGGCAAGTTCTACGCGGAGCCGGACCCGGAGATGCTGATGCGCCAGCCCAGCCTCCTCTGGCGCTGGGTGAAGGAGGGGTCCATCCGCATCTGGCTCTGGCGCTGGTTCTAGCGGTCGCGAGATCAGGGGCGGCATCGAGAGTGGCATCCGGCTGTGTTGTTGTCACTGCGATGGACGATAGGCTAATATGGTCGCACCGCAGCGGGGGCTGATCGCGACGGGCATATCTGGAGCAGACAGGGATGTCAAAGCTTTACAACGTCGCAGTAGTGGGCGCCACCGGCTTGGTGGGGCAGGAGTTCCTCAAGATCGCTGTGCAGAGGGGCTTCTCTGTGAAGGAACTGCGCCTGCTGGCCTCCAGCCGTTCGGCCGGGCGCCGCGTGACTGTGGGCGAGTGGGAGTTGGAGGTGGAGGAGACTACGTCCAAGTCCTTCGCCGGTGTGGACATTGCGTTCTTCTCAGCCTCTGAAGAGGTCTCTCAGGAACTGGTTCCGGCCGCCGTCAAGGCTGGCGCCGTGGTCATCGACGATAGCTCCGCCTGGCGCATGGAGCCCGATGTCCCCCTCGTAGTGCCGGAGGTGAACGCGGCTGATCTGGATGGACACAAGGGGATCATCTCCATCCCCAACTGTCCGACCACTCCTCTGGTGCACACCCTTTGGCCTATTCATCGCATCAACCCGGTGAAGCGGATCATCGTCGATACCTACCAATCGGTGTCGGGCCACGGTGGCCAGGCCGTGGAGGAGCTTAGCGTGCAGGCCCGCTCCGTTCTGGACGGCAACAGCGCCAATGCTCACATCTTCCCCCACCAGATCGCCTTCAACCTACTGCCGCACGTCGACGTCTTCCTGGGCAGCGGCTACACGAAGGAGGAGTGGAAGATAATCAATGAGACGAAGAAGATCATGCACGAGCCGGAGATGGCGGTATCCGCCACCTGCGTTCGCGTGCCTGTCTACATCGGCCACAGCGAGGCGGTGCACGTGGAGTTCGCCCACCCCATCACGCCGGAGGAGGTAAGCGCCATCCTGCATGATGCCCCCGGCGTCACCGTACAGGACGAGCCGTCGGTGAACCTCTATCCCACTCCCTGGGTGGTGGCTGGCAAGGATGACACCTTCGTGGGCCGCATCCGTCAGGACGTGTCCCACCCCAGCGGCATCGCTATGTGGATCGTCAGCGACAACCTGCGCAAGGGTGCCGCCCTCAACGCCATCCAGATCGCGGAGGAGTTGATCGCCCGCCGCTTGATATAGGAGCTGCCGATGGAGATCGGACGTCTACTCACCGCTATGGTCACGCCCTTTGACGACGAAGGGCAGATCGATTACGAGCAGGCCCAGCGGTTGGCCCGTGCCCTGCTGGACAGCGGCAGCGACGGCTTGGTGGTCGCCGGCACCACGGGCGAGGCGCCGACCCTCTCGCACGACGAGAAGCTGAAGCTGTTCGCCGCTGTCAAGGAGGGGGTGGACGGTCGCGGCACCGTACTGGCTGGCACCGGCACCAACGACACCGCCGCCAGCATCGAGCTATCGCGGGAGGCTGAGCGGGCCGACGTGGACGGCCTCCTCCTCACCGCTCCCTACTACAATAAGCCGACGCAGGAGGGCCTCTACCGCCACTTCGAAGCTGTGGCCCGGGCCACCGGCCTGCCCTGCGTGCTGTACAACATCCCCTCCCGCACCGGCGTGAACATGACGGCGGAGACGACGCTGCGCCTCTCCCGCGTACCGAACATCGCCGGTGTCAAGGAGGCCTCGGGCGACCTGGTCCAGATCGCCCGCATAATCGAGGACGCGCCAGAGGGTTTCGGCGTGTGGAGCGGGGACGATGCCATGACGCTGCCGATACTGGCCGTGGGCGGCTACGGGGTCATCGCCGTGGTGTCCCACCTGGGAGGCGTCCAGATGCACCAGATGATCGACGACTACCTGGCGGGACGCGTGGCTGAGGCGGCCCGCATCCACCGTCGTCTCTTGCCCCTGATGCAAACCCTGATGACGACGGCGAGCAACCCCAGTCCTGTGAAGTACGCCCTCAACCAGATCGGCTTCCGGGTGGGCGCGCCCCGGCTGCCTCTGGTGGAGCCGGAGGGAGCTGCCGCCGAACAGATCGTGGCCGAAGTGCGGCGCCAGCGGATAGACCTGGCGGTGACAGTCTAGGAGGTTCCTTCATGCGCTTTCCCATCCTCATCAGCCCCCTCTGGCGGCCGCTGCTACTGCCCTTCGGCGGCACTCCCGCGCGCGCCTTCGCCGAGCTGGAGGATGGGCAGCTGCACGTGCGCTTCGGCTGGCTGTTTGACCATCGCTTCTCGCTGGGGGATGTGGAAGCGGCTTCGCCCTCGCACTGGCCGGTGTGGGCGGGCATCGGCTGGCGCACCAGCTTCCGGGGCACAGTGGGTCTGATAGGCACCTACGTGAACATCGTGGAGGTGAGGTTCAAGGAGCCCCAGCGCGTGCGGATGGTCGTGCCCATGACCTGCCGCCGTCTTTATCTGTCCCTTGACGAGCCGCGCGATTTCATCACCGCCCTGCGGGAGGCGACCGAGGCGGAGGCCGCGCCGGAGCCGGCGCCTGCCGCCGCGAAGCCACGGCGTCGCAAGAAGGCCAGCTAGCCCCGATCCCGGGCCCGCACGAACGCGTCCCAGCGCCTGCGCAGCTCCGACTGGCCCCAGCGGTAGCCCACGGCGTCCCCCACGCTGTTGGCCAGGTTCGCGGAACCGATGTAGAACAGGAGCATCAGCCCAAAGAAGGCCAGCAGCGTCCACCAGCTTACCCCGCAGAAGGCCAGCGGCAGCAGCCCCAGCACTACACCTAGAGTCAGCCCGCTCCAGGCTATACTCCGCACTGTCCAGCCCTCCCGCGACCGCTGGGCGCGGTACATGGCGAACACAGCCTGCGGCACCCGTGTGACGGCGGGCCACTCGGTCGAGGAGCGGCCGCAGTGGGGACAGAGGCCTGTCCTGAGCGAAGTCGAAGGGCCCTCCTCCGGCGACCGGCCGGCCGAGGGCAGCGGATGGTAGCAGTAGCCGCAGAAGCGCCCAGCGTTGGGGGCGCTGCCCTCAAGGATATCGTCCAGCAGGCCCACCAGCCGCTGGGAGAAGACACTGTGGGCCTCCCCTTCTGCGCTGAGGCCCGGCTCTCGTGTCCGCTGTGCCGTCGTCTCTCGCCCTCTAGTCGGCCATCATCGAGTTGACGTGCTCAGGCTCGATGACCAGGATCAACCGCTGCTCGCCCGGCTGGCGCCAGGGGTATCGGTCCTGGCCTATGTACTTCTTGGCCAGCTTATCGATGAGTTCGTCGGCGCCCTCGCGACGCATCTCCACCACGCGGCCCCGGATGTACGCCGATGCGTAGGGATTGTCCTGCCTGGTGATCGAGATCGCCACGCGGGGGTCGCGGCGGACGTTGCGCGGCTTGGCGCGGCCCTCGGCGGTGTTGACCAGGATGCGCCCGTCTTCAAGGTCAACCCAGACGGGTGTCACCTGGGGCGATCCGTCAGGCATGAGGGTGGCCAGATGAGCGAAGTTGGGCTCCAGGAAGAGCTTCTTGACGCCTTCGGTTAGGGTTGCGGGCATGCTCGACCTCCTTCTGTGTGAGAGGCGATGGGCTGGAATATAGGTTAGCGTGAGCGGGTATCTTCAGGCCAGACCCTCAGGCGCGGCTCATCCTGTGCTGCGGCGCAGTTGCGGTCCCGGAGCAGGCGCTTCACCCCGCCCGGCTGGTGGGACATGCGCTCGGGTGGGGATGGCCTCTGCCATCGGCCTACAGGATCGGCTTGATGGGGATCGCCTGCTCCCGTTCCGGGCCTACCGAGACCAGGTGTACCGGCGCTCCCAGGAGTTCCTCGATGCGGCGCACGTAGGCGCGGGCGTTCTCCGGCAGGTCCTGGAAGCGACGCGCACCCGATGTGTCCTGGCTCCAGCCGGGCAGCTCCTGGTATATGGGTCTAGCCCGGAACAGCGCCGCCCCGCTGGCGGGCAGTGAGTCGGCCTGCTCGCCGTCCAACTGGTAGGCGGTGCACACCTTGATTGTGGTCAGTTGGTCCAGCACGTCGAGGCGAGTCAGGGCGATGGCGCTCACCCCGTTGATGCGGGCGGTGTAGCGGGCAGCCACGGCGTCGAACCAGCCGCAGCGCCGCGGCCTCCCTGTGGTCGCCCCATATTCCGGGCGCGGCCCGCCCTCCCGCAGCAGGTCACCCGTCTCGTCCGTCAGTTCGGTGGGCATGGGGCCGTTGCCAACGCGGGTGTTGTACGCCTTGTACACTCCCAGCACCTTGTCGATCTGCGTGGGTCCGATGCCGATGCCGATGGCTGCGCCGCCGGCCAGCGAGGACGGCACGGAGGAAGTGACGTACTCATATGTGCCGGCGTCGAGGTCCAGCAGCGCGCCCTGCGCACCCTCGAGCAGCACCGTGTCACCGCGGGCCAGCGCCTCCTGCACCAGGGCCGCTACGTCGGCCGCGAATGGCGCCAGCCGCGAGCCGTATTCGGCGTATTCGGCGTGCACCCTCTCAAGGGAGAGGGGCTCCGCTCCGTACAGCTTCTCCAGTATGGCGTTCTTGTAGGGCACCAGGAAGGAGAGCAACTGGAGCAGGGACTCCTTATCTAGGAGATCGGCGACGCGCAGGCCGGCCCGGCCCACTTTGTCCGCGAAAGCCGGGCCCACGCCGCGGCCGGTGGTGCCGATGGCCCCTTTGCCCCGCAGCTCCTCATCCAGCCGGTCGATGAGCGGATGCCAGGGCATCAGCACCTGGGCGCGCTCGCTGAGGGAGAGCCGTCCCCGCACGGAGACGCCGCGCGACTCCAGATCCTCGATCTCCTCCAGAAGCACCGCCGGGTCGATGACGAGGCCGTTGCCGATGACGCAGACCTTATCGGGGTAGAAGATACCGGCCGGCACGAGATGCAGCTTGAACTCGCCCAGCTCGTTGACCACTGTGTGTCCGGCGTTGTTGCCGGCGGAGTACCTGCCGACGATGTGGGCCTTCTGCGCTAGCAGGTCTATGACCCTGCCCTTGCCCTCATCTCCCCACTGGCCGCCCACGACTACGATGACTGGCATAAAAAAGGGCCTTTCGGCCTCTCCTTTCCTTCGGGTAGCCCGCAGGGCAGTATAGGGGTCTTGGCCCAGCGGGTCAAGGGTGGGGCAGGCGCTGAAGGCTGGGCGAGCCTTGCGGAGCAGCGGGGCCGGTCAGCGGACCGCCAGCATGTACATGGCGGGGAAGGTCATGATGACTGATCGGTCCCCGATTCGGCGCACGCACGTTTCGATAAACTGCTCGGCCCGATCGCGGCTCACCCCGGCTGCCAACAGAATGTCGTAGGCGCTGTGGCCGCTGGGGGCGCCGTGCTTGAGGCTGTGCGCCCAGCCCTTGCCGTCGAGCGACAGTCGCGTCTCGACCATGTCGATGTCTACCGACGCGAACCCCGCCGCCAGAAAGTCGGCGGCTAGGTGCCGCTCATCGAGATTGGTGATGGGGAACGAGTCCATCACCGCCAGGTAGGCTCCCGCGACGTCTTCGAACCCTGTCATGTCAACGCCCCAGTCCCGGCGGCGGTTGATCGGCTCGTAGATGGCGGCCCGACCGCCACGCTTAAGGATTCGCGCTATCTCCCTCGCCGCTGCCGATCTGTCGTCTATGTAGATCAGGAGGGAGCGGACGACTACGGCGTCAACCAACCCTTCGCGGATGGGACAGGCGAGAGCGTCGCCTACCACGAAGCGCTCACACCCGACGTGCGCCTGCGATGCAGCTTCTCGAAGCGCGTCCGCAGAGATGTCCTGGAAGACGACGACTCCTCCCGGCCCCACCGTTGCGGCACCTTTCAGCCCCAGCAGGCCGGTGCCAGCCCCGAGGTCGATCACCCTTTCCCCGGGTCGGAGTTGGGCCATCTCCAGCACCTTATCGCGAACGGAGTCCAGAGCGGCCGAGAGGGCGGCTCGCTGGGTTGGCCAGCGCTCTTCCTTCAGCCAGTGAGCCCACTTGTCCTCAACCATAGCGGGCCTCGCGTTTGCGTGTCTCCCGGCTTGCCCTATCGCCCCTTATACTCCGGCTTGCGCTTCTGGGCGAAGGCTGTGGGGCCCTCGCGGGCGTCCTCGGTGCGGAACGTCGCGTCCGAAAGCTGCGCCTCCAGCTTCAGTCCTTCCTCCAACGTCGTCTGGCGCCCCTGGAGGACCGCCTGCTTGATGGCGCGCACGGCCAGCGGCCCGCATCCCAGGATGCTGGCAGCGATCTCCTCCGCCGTGGGCATGAGCTGGTCGGCGGGAACGACGCGGGAGACGAGGCCGAAGCGGAGCGCCGTCTGGGCATCGAACCGTGCGCCGGTGAGCATGACCTCCATGGCGAAGGCCAGGGGCACGGCGCGCGGCAGGCGCTGGGTGCCGCCTGCACCGGGGATGATGGCCCGCGTGGGCTCTGGCAGCCCGAAAGTGGCGTGCTCGGCGGCGATGCGGATGTCGCAGCAGAGGGCCAGCTCCAGGCCTCCGGCCAGGCAGTAGCCGTTGATGGCGGCGATCATCGGCTTCCAGCACTCGAAGCGGCGGGTGATGCCCCCGAAGGGCACCTCCCGTTGAATGCCGGCGGCGCCTCCTGAGAGGGCCTCGGCCATCGCGAAGAGGTCGGCTCCGGCGGAGAACGCAACGTCGCCGGCGCCGGTGAGGATGGCCGCCCACAGCTCATCGTTCTCCTTGAAATCGGTGAAGGCGTCGAGGATCTCTTTGGATGTATCGCCGTCGACGGCGTTGCGGCGCTCCGGCCGGTTGATGGTTACGTAGGCCAGGCGGCCCTTCTTCTCGTAGATGATGTTCTTGAAACCAGACACGGTGTCCTCCTTGGGCAGGTCAACGCACGGTGCGCGGGGTAAGTATAGCCACTGGGGCCACGGCGGGCTACCGCTGGAAGGAGACTTGTTGGCCTGATTGGGAAGGTTAACGATTGGTTAACGGACGTAATAGGCTGCTCGCTTCGGTTGTTTTGGTGTTTGGGGGAGATGTGATTCTCTCAGTTCACCAGTTGCGGGGCTGGTGAAAGCCCGCCTTCGGCGGGTAGGGGTGCGTGCACATCTCCCCCAGCAGACCATATTCAGTGAGGCATCGACTGGGTGCGGCGATGAGGCCCTTCGGCCTGCGGGTGGAGGGGCCTCGCGCTGTTCTGGGAGATCGCTGCGGCCAGGTTAGGCGGTCAGCAGTGCCAGCAGACGCTCGTCGTCAAGGTCCGGGCCTACCACCGCCAGGGCCGTGTTCTCCGGCACCAGCACTCGCTGTGCCACCCGCAGGAGGTCTTCGGCGCTGACCGACCGCAGTCGCTCCACCACTGTCTCGATGGGCTCGATCTCGCCCAGGGTCAGGAGCTGCTCTCCCGCCCGCTGGGCCAGGGCGATCGGGGTCTCCAGGCTGAGGCGGAAGCTCCCCACGGTGTAGTCCCGCGCCTTGGTTAGTTCATCCTCCGGCACGGCTTCCTGGGTGACCTTCGCGAGCTCTTTCAGGATCACAGTTGCCGCCTCTGGCAGCTTCTCCGGCGAGACCCCCGCCGCCACAGCGAACACGCCGGTGTCCTTGTGGCGGCTCACCGAGGACGAAACAGAGTAGGCCAGGCCGCGCCGCTCGCGTACCTCCCTGAACAGGCGCGAGCTCATGCCTCGCCCCAGGAGGGAGGTGAGTACCTGAAGGATGTAGCGGTCGGGGTCATTGCGGGGCAGGGCGGGCAACCCCAGGGCCAGGTTGGCTTGGGAGATGGGGCGGCTGTCGGAGGTGACCCGCCGCGCTGGCAGGTGCCGATCCACAGGAACGACCGCCGGGGCTTCCCCTGTGCGGCCGTTCTCGAAGAGGCTCTGTGACAGCGTCACCACCTCGTCGTGAGACACTCTGCCCGCCACGCTGACCACCATGTTGTCCAGACCGTACCAGGTGTCCAGCCAGGACAGGAAGTCGCGTCGCTGCAGCTTCGCCACGGTCTCCTCTGTACCTGTCGTCGACCAGCCAAGGGGCTGATCGCCGAAGAGCGCCTGGCCCAGAAGCTCGCTGCACCAGGCAGCGGGCTGGTCGCGAGTGCGGCGGATCTCCTGCTGCACGACCGATCGCTCGCGGTCGATCTCCTCCTGGCTCAGGAGGGAGTTGGCGAGCATATCGGACAGCACGTCCAGGGCCAGCTCCAGACGGTCGAAGGGGACGTGGTTCCAGTAGCAGGTGAGCTCCTTGGCGGTGTAGGCGTTGAGGACGCCGCCGGCTCCCTCGATAGCCTCGGCGATATGGATTGCGGTGGGGCGCTTCTCGGTGCCCTTGAAGACCATGTGCTCCAGGAAGTGGGCAAGCCCCTTGGTGCGCTGCGCCTCGCCGCGGGACCCCGCCCCCACGAACACGTTGACGCTCACCGACTGGGCCGTGGGCACCGGCGTGGTCACCACGCGCAGGCCGCTGTCCAGATGACTGATCTCGCAGGTGATCGACATAGGGGATATCTCTGGTGATCTCGGGTCGAGTCCAGTATATCGAGTGCTGGCGTCACGGTCACGGCGTGACGCCTTCGGCCTAGCGCCGCGCAATGGCTGGGGATGCTCCGAATCCGCGGTCGCGGCTAGGTGGCGGTCTGACGCATGCTGGCGAAACAGTCGGAGCAGTACACGGGGCGGCCGGAGTGGGGAAGGAACGGCACCTCGGTCATCTGGTCACAGTTGGCGCAGACGGCCGGGTGCATCTGTCGCGGCGTGCGGCCGCCGAAGCTAGCGAAGGGCCCGTAGTGAACGTAGCTGTCGCCAAAGGGGGAGCCGCCGGTCTTGCGGGCGCTACGACAGGAGGGACAGCGGCCGGGGTCGTTGGCCAGGCCGCGACTGGCGTAGAATGTCTGCTCGCCGACCGTGAACGTGAAGCTGTTCCCGCAATCGCGGCACATCAGCACCTTGTCTGCGTGGGGCACGGGCGATCTCCTACCTGGCTGAAGGCGCTAGCTCGCTGGGGATGACAGATTGGACACATTATAGGAGAAGCCGTCAAGAAAATCAATGACGCGTTATTGGTTTCTCAAAGCCATTTCGCTCCTCTCTGCCCCGCGGGAGATGATCTTTCCCTTGCCACATCGCCGCCCCGGGGCTGTGGCCTGCCGGCTGCCCGCGTGAGGATGGGGCAGGCAGGCTGGACAAACGTAAGCGGCGGCCCGTATGATGAGGTCTGCCCTCATCGCGAAGGAGGAGAACTGGGTACTCGATCCGCGGCGAAAGCCCACCGCCAGTCCCTGAAGCGGCGCCTGCGCAACCGCATCGTGCGCAGCGCCACCAAGACGTCTGTCAAGAAGGCCGAGGCAACCATCGCTGGCGGCGACCCTGAGGCCGCCGGCGAGGCGGTGCGCGTCGTGCAGAGCAATCTGGATCGGGCTGCCAAGAAAGGCGTCATCCACGCCAACGCCGCAGCTCGGCGCAAGTCGCGCCTGGTATTGAGGTACAACGCTGCTGTGGCCGCCCTCCAAGCCCAGCCGAGCGAGGCCGAGAAGCCGAAGGCAAAGCGGGCGAAATCGGCGCGGCCCAGCAAGGCCAGCAAGCCGAAGAAGGCCAAGGAGTAATCGTAGACCCTCCCCGCATACCCGCCGACAAGGTCGATTCGTGGTCGCCTCCCTGGAGATAGAGCCCATTCGGGCGGAGATCCCGGCCACCGCTTCCGTCATCTACCTCAACACTGGCTGGCAGGGGCCCTCCCCGCGCCCGGTCATCGGCGCCGTCCAGGAGACGCTCGCCATGGAAGCGGAGGCGCCCACGGCACCCCCCGCCAACGCCAAGAAGCTAGAGGTCTCCCGCAAAGCCCGTCGCACCCTGGCCGACCTCATCGACGCTACGCCGGAGGAGATCTCCCTTCAGCAGAACACCACGGAAGGGATAAACATCGTGGTGAGCGGCCTGGGTCTCAAGCCCGGCGACGAAGTCATAACCTGCAGCCTGGATCACTCTTCCGTGGTGGTCCCCTTCTACTACAGCCGCGAGCGCCAGGGCGTGGCGGCAAAGATGGTCCACCTGTCCGCCCGCGATAGTGACGCCGACATCCTGGCCAAGTTTGAGGAGGCGTTGACGC
>DAOUMF010000197.1:0-4449 GCA_034411955.1 Dehalococcoidia bacterium
GGCCTACTTCGCCTTCTTCGGCTCCTACGCCGACACCCCCAGCTCCATCGACCCCATCGGCCCCAAGCTCCAGCGCCTGCGTGACCGCGCCGGCTCCGTCACCGACTTCGTGCGGCTGGCCCGCGGCCTCACCAGCGAGGCCGACCTCGACCGCCTGCTGGCGGAGGCCTAGCCTACTCCGGCCGCGCCGCCTCCGGGCGCGTTCGCTTGTACCGGCTGTAGGCCAGATACACCAGCAGCCCCAGCCCTAGCCAGGAGAAGCCTATTATCCGCGCCGACTGCTCAGTCACCACCACCACAAACCAGGCGAAAAGCGTCGCCATCCCGCCCAGCACCGCCGTCACCGGGATTCGCATCCCTCGCAGGTGCAGGTTCACGGGAATTCGGAACGGCCGCGCCATCCCCGGCTCCCGCACTCGCAGCCCGATGATCGAAGCGTGGGCGAAGGTGAACGAAAGCATCGCCCCGAAGACGTAGGCAGCCGCCAGCATCTCCACCTCGCCGGGGATGATCAGCAACGCCGACAGGACGCCGAAGACGATGATCGCGCTCGCCGGCGTCCGCCGCCTCGGGTGCAGGCGGCTCACCGCCGGCGGTAGGTAGCGGTGCCGACCCATGGAGTACGCCAAGCGCGACATTCCCAGCATTCCGGCGTTGGTCGCGATGAGCAGGATCGTTGCCGCCAGGATGCCCACCCATACCTCCAGTATCGCCGAGAACCCCACGCCCAGGTTCTCCACGATCCCCAGCACCGGGTCGTTTATGAACTTGTCGCCCAGTTCCGTGGCGAAGCCGCCGTCCGCCTTCTGGAACACCGGCATGGCGCTCAGCGCCACCAGGGGGATCAGCGTGTACATCACCAGCACCGTCGCGAACACCGAGAACACCGACCGCGGGATGTTCTTCGCCGGGTTCCTGGTCTCCTCCGCCAGGTTGGACACCGTCTCGATGCCGGTGAAGGCGATCATGGAGATGGCGATCCCCAGTATGAACCGGTCCCAGGTGGGCGCCGTGCCCAGGCTGATGTCCTCGATCACGCCCTGCGGGTGTATCACGTTATCGATGAGCAGACCGATGCTGAGCACCAGGACCAGACCCAGCACGACCAGCAGCGCCTGTGTCAGCAGGTCCAGCACCGCCAGCAAGATGTTCACCCGGGACGACTCCTGCACGCCTATGACGTTGACCGCGGTGAGGAAGAGGACCACGCCTATGCCGAAGATGCTGTTAGCGGGCCACTCGCCCAGGGGCTCCCAGAACACGGCCAGGTAGTTGGCCACGGCGAAGGCGGATATGGCCACCGTTACCATGTAGTTGAGGAGCTGCCCCCAACCCACGGTAAACGACACGAAGGGGCTGAAGCTCCGCCTGGCGAAGGCCATGGAGCCGCCGGCCTGGGGCATCGCTGCCGTCCCCTCGGCGTAGGTCAGCGCCGTCGCCCCAAAGAACAGCCCAGACACGAGGAATACGAGCGGGGTCAGCCCCAGCGCGTATAGCGCGGTGACCCCCAGCGCGTAGTAGATGGACGAGCCGACGTTGCCGTAAGCGGCGCTGAACAGCCCCGGCACCCTCAACACGCGGTGCAGGGCCAGGCGGCGCGGCCGCGCTCGGCGTAGGCGGATATCCCCCGGCCGGCGGCCGCGGCGGATCTCGGATGCGTTCGGCCCCTCTGTCAAGTCGACTGTCTAGGGGACTAGGCTGCCTCCAGACATCACCGCACTAGACTAGCACGCCAAGGTAGATTGGGGCCATCTTGTACGAGGTCTCGGCTCGATCCTCCTGCGGGTGTCACGTGTCGGTGTCGCCCCTGGCGAGAGCTTTCATCGGGGACTCACGGATGGCTCGCCGGTACAGCAAGAAGACGAGCAAGCCGCCGAGCATCCAAGCCAGCCCCAAGTACCTACTGAGGGGTTGGTTGATCGCCACTACGGCCCAGGCGGACATCGTGCCCACTAGGCCGACGACGGCAGGCAAAGGGATATCCCGCCCCCGCAGGCGCAGGTTGAACGGAATCTTGAAAGGCCTTGGCATCTGGGGCTCTTTGATCCTCAGCGCGATGATGGAGATGTGGGCGAAGGAAAACGTCAGCATCGCCCCGAAGCTATACACGCCCGCCAAGAGATCCAGCCTCCCCGGAATCACCAGCAACGCAGCGAAGGCCGTGAATATCATGATCGCAACCGCGGGGGTCCTCCTCACCGGGTGCAGGCGGCTCAACAGGGGCGGCAGTTGGCGGTGGCGCCCCAAGGAGTACGCCAGCCGGGACATGCCCATCATCCCAGCGTTGGTCGCGATGAGCAGAATGGTGGCGGCCAGAATGCCCACCCAGAGCGCGAAAGTGGGCTCGAGGACGCCGGGCAGGTGCTCCACGATCCCCAGCACCGGGTCCTCAACGAACTTCTCAACCAGATCCGTAGTGAACTCGCCCTTGCCTGCATCGAAGGACACCGGCATGGCGCTCAACGCGACCAACGGGATGAGCGTGTACATCGCGAGTATCGCCACGAACACCGACAGCATCGCTCGAGGCACGTTCCTAGACGGATTACGCGTCTCTTCTGATAGGTTGGACATGGTCTCGATCCCCGTGAACGCGATCATGGCGATGGCCACGCCGACGGCCAATCTGTCCCACTCCGGCGCCTCGCCGAAGTGTACGTTGTCGATTATCGTCCTGAAGTTGAATAGAAAGATCAGACCCACCAGCACGAGTAGGGCCTGCGTGAGCAGGTCCAGTCCCGCGAGGCCAATGTTTATCCGTGCCGACTCGCGAACGCCAAGTATGTTGATGGTCGCCAATCCCCCCAGGATGGCAACCGCGGCGATGCTGGCGATCGGCCACTCCCCCAGCGGCGGAACGAATACCGCCAGGTAGTGGGGAATCGCGAACGCTGAGATCGCCATAGTGACGACATAGTTGAGAGCGAGCGCCCAACCGGCGATGAAGCTCACCAAGTCGTTGAACCCGCGTCGTGCGAACGAGCTCGCCCCACCGGCCTCCGGAATCGCCGTCGTTCCCTCGGCATATGTGAGAGCAAGAGCCCCAAACAGCAGCCCCGCGATAACAAAGGCCAGCGGTGTGAGCCCCAGCGCGAATAGGGCCGTGACGCCCAGAGCGTAGTAGATGGAGGAGCCGACGTCGCCGTAGGCGGTGCTGAACAGCGCCGGCGCGCCCAACACGCGGTGCAGGGCCAGGCGCCGCGGCCGCGGCCGGCGCAGGAAGACGTCCCCCGGCAGGCGGCCGCGGTGGATCTCGGATGCGTTCGGCCCCTCGGTCAACTCTGCTACTAGGGGAAATACGGGACCCTGGCCATCGACGCTAGGCTAGCACGACAGAGGGGTTCGGGCTATTGGTCCCTGGCAGCGCACCATGCTCAGCCTGGTCCGCCGCCCCCGCCATCGCCCCCGTCTCCACCATCGGGGGTCACCTCGGGCAAAGGCGTAGGCGTCACCTCAGGCGCCTCGGTGGGAACAGGTGTCGGCGTCGGCGAGGGCTCAGGGGCAGGCGTTGGCGTGGGCTCCGGCGTCGGCGTAGGCGTGGATATCGTGCGGGTCGGGAACCTAGGGAAGCTGGGCGTGGGCGTCGGCGTGGGTGAGGATTCGCCGTCGACAACCGTCGGCGCCCGGCAGATCCCCGGCTTCGTGGGCTGCTCCCCTTCCGCGAAGACCTCCTTCCGGCCGCCGCACCAGGCGGTCACGATGGTGTCCGGCGCCTTGAACTCGGCCTTGGGAATCCCCAGGTACTCGTGGGCCGCCGCCATGAACGTCGTCCACATGGGGCCAGCGCCAGCAGAGCTGAAGGCGTTGTTGGCCATGGGCGTGTTGTCGGCGTTGCCCATCCAGACGTCCACCACCAGGCCGTCCGGCCCCGGCGTATACCCCATCACCACGTTGTCCCGGAAGTCCTCGCTGGTCCCCGTCTTTGACGCGGCCGGCCAGCCGAAGGTGAGCCGGCTCCAGTTGATCGCCTCGTTGGACAGGATGTCCGTGACCATGTAGGCATACTCGGGCTTCACTACCTGCCGCTCCTCGGGCTTCTCGAACTCGTACAGGACGTTCCCGCTCGCGTCCTCGATGCGCAGCACGGACACCGGGTCCAGCTCACGAAAGCCATCCGGCAGATTCTCCACCGACGGCATGCCGTACATCTTGCCGTTGTTGGCAAACACGCTGTAGGCGTAGGCCTGGTCAAGCATCTTCACCTCACAGGAGCCCAGAGTGATGGTCGGCCCGCAATCGTTGCGCTGCAGGTCCGTGATTCCCATGCGGTGGGCCGTCTTCTGGAACTCCGTGATCCCCACCTCCATCACCGTATTCACCGCCGGCACGTTCACCGACTCCGAAAGAGCCTTGCGGACCGTGATGTTGCCCAGGTGGGTGAAGTTCCAGTTGTTCACGGCCCGCTGGTAGCCGCCCACGTCCAGGCTCAGCGGCGCGTCTCGCCCGATA